>JBNMIN010000001.1:0-45724 GCA_050873305.1 Oscillospiraceae bacterium
CGGATTGCTCGCCGTGAAAGGCATCATTTCCGCCGCAGTGGTGTCGGTGGCCGTCTCGCCGCTTACCGCGTTTTATGGGCTGAGATATATCATGGGCGATTACGGCGTTTTCTATCCCGTGCTCATCGCTTTCACGCTCATAGCTACGCTGAATCTTATTTTGACCGCGAGAAAGCCTGCGGCGGCAAAAGCATAAAACAACAAATATCAATTCACGGAGCAGACCGGTCAGCCGGCCTGCTCTTTTTATATCCCGTGCCGAAAAGCCGAACTTTCTGCCGAAACTCTTGATAAAACCGCTATATACATGGTATAATTAACTATTATCGAAAGGAATGGTAACCCTATGCGTAAAAGATGGCTTGCAGCTTCATATGACAAGGATCTCGCGGCTCAGATAGCCGAGGAACACAGCCTCAATCCTATCGCCGCGCTGCTTGCCGTTATACGCGGACTTCGCGACGACGAAGAAATTGAAGATTTCTTCGACCCGAACCCGTTCTTTACTCTCGATCCGTTCGCCCTGCCGGATATGGACAAGGCGGTCGAGCGCATAAACCGCGCAATAGATAATTTCGAGTGCATAGCGATATTCGGCGATTTCGATGCCGACGGCGTCACCTCAACCGCTCTTCTCTATACATATCTTGAGTCAAAGGGTGCGAATGTCCTGTGGTATATCCCGGACAGGCTGACCGAGGGCTACGGTCTGAGCGTCGGCGCGGTCGAAAAGCTCAAAGATATGGGCACTCAGCTGATAGTGACGGTCGATAACGGAGTCAGCGCCGCAGATGCGACCGAGCGCGCATACGAGCTCGGTATGGAGGTCGTTATAACCGACCACCACAAAGTCCCCGATGTTCTGCCCCGCGCCGAGGCGATAGTCGATCTTCAGCGCGCGGATTGCAGCAGTCCGTTTAAGGAGCTGTGCGGAGCGGGCGTCGCATTCAAGCTGGCTTGTGCCATGGAGCTCGAGGATGACACAGCCGTCATAGAAGACTTCGCAGACCTTGCCGCAATAGGCACTATAAGCGATGTTGTCAATCTTACCGGCGAAAACCGCGCGATAGTCAAGGCGGGACTCCGCAGCATCAACAACCGCTCGCGCGCCGGAATAAACGAACTTCTCGATGTCGCGGGAGCGGGCAATAAATATGTCAACGCAACTTCAGTAGCGTTCACGATTTCGCCGCGCATCAATGCGGCGGGCAGAATGGGCTCCGCCAACCGCGCGCTCGAGCTTCTGCTCAGCGACGACCCAGAGACCGCAAACGGGCTCGCACAGGAGATAAACGAGGCGAACAGAACGCGCCAGGCGATTGAAAGCGAGATTTTTGCCGAGGTCGAACAGAAATTGTTCGAGCATCCGGAGATACGCTATGCCCCCGTCATTGTCGTTGACGGCGACGATTGGCACAACGGCGTTATCGGCATTGTCGCCGCGAGGATTCAGGAAAAATATTCAAAACCGTGCATAATAATTTCGCGCAATACAGAGGACGGTACGGCGCGCGGCTCTGGACGCAGCATAGAGGGCTTCTCGCTCTACGACGCGATAAAAAATTCAAAGCATCTGCTGACCCATTTCGGCGGTCACACTCAGGCGGCGGGACTCTCGCTCATGGCGAAAGATATCGAACAGCTGCGCTCGGAGATAACGGAATATTCGCTTAATACCGAGATGCCGTTCCCGGTTCAGAATATAGATTTGAAAATCAATCCCGCGCACATATCTTTAGATATTCTCGACGCCGTCTCGTCCCTCGAACCGTTTGGGGCGGGCAACCCCCAGCCGGTTTTCGGGCTTTACGGCATGAAGATAGAGAGCTTTTCTCCCGTCGGCAACGGCAAGCATATGCGAATAACCGTCTCAAAGGGCGATACGCGCATCTTCGCCATGTATTTCGGCATGACCGAGCGCTCGTTCTTTTACAGCGTCGGCGATACAGTTGACCTCGCCGTCAATCTCGACAGGAACGAGTATCAGGGGAGTGTGCGCATCGGCGTATATATAAGGAATATGCGCCCGTCGGGCAGCGACGATATAAAAGTGCTTGAGGGACTTCGACTCTTTGACCGCGTCATGCACGGCGAGGAGCTGACTGCACAGCAGGCAAAGATCGCTCTCCCGGACAGAAGCCTCTGCGGCGCGGTGTATACCCAGATAAAACGGCGCGGCTCATGGAGCGCCGAGTATGAGATGCTGTGCCTGCGCTCGGGCTTTGAGGCGGACAGAATATGCGCCGTCGCGAGCGCTGTCGAAGTTATGGTGCAGACGGGCGTTCTCAACCGCTCGCCCGCGGGCAGCATCGTTGTCAACGAACAGAGCCCCAAGGTGAACCTTGAGGACGCACAATTGATGAAACATATAAGAAGCTTTTTATAAACAGCGGCAAGATAATGAGGAGTGATCCGATGAGATCGTGGGAAGAAAAAATAAACGGCGAGACCGAGGAGAAGAAGATGAACCGTCAGGCGGATTTCACCGACGGCAGCTCTTCCTTTGACGACGGCTTCGACAAGCTCTACGAAAAAATAAAGACCATGTACCGCGACGACGAGCTTGAAACGGTGAAGCGCGCCTATGATATGGCGAAGGAGCATCACAAGAATCAGCTCCGCCAGTCCGGCGAGCCGTATATAATCCACCCGATAGCCGTTGCCTCGATTCTCGCAGACCTCGGCATGGACAGCCAGTCGGTGGCGGCGGCTCTCCTGCACGATACTGTCGAGGATACCGATGTCACAAAGGCGGATATCGAGCGCGAGTTCGGCGACGAGATAGCCCAATTGGTCGACGGCGTGACAAAGCTTGCAAAAGTGCCGACCGAGACAAAGGCGGAGGCGCAGGCGGAAAATATTCGCAAGATGCTCCTCGCAATGTCGAATGATATCAGAGTTATTATTATCAAACTTGCCGACAGACTGCATAACATGAGAACCATCGGCTATGTCCGCGAAGAGAAGCGCCGCGAAACAGCCCTTGAAACTCTCGAGATATATGCCCCCATCGCTCACCGCTTAGGTATCAGAACGATAAAAGAGGAGCTTGAGGACAGAGCCATTATCTGCCTCGACCCCGTCGCGTATAAAGAGATCGAGGACTATCTCAACTCCCAGAGCGCATCGCGCAAGGAGTTCCTTGACAGCATAATCGAAAAGATAAAGGAACGCGTCGATCCGCTTGTCTCCGGCTGCAAAGTTGAGGGCAGAATCAAGAGCGTCCACGGAATCTACCGCAAAATGTATATCGGCGGCAAGACCTTTGACGAGATTTATGATATCTACGCCGTCAGAATAATAGTCGAGTCTGTTATCGACTGCTATAACTGCCTCGGCGTTATCCACGATATGTTCCGCCCGATCCCGAACCGCTTTAAAGATTATATCTCGACCCCGAAGCCGAATATGTATCAGTCTCTGCATACCACCGTTATCGGCAAAGAGGGAATACCCTTCGAGGTTCAGATAAGAACCTGGGAAATGCATCAGACGGCTGAATACGGTATCGCCGCGCACTGGAAGTATAAGCTCGGCGGCGGCACCGCGAGCGGCAACTTCGACAAGCGCCTTGCGTGGATTCGCCAGATGCTCGAGAGTCAGAGCGATTCCGAGGATGTCGAGGATATCGTCAGAACGATAAAGAGCGACCTCGTCCCCGAAGAGGTGTTTGTGTTCACTCCCAAGGGCGATGTTATAAACCTGCCGATAGGCGCGACGGTTATCGACTTCGCCTATGCCATTCATTCCGCCATCGGCAACCGCATGACCGGCGCAAAGGTCGACGGGCGCATCGTGCCGATTGATTATCAGGTAAAGACCGGCGAGATAGTTGATGTTTTAACCTCGTCTCAGCCCGGCAAGGGCCCGAGCCGCGATTGGCTCAAGATAGTCAAGACGAGCGAGGCGCGCAGCAAAATACGCAACTGGTTCAAGAAAGAGCGCCGCGACGAGAATATCGCCGAGGGCAAGGCGGAGGTCGAGCGCGAGTTCAGGCGCAGCTTTATCCGACTGCCGGATGATGAGATGAAGTCGTTCCTCCAGCGCATCGCGGAGCGTCAGCATTTCGACACGGTTGAGGATTTCTATGCCGCTATCGGCTACGGCGGCGTGTCGCTTATCCGCATGATGCCGCATATAAAAGATGAGTATAACAAGATAGTCAAGGCGTCCGCTCCGCCGGAGATTGTGCTCACCCAGCCGAAAAAGCGCGTCAAGAGCAGCGAGGGCGTTATAGTCGAGGGCATCGACAACTGCCTTGTCAAGTTCTCGCGCTGCTGCAATCCGCTCCCGGGCGACAGTATAATCGGTTTTATCACCCGCGGCCACGGTGTGTCGATCCATACGCGCGACTGCAGCAATGTCCCGAAGGATCTCGAGCATTGCGGCGATAAAGACAGATGGATAAACGCATATTGGGACAGCGCCATAAAAGAGGATTTCCGCGCAACGCTCATGATATCCTGCCTCAACAGGGTCGGCATGCTCGCGGATATCTCCGTCCAGCTCGCCAATATGCACGTTATGATAAATGATATAAACACAAGGAATTTCAAGGACGGCAGAAGCACGTTTTCCATGACTATAACTGTCTCGGGAATCGAGCATCTCAAGAGCGTCGCCGCCAAGATCGAGCGAATCGACGGCGTGCTCAGCGTCGAGAGAGCCGCAACCTGATGCCAATATTTTAGATATTGCAAGTCCAAGGGGGAATCACCGTGAGAGCTGTTGTTCAGCGAGTCACATCGTCAAAAGTTTCCGTTGACGGAAAGACCGTCGGCGAGATAGGCAAGGGCTTCAATGTCCTGCTCGGCGTTGTCGAGGGCGACACCGATGAGCAGGCGGCGTTGCTCGCCGGCAAAATAGCGCGCCTGCGCGTGTTCGAGGACGAAAACGGAAAAATGAATCTCAGCGTCAACGATGTCGGTGGCGAGATTCTTGCCATCTCGCAGTTCACCCTCTGTGCCGACTGCAAAAAGGGCAACAGACCGTCTTTTACGCTCTCTGCCGCGCCCGATGAAGCGAACAGATTATATGAGCTGTTCTGCTCCGAGCTCTCCGCGAACGGAGTCAGGAATGTCGAAAAAGGCATCTTCGGCGCGGATATGGCGGTCGATATAGCGAACGACGGACCCGTTACTATCATGCTCGATACCGATATATGGAGGAAAGACAAATGATGAAGATACACACTCTGCCCATGGGACCCGTTCAGGCGAACTGCTATGTCGTTATTGACGAACACAGCGGCGAGGCGGCGGTTATCGATCCCGGCGATTACACGGACGAGCTGAAAGCAGTCCTGCGCGATGAAGTGAAAAATCTCAAGTATATTCTTCTCACCCACGGTCACTATGACCACATTCTCGGCGTCGCGCATATAAAAGACGACTACCCGGACGCGAAAATAGCCATTCACCCCTATGACAGCGCCTGCCTCAAGTGTGAGGATATCAGTCTCGCGACCCATGTCGATCACGGCATTCAGAAATATGTCGATTACGACCTGCTCGCGGAAGAGGGATTTGAAGCGAAGATAGGGGATATCACTCTCCATACTATCCACACTCCCGGGCACACCCTCGGCGGCGTGTGCTATCTCGAAGAGACCGAGCGCGTGATGTTCTCGGGCGATACTCTTTTCTGCCGCACCGTCGGCAGAACCGACCTCCCCGGCGGGGACTGGCAGGCTATGGTCGAAAGCCTCAAGCGCCTTGCCGCCCTCGACGGCGAATATACCGTCTACACCGGGCATAACCGCTCCACAACGCTCTCAGAGGAGCGGGTCAGAAACAGATATTTAAGAAAAATACCCAGAGGAGAGCTTTAAGGAAACGCCTATGATTCTATATATCTGCGGTCACGATTTTCACTATGAGATGGAGAATCTTTGCCGCGTGTTCTTCCCTAACGAAAAGATAACGGTCTCGGACACTCTGCCCGAAAGCGGAGCGCCCGAGGTCGAAACATATCTCGACGGCGCGAGCGGCGGATATTCCGTGCGCGTGTGCATCAATGTCGGGGATAAAACCGAGACTCGCTCGGCAGAAGTCCCAAAGACCGACGAGCCCGAAAAAGACGAGTGCGAGCGCACTATGGCTCGCGAGCTTTTCTCCGCTCTGAGCGCCGTTACCGGATATGTCCCGCCCTGGGGCATACTCACCGGCGTGCGCCCGTCCAAGCTTATGCTGAAGCTCATTGAGTCTCTCGGCGAAAAGGGCGCGTATGACTATTTTACGAAAAAGCTACTTGTCAGCGAGCCGAAAGCGCGCCTTGCGCAGAGCGTCGCGGGTACGGAGCAGGAGATAGCCGCCCTCGGTGACGAGCGCTCGTTCAGCCTCTATATCGCGATACCGTTCTGCCCGTCGAGGTGCAGCTATTGCTCGTTCGTCTCCCATTCGATAACCAACGCCAATGCCGCAAAGCTTCTGCCCGTCTATGTTGACGATCTGTGCAGGGAGCTCGAGATAACGGGAAAAATCGTCCGCGATATCGGACTGCGGCTTGAGAGCATATATATCGGCGGCGGAACGCCGGGTATTCTCAGCGCGGAGCAGATGGAAAAGGTCTGCTCGGCAGTCGAAAACAGCTTCGATTTGTCCGCTATCCGCGAATATACCGTCGAGCTCGGCAGACCCGATACCGTGACGCAGGAGAAGCTCGATGTCCTGCGCGCCCACTCGGTTGACAGAATAAGCATAAACACCCAGACTCTCAACGATTCCGTGCTCGAATCAGTCGGCAGAAAGCATACAGCGGCGGATTTCTTTTCTTCTTATGCCCTCGC
This sequence comes from Oscillospiraceae bacterium, assembly GCA_050873305.1. Taxonomy (GTDB): domain Bacteria; phylum Bacillota; class Clostridia; order Oscillospirales; family Acutalibacteraceae; genus CAG-177. Next base: position 6,788 of record JBNMIN010000001.1, read on the forward strand.
CGAGAAGAGCGGGTTTGAAAATATAAATGTCGATCTTATCGCGGGACTCCCCGGCGATACGCTTGAGAGCTTCAAAAAATCAGTTGACGGCGTCGTCTCGCTCGCTCCCGCAAATATAACCGTCCATGCCCTTGCACTGAAATCCGCATCCACTCTCAGAGAAAACGGCCATGCGGTCAGCGAAGGGGAGACGGCAGGGAAAATGATTGACTATTCCCACTCCGTTCTCTTCGATAACGGCTATATTCCTTATTATATGTATCGCCAGAGCCGCTGCGTCGGCAACCTCGAAAATGTCGGCTGGTGCAAGCCCGGTACGGAGTGCAGATACAATGTCTTCATGATGGAAGAGACTCATACTGTCCTCGCCGCCGGAGCGGGTGCCGTAACAAAGCTCAAAAAGCCCGGCAGCAACTATATCGAGCGTATTTTTAACTACAAATATCCATATGAATATAATGCCCGGTTTGACACTCTGATGGAGCGCAAGAAACGCATATCGGAGTTCTATTCGGAAATATTCGGTTCGCAGTCGTCTGCGGATAAATAAGGTGATAAGTTGAAATCTCTCGTAAAAATAAACTCAATGGCGGCAAACGACCCCGCTTTTCTCGTTTCAAAAGCCGAGGAGCGGTATTCGGGCAGGCTCGATGAAATAGCCGAGCGCATATTCTCCGACCGCGAAAAGCGGATAGTCATGCTCGCGGGTCCCAGCGCGTCGGGCAAAACGACCACCGCCGGGCTCATCGCCTCGCGGCTCGAATCGCGCGGCGCAAAGGCTTTCACTGTCTCGCTCGACGATTTTTATCACGATCAGCGCGATGCCATTCTCGACGAAAACGGTAAGCCCGACTATGAGACCGTAAACGCACTCGATATCGCGCTCATTGACTCGTGCCTTGAGGATATCATCAAAAACGGTACAACGAGGCTGCCGCATTTCGATTTCGTCAGCGGCAGGCGCAGCGGCTTTTCCGACCCGATAACGCTCGGCAAGGACGATGTGCTGATAGTCGAGGGCATCCACGCCCTGAACCCGGTTATAACCGACTCTCTGCCGAGCGAAAATCTGATGAAGCTCTATGTCAGCGTCTCATCCCGCATCGCCGATGAGGACGGGGATGTGCTCATGTCGAAGCGCGATTTGCGCTTTGTCCGCCGCCTCGTGCGAGATTATTACCACCGCGCGAGCAGCGTCGAGCGGACATATGATCTCTGGGGGAGCGTTCAGCGCGGCGAGGATAAGTATATCTTCCCTTACAGTCACTTGGCGGCGGAGAAGATAGACTCGCTCCATGCCTATGAGCCGTGCGTGTTCCGCGCCCTTGCCGTGCCGATGCTGAGCTGTGTCGGGAGCGGCAGCGAGTGGTATGACGAGGCGCAGATGATGATAGAACGCCTTGAAAGATTCGAGCCTCTGCCGGTCGATGTTATCCCCGAAAACTCGCTGCTTCGTGAGTTTATGGATTAAACAATTGTTAAATTTTTCATCATATTGTTGATAATATCGCCCTCAAACGATATAATTAGGAACGGTTTTAAGAAAGAAACGAACAGCAAGGAGGTTTACCCTTGGCAGAAAGAAAGAAACAGTCGCTCTTGAACGGCGCAATAATCCTTGTCATCTCGACCCTCGTGGTCAAGGTGATAGGTCTCTGCTTCAAGATGCCGCTGGGCAGTATGCTCGGACTCGTGGGATACGGATATTTCACCTCGGTCTATGCTATCTATACTCCCATCTATTCAATTTCCATGGCGGGTCTGCCGATAGCGGTGTCGCGCATGGTCGCGGAGGATGTCGCGCTCAACCATTACCGTGAGGCGCGCATGACGCTCAAAACGGCGCGCAAGATATTCCTTCTCGTCGGAACCGCGGGCACGCTGCTCATGGTGCTTATCTCGATTCCTTACGCCATGTTCATCTCGGATATAAGAAACCTGCCCGCGATGATAGCCGTCGCCCCGTCGATATTCTTCTGCTGCTATGTCTCGGCTTACAGAGGATATTACGAGGGTCTGCGTAACATGATCCCGACCGCCATATCCCAGGTTATCGAGGCTCTCGGCAAGCTTGTTATCGGACTTGTTTTTGCAAAGCTCATCATGTCCTACGGCGAGAGCGCCTATAACAGCGCCGTTGCCGCAGGTTCGGCTACCGCTACCGTGTTCGGCAAAGAGGTCTCGTCCCTCAACGAGGCTTTCAGCGTAACATATCCGTGGGCTGCCGCCGGCGCAATACTCGGTGTTACCCTCGGCTCGCTCCTGAGCCTTATCTATCTCGGTATCCGCCACAGAGCAAAGGGCGACGGTATAACCCGCCTCGAGCTCGTCAATTCCCCGAAGCCGCCCGCAAATCATGCCATAGCCAAGAACATGATAACCATAGCGGTGCCGATCCTTTTGAGCTCGCTCGTTCTCAACGCCACGAACCTTATCGATGCCGTGACCATTCAGAACCGTCTGCTCCACGCTATCGAGAGCGGTCAGGATACAATATATAATCTATATAAGCAGTGCATCGATGCCGATGTCGCAAGCGGTACCTTAAATCTTTCGGACAGCAAAGGCTTCATGAGCTATCTCTACGGCGCATATAACACCGCCGTGGACTTCAAGAACCTCGTCCCGATGATAACCGTCTCCCTCGGCGTCAGCGCGCTTCCCGCCCTCGCGGAGGCGTGGACGATGAAAGATAAGGCGGCTGTCAAGAGCGCCGTCAATACTGTTATAAGAGTCTCCATGCTCATAGCTCTGCCCGCCGGTATCGGCATGGGCGTGCTCGCCGAGCCTATACTTACTCTTATCTACGGCCGCGGCAGAATGGCTGCCGATATTCCGATGATAGCGCCCATGGTCGCCGTCTTCGGCTTCACGACTGCGTTCATGTCCATTTCTACCCCGCTGACGAACCTTCTTCAGGCGGTCGGCAGAACGGATATCCCCGTAAAAACAATGCTCGTCTCCGCAGTCGTCAAGATAATCTGCAACTTCGCCCTCGTCGGTATACCGGGCATCAACTTCAACGGCGCGGTTATCGGAACAGTACTGTTCTATGTTATAAACGTCATTCTCAATATCGTCGCCGTTATAAAAGTCACTAAAGTCCGCATTGATATAATGTCCGATTTAATAAAACCGCTTATCTCCGCCGCCATGTGCGGTCTCGCGGCGTGGGCGGCTTACGGTCTGCTCGGCAAATATGTGCTCAAGAGCGTCAGCCATGGCGCGGATATCGCGCTGCTCGCCGCTATCATAATCGCCGTTATGGTGTATGCGATAGCTATCATAGTTTTCAAGGGCATCGTGCGCGAGGATATAGAATCTTTGCCCGCAGGCGAAAAAATTGCAAAAGTACTTGAAAAATATGAACTTTTGGGTTAGAATATTTCCTGCCGATAAAATCAGACAGGGGATCATATGGTAGACTTTAAGCAGAAAGAAAAATACGATATAAACGATCTCCTTGAGATCATGCGTCTGCTCCGCGCTCCGGGCGGCTGCCCGTGGGATGCCCAGCAGACTCATATGAGCATCCGCAAGAACCTTATCGAAGAGACTTACGAAGTCATCGAGGCTATCGACAAGGACGATAAGGAGCTGATGACCGAAGAGCTCGGTGATCTGCTCATGCAGGTCGTGTTCCACTCTCAGATGGAGCAGGAGGCGGGCAACTTCGATTTCGGCGATGTCACCGACGGCGTGTGCAAAAAGCTCATTGAGCGCCACCCGCATGTTTTCGGCGAGGTTGAGGTCTCCGGTGTCGGCGATGTGCTCAACAACTGGGACGCCATAAAGCGCCGCTCGAAGGGGCAGAAAAAAGGGAGCGAGCCTATGCTCAGCATCCCGCGTGAGCTTCCCGCGCTTATGAGAGCGACAAAGATTCAGCAGAAAGCGGCGGCGGTCGGCTTTGACTGGGACGATGTCTCCGGTGCTCAGCAGAAAGTGCTCGAGGAGGCAAAGGAGCTTTCCGAGGCTATCGAATCTGGCGACAAGGAGCATATTTCCGAGGAACTCGGCGATTTGCTTTTCTCTGCCGTCAATGTCTCGCGCTTCGTTAAGTGCGATGCCGAGGAGGCGCTGACTGCGGCTTCCGATAAGTTTATAGCCCGTTTCATCCGCGTCGAACAGCTTGCGCGCGAGCGCGGCATCGATATGGAGTCCGCTCCGCTTGAAAAGCTCGACGAACTCTGGGATGAAGCCAAGGCGGAGAGCAGAAAATAATAATGATGACTGTGTCCAACGGACATTGCATAAAAAGAAAAGAAAAACAAAAGGAGAAACACGTAATGAATAAGACAGAGTTTATCGCTGCCGTTGCAGCAAAAGAGGGACTTGAGAAGAAGACCGCCGAGAAGGCTGTCAACGCTGTTATCGCTTGCATCGGCGATGCTCTCGCATCGGGCGACAAGATCCAGATCGCAGGCTTCGGTACTTTCGAGGTCAGAGAGCGCGCAGCTAAGACTGCCCGTAACCCCAGAACCGGCGAGACCATCGATGTCCCCGCATGCAAGGTTCCCGCTTTCAAGGCCGGCAAGGGTCTTAAAGATAAGGTTGCTGAATAATTTGGCTTGCCGCATTTAGCGCAGACCAAAGAGCAAAAAAAGTTGCAGGTCATAATTCGTGGCTGAGAACGCGGATTATGACCTTTGTTTTAGCTTTTTTGCTTTTTTAAGCGCTTTTTTGCCCACTCGCGGTACCTTTGTACAGCTTCGGGGCAAAGAAACCGCTTTCTGCATCTAAATGCGACAACCCAAGGTTTGTTCTAATGTTCTGAAAGGATGCGGCTTGTGCCGCGGAATGTTATGAGACTTGATAAGTATCTGAAAGTGTCGCGCCTGATAAAGCGCCGCACCGTCGCAAACGAGGTCTGCGACGCAAAGCATGTCACGGTAAACGGCAAAATAGCCCGCGCGTCTTATGATGTGAAGGTCGGCGATGTCATTGAGATATCCATGGGTCAGAATGTGACCCGCGCGCGTGTTCTCAATGTTGCCGAGACTGTCCGCAAAGAGGACGCCGCCGCGATGTACGAAATTCTGTAAATCGGTCATAATCATGAGCCTCCCGCCGTATTATTAACGGACGGGAGGTTTTATTTATGACGGAAGAAAACAAAGTTCAGGCATTGCCCCACAATCTTATAATGGAAAACAGAAATCGCCTGACCGTCTCCGGCGTGTCCGATGTGGACAGCTTTGACGAGCAGACGGTCGTGATATTCACGCAGATGGGGGAGCTGACCGTGCGCGGCAGCGACCTGCATATAATCAATCTCAATGTCGACAGCGGCGAGCTGAGCCTTGAGGGTACGGTCAATTCGCTGACCTATTCAGATGAACAGCCCGGAAAAGGCGGATTTTTCAGCCGCGTGTTCCGCTGATGGAGTATATCCAGGGGCTGGACGGCCAGATATCCGTCTTTCTGCATTCGCTCGGCATCGGCTTTCTGCTCGGAGTGTTCTATGATGCCGTGTGCGCCGTCCGCGCCGTTTTGCCGGGCGGGCGAAAGGTCATATTCGTGACCGATATTCTCTATGTAATAATCTGCGCCTTTGCTTCGTTTTGTTTTATACTCGTGCTCAATGACGGGCGCACCCTGCTCTATATCCTCGCGGCGCAGCTACTCGGCTTTGCAGCCGAACGCCTGAGCCTCGGCGCGGCGGCAAAACATCTTGGATTGCTCATTTCGTCAAAGCTCAGAAATCTCTTTTGGCGGATAAAAGACGCCGTCAGCAAGCCGCTTTGCAGCTTAAAAGAAAAAATATCACAGAAATTAACGCCGCCCGGGGAAAAAGACGGAATAATGTCAAATAAAAATGAAAAAAATATGAATTACCTCTTGAAAAAGGGGCGCAATATGTTGTATACTTTGAATAGGCAAATATGCCCCAAAGCAAGGAAACAGAAGGTCAAAGGGAAACGTAAGAATGTCGGAAAAAAAGCGCAGACTCAAAAAAAGGCATAGTACCATACTGATGATCGTGTTCGCGGTCGCAGTGTGTTATTTCCTTATATCCTTTATAGTCATGCAGTCCGATATCAAATCTCAGGAGAAGTACATTGCTCAGCTCAACACTCAGCTTGCCGATAAGAAAGCCGAGAATGAGGAGCTTGAAAAGCTTGTCAAGAGTTCGGATCTCGATGATTATGTCGAGCAGATAGCAAGGCGTGAACTCGGCTATGTTTTCCCGGATGAAAGGGTATATTACAACGAACAGCAGTCGGCCGACAAGTAAAAAAGGGGAGCAGCGTACTATTATGCAGATCGAGCAGGGAAGTGTTGTTAAGGGTAAGGTGACCGGTCTTACCGATTTTGGTGCATTTGTTGAACTTGAGGGCGGAAAAACGGGCATGATCCATATTTCCGAGGTCTCAACATCTTATGTCAAGGATATCAGAGAGCATTTGCAGCTAAACCAGGAAGTTACGGCAAAGGTCATTTCAATCAGTCCCGAAGGCAAGATAGCCCTTTCGATAAAGAAGCTCAATGCTGACAATAACGGCGGCGACCGTCCTCAGCGCAGACCCCGTTCCTCGGGCGACAGACAGGGTCAGCAGAACAGACCGCATCAGCAGTCCTCCGGCCAGCGCAGACCGCCTCAGCAGGGCAGACAGGTCGAAGCCGTCAATCAGGAGACTTCCGGCAACCAGTCCTTTGAGGATATGATGGCAAAGTTCAAGCAGATCAGCGATGAAAAAATGACCGATCTGAAAAGATCTTCCGATTCCAAGCGCAGCGGAGGTTATTCGAGGCGCGGCGGCGGCAGACAGTAAAAAAATGCATTATCAGGCGGGCGTTCAGCCCGCTTTTTTGATTTAAGAAAAAGGAGCGATCTTGTGATTATCAAAAACGCCGTTATACATACGGTAACGAACGGTACTATCGAAAACGGATATATCGAGTTTGACGAAAAAATAATCTCCCTGGGCGATATGAAAGACTGCCCGCAGGGCGAGGCTTATGACGCCAAGGGCGCGGCGCTCTATCCCGGCTTTATCGATGCCCATACCCATATCGGCATCACCGAGGACTCGCTGACCTTTGAGGGCGAGGACTGCAACGAGATGACCGATCCCGTCACCCCAAATCTCAGGGCGCTCGATGCCGTCAACGCGCTCGACAGATGCTTTGAAGAGGCGAGAGAAGCGGGCGTTACCTGCGTGCTGACCTGCCCGGGCAGCGCGAACCCGGTAGCCGGTCAGATAGCGGCGATAAAGACCCACGGCGTGTGCATCGACGATATGGTTGTCAAGGCTCCCGCCGCGATGAAGTTCGCCCTCGGCGAGAATCCCAAGACTGTCTATAATGAGAAAAAGATGGCGCCCAGCACAAGAATGGCGACCGCCGCGATAATCCGAGAACAGCTGACAAAGACTCGCGAATATATCAAAAAAGACAAGGCGAGCCGCGAGTTCGACGCGAAGCTCGAAGCCCTCGCTCCGCTGTTTGAGGAGCATATGCAGATGCATATCCACGCCCACCGCGCCGATGATATCTTCACCGCCGTGCGTATCGCCGAGGAGTTCGGACTCGATTATTGCGTCGTCCATTGCACTCAGGGTCATCTTATTGCCGACAGACTCGCGAAAGCCGGAGTCAAGGCGTTCAGCGGACCTCTCATCAGCGACCGCTGCAAGCCCGAGCTCAAAGATTCCACCCCCGCAACCCCGGGCGTGCTCAGCAAAGCTGGCGTAAAGACCGCGATAGTCACCGACCATCCGGTTATTCCTATCCAGTATCTGCCGCTGTGCGCGGGACTTGCCGTGCGCGAGGGCATGACTCATGATGATGCGCTGAGAGCTATAACCATAAATCCCGCCGAGATGTGCGGAATCGCCGACCGCGTCGGCTCGCTCGAGGTCGGCAAGGATGCCGATATGAGCCTGTTCGATTCCGACCCGCTGACCCTCTTCGCAAAGCCTCTGCTCGTTGTCGGCGACGGCGAGATTCTCATGGAGGGAAAACCCAATGCGTGAGATAGATGTCAGCCTCATAACCGAAGCGGTCAGCCGCGCGTGCATCAGCGCCAACAAAGTTCTGCCCGATGACCTCGCAGAGCTTATCAAAAAGAGCGCAGATACAGAAACCGACGATGTGCCCAAAGATATAATGTGCCGCCTGTGCGATAATCTCTGCGCCGCAAAGGAGCTGGATATCTCCATCTGCCAGGACACCGGCATGGCTGTTATCTTTGCAAAGGTCGGCCAGGATGTCCACTTTGTCGGCGGCAGCTTTAAAGATGCCGTCAACGCCGGAGTCGCAAAAGGCTACACCGAGGGCTATCTCAGAAAGTCGGTCGTTGCCGATCCGCTCAGGCGCGTCAATACCGGCGACAACACCCCGGCGGTTCTGCATATCGAGCTTGTCGAGGGCGATAAAGTTGAGCTGACTGTCGCTCCCAAGGGCTTCGGCAGCGAGAATATGAGCGCGCTTAAAATGTTCACTCCCTCCGCCTCGCGCGAAGATATTATAAACTATGTTGTCGATGTCGTCCGCCGCGCGGGGAGCAACCCCTGTCCGCCGATGGTCATAGGCGTCGGTATCGGCGGCGATTTCGAGCAGTGTGCGCTGCTCGCAAAAAAGGCTCTCTGCCGCCCGGTCAGCGAGCCGAACTCCGATGAGTATTACGCCGCGATGGAATCGGAGATACTCGAAAAGGCGAATGCTCTCAACATAGGTCCTCAGGGCTTCGGCGGCAAGACGACCGCGCTGAGCGCCGCGGTCGAATTCGCTCCGACCCATATCGCGGGACTGCCCGTCGCGGTCAATATCGGCTGCCATGTCACCCGCCATGTGACCGTTGTTGTCTGATATCTTGCCTTATTATAGAAAATTTGTAAATTTTTTAGAAATGCAGCTCTTTACTCTTTATTTTTTTAGTCATATGTGCTACAATACAATCAGAGACAGAAGTCTCCAATAATTCTAAGGGGCTGACATTATGAAAATAGTTATTACTGGACGCAAGTGTTCGCCGAGAGAATCATTCAAGGAGAGAGCGGAGAAAAAGCTTGCCAAGGTAGAGCGTTTCTTCGGCGACGAGGCGGAGGCAAAGATCACCGCCACTGTCGAGAAGTCAGGTCAGACAGTTGAGATAACCGTTATCAACAACGGTATGATATTCCGTGCGCAGGAGCGGGCGGAAAATATGAACGATGCGCTCGATAAATGCGTCGATTCGCTCGTTCGCCAGATTCGCAAGAACAAAACAAAGCTTGAAAAGCGTATGCGCTCTGCCGCGTTTGATGAACTCAATGACGGCGCGGACGTTGCGGACGAGAAAGAATATGACCTCGTCAGAACAAAGCGCGTCGCAGTCAAGCCGCAGACGGTCGATGAGGCTATTCTTCAGATGAATATGCTCGGCCATGAGTTCTATATGTTTATAAACGAGGCGACGGGTCTTGTCAGCGTAGTATATTGCCGTACCGACGGCGGCTACGGTCTGCTTGAGCCCAGCGCCGAATGATTTGAATTTGTTTTTCTGAACAAGGGGCGCGCCCTGGTGCGCCCCTTGTACTATGTGAAAATGAAAGTAGCTTTGAAAGGTAGTTTTGATGGATATAAATTTCGCAGTACCCTGTCTGCTGGGTCTTGAGGCGCCGATAGCCGAAGAACTCAGAAATATGGAGGCGTCGGATGTCCGCGCCGAAAACGGCCGCGTGCTTTTCAGCGGCGACGAAAATATTCTTGCCCGCGCAAATATCTGCTCGCGCTTTTCCGAGCGCGTGCTTGTGCTTCTCGGCTCGTTCGAGGCGCATAGCTTCGAGGAGCTTTTTCAGGGCACACGCGCCCTCCCGTGGGAGCAGTGGATCGGCGCAGACGATGCGTTCCCAGTCAAGGGTTATTCCATCGATTCCGACCTTTTCAGTGTGCGCGACTGCCAGGCGATAATCAAAAAAGCGGTCGTAGAACGCCTTAAACAGAAATATTCTATCGATTGGTTTGAAGAGAGCGGACCTGTCTATCAGATTCAGTTCTCTATAATGAAAAACAAAGTTTCGCTCATGCTCGACACCTCCGGCGCGGGACTCCATAAGAGGGGATACCGCCAGAACGCGAACGACGCCCCGATAAAAGAGACTCTTGCCGCGTCGCTTTGCTGGTTTTCGCGTTTGCGCCCGTATCATTCGCTCTATGACCCCATGTGCGGATCGGGCACGATACTTATCGAGGGTGCGATGATGGCGCGCAATATTGCCCCCGGAGTCAATCGAAATTTTGCCGCCGAGCGCTGGAGCAATATCCCTCGCGATGTGTGGTATACCGAGCGCGAGCGTGCGCGCGACCTTGAGCGCGAGGCTCATGACTTCTTTGCTTACGGCTCCGATATCAGCCGTGAAGCTGCGGCTCTTACCGCCGCAAACGCCGAAGCTGCCGGCGTTGACGACCTCGTCAGCGTGCGCTGCTGCGAATTGAAAAAATTCGTTCCGCAGACCGAGCGCGGAACTCTTATATGCAACCCGCCTTACGGCGAGCGTATGCTCGATATCGAGCAGGCAAACGCGCTCTATCGCGACATGGGTCGCGTGTTTGAGCGCCGCCACGGCTGGTCATATAGCATCATAACTCCGTGCGATACTTTTGAGCAGGAGTTCGGGCGCAAGGCTGATAAACGCAGGAAATTATATAACGGCATGATAAAATGCCAGTTATTTATGTATTTTAAATAAGGCGAAAGAGGTAAAACAGGAGGTATTATTTGTGAAACATATTTTCCTCATCAATCCGGCAGCAGGAAAGAAGGGCAATGCCGAGAGCATTATCCGCCCCCAGATCGAGGACTATTGCGGCAAAGCGGGTCTCGACTATGAGATCTATGTCACAAAATGTCAGGGCGACGCCCAGAACTACTGCAGGGAACACGCAAAATCCGGCGAATCGCTCCGCTTCTATGCCTGCGGCGGCGACGGAACTCTCTATGAGGTAGTCAACGGCGCTTACGGCTATCCCAACTGCGAGGTCGCAGTTATCCCCATGGGTTCGGGCAATGACTTTGTCCGTCTGTTCGGCACAAAGGAGCAGTTCTGCAATGTCGAGGCTCAGGTCACGGGTATCCCCGTTGAGCTTGATGTTATCAAGTGCGGCGATAAGATAGCCATCAACCAGTGTTCCATGGGCATGGACGCCGAGGTTTGCGCGAAGCAGTCCTATTTCAAGAAGATGCCGCTTATGACGGGTGAGACCGCGTATGTCGCGGCGGCTCTCCAGGCACTCTGCAAGAAAATAGGTCATGAGTTCACCGTGACCATTGACGACGGCGAGCCGATAAAGCAGGATGTCCTGCTCTGCGTCGCGGCGAATTCCCGCTGGTACGGCGGCGGATTCCAGGCGGCTCCGCTCGCATGGCCGGACGACGGCAAGCTTGACTTTGTTATCATCCGCCACGACAGAGGTCGTTTGCGCCTGTTCCCGCTTCTTCAGAAGTATAAGAAGGGCAAGCATCTCGGTCTGCCGATGACCCAGTATATCAACGGCACAAAGCTGACTATCCACAGCGATGTTCCCGCGGCTGTCAATATCGACGGCGAGTGCGAGTATGTCAACGATGTCGTGTTCGAGCTTGTTCCCAAGGGAATCAAGTTCGTCGTGCCTCAGTTCTCCGAGTTCCATAAGGGCAGAACCGAGCGCGAAGCGGCAAGAAAATAAAATAAAAAAGCACTGCCTGACGAAAGCCGGGCAGTGCTTTGAAATATGAGATTTATTCAGTAACTTTGTCCGTGCGCAGCCTGTATCTGCGATCCCTGAGCAGCTTTTCGAGGCAGTGCGGGCAGGCGGGACGCTCGGGGAAGAAGAGTCCGCCGGGGTGAACATTCAGCTTGCCGTGATAATCCGAACCTGATGTTACGCGCAGGTGGCTGTATCTCTTCGCCCAAGCTTCGGCAATCTCGTTGTTCGATTCGTGACCGGGGTGGGCGTTGTATATCTCAACTCCGTCGAGCAGCTCGTCGTCGGTGACTGTCATGCCGACTCTGAACGGGTGCGCCTGAAAAACAATGAGATTGTTCTCGTCCGCTATCGGTCTGAAGTCCTCAAGGCACTCTATCCTGTCGAGGTCGGGATGCGAATAGACAAAGTTCTCGTTGAAGCCGTAGACAAGATAGTCGTTGTCGTTTTCGAGGAATCTCAGCTCCATGCCGAGAAGAACCGTGAAATCTTCGGTCTCGAGTGCCTTTGCGGCTCTGTAACCCTCGAAGAAATGATCCGCTTTCTTCTCCCAAGGCTCGTCGGCTATCTTTTCCATCGTGCCCGTATGCATGTGGTCGGTTATGACTATTCCGTCGTAGCCGAGATTTTTGAAAGTATTTACGACCTGCTCCGCAGGAACTTCGCCGCACCTGCTCGTCTGCGAGGTGTGCGCGTGCATTTCAAAAAGATATTCTTTCATCCGTCTCACTCTTTCTCGTTTTGTCGTGAGTATTATACTCCGATATAAATGCTTTCGCAATTATTTTTTGAATTTTGGAGAATTTATGAAAAACTATTCGCTTATTATCTGGGATTTTAACGGTACTCTGCTCGACGATGTCGGCGCGGCGCTCGGCTCCGTCAACGATATGCTTGCCCGCCGCTCAAAGGAGCCGATAACGCTCGATGAGTACCGTGAATATATAGATGTGCCCATTCGCCATTTCTATGAGCAGGTGCTCGACCTCGAAAACGAGGACTACGATTTGATTCTCAACGAGTTCCAGCAGGGCTATGAAGCCCATGTCAAAAACTGCGGACTAACCCGTTTCGTCTCTGCGGCTCTTGAAGAGGCAAAGCGCCTCGGCATCCCGCAGGTCGTGCTCTCGTCGAGCGAACAGAGCCAGCTCGAACGACTTTTGAAGCACTATGAAATCGACGGATATTTTGACTCCGTTCTCGGCGCGGACAACCTCCTTGCCGGCAGCAAGGTCGAGCGCGCGGAAAAATTTATCGAGGAGCACGGCGTCGATGCGTCAAAAGCCGTCGTTGTCGGCGATCTTCTGCACGACTGTGATGTCGCAAAGGCGATCGGCTCGCAGTGCCTGCTTATAACGAGCGGACACCATGACCGAGCCCGTCTCGAGAGCGCCGGCGTGCGCGTTGAAGATACGCTGAAAAGCTTTGTGGAGGAAAACTGATTTTTTCCGCCACTTGAAGAAAATCCTTATATGTGCTATTATATTATACTGCGGGCGAATGCGTTTGTCCGCAGATATTTATTGCAAAAAAACGGGAGAACAAGATGATAACAGTATCCGATCTCAGCTTCAATTTCGGCACCCAGACCCTGTTCAAGGGCGTCGATCTCAAATTTACGCCCGGCAACTGCTACGGTATAATCGGCGCAAACGGCGCGGGCAAATCAACATTTCTGAAAATACTTTGCGGTGAGCTCGAGCCCTCGCACGGCTCGGTCATAATCCCGCCGACCGTCAGAATGTCCGTGCTCCGTCAGGATCACTATGCTTTTGACGAATACACCGTGCTCGACACCGTTATTATGGGCAACCGCCGCCTCTATGATATAATGAAAGAAAAGGACGCGCTCTATGAAAAGCCGGACTTCAGCGAAGAGGACGGAATGCGCGCCGCAGTGCTCGAAGAGGAGTTCGCCGAGCTCGACGGCTGGGAGGCTGAGTCAGATGCGTCAAAGCTCATTCAGGGTCTCGGCCTTGAAGAGAGCCTGCTTTATGAGCAGATGGCGTCGCTCTCCGGTTCGCAGAAGGTCAAAGTTCTGCTCGCACAGGCGCTTTTCGGCAACCCCGATATAATCCTGCTCGACGAGCCTACGAACGACCTTGATATAGCCGCCGTCAAATGGCTCGAAGATTTCCTGAGCGAATATTTCGGAACGGTCATAGTCGTTTCGCATGACCGCCACTTCCTCAATAATGTCTGCACGCGAATAGTCGATATCGATTATTCCGAGATAAAGATGTATGTCGGCAACTACGAGTTCTGGTATGAGTCGAGCCAGCTCATTCAGAAGCTCATAAAGCAGCAGAACAAGAAAAATGAAGAAAAGGCGAAGGAACTTCAGGCTTTCATCGCAAGATTCTCCGCGAATAAATCGAAGTCCCGCCAGGCGACTTCGAGAAAGAAGCTGCTCGATAAGCTTACTATCGAAGAGCTCCCCGCGTCGAGCCGCCGCTATCCGTTCGTCGGCTTCGATATGGACAGAGAGGTCGGCAAGGATATTCTCACAGTCGAGGGATTGACCAAGGAAGTTGACGGAGTGAAGCTTCTCAATAATGTCAGCTTTACCGTGCGCAAGAACGACAAAATAGCCTTTGTCGGAAAAAGCGAGCAGGCGATAACTATGCTCTTCAAAATTCTCATGGAAGAGGAGACCCCCGACAGCGGCAGCTTCAAGTGGGGACTGAGCACCTCACGCTCCTATTTCCCGGCGGACAACTCCGCGTTCTTCAACTCCGATCTCAATCTTATCGACTGGATGCGCCAGTATTCAAAGGATCAGACGGAGACTTATATCCGCGGCTTCCTCGGCAGAATGCTGTTTTCGGGCGACGCAGTCCTGAAGCCCGTCAATGTCCTCTCCGGCGGAGAAAAGGTCAGATGCATGCTCTCGCGCATGATGCTCTTCGGCTCGAATGTTCTCATTCTCGATCAGCCGACGAACCACCTCGACCTCGAGTCCATAACCGCCGTCAACAACGGACTTTCGGATTTCAAGGGCAACGTGCTGTTCTGCTCGCACGACTACGAGATAGTCAACACCGTCGCCAACAGAATAATCGAGATCTGCGACGACGGCGTTATCGACCATTCGGGCAACTACGACGATTTTGTCGAGTTCAAGGAGAGCCGCGGCATGGAAGTCACCACGCTCTGACTCGGATTGATATTTTTTGTGGTTTGTGTTATAATCAAAGCAGGGAAAATAGCGGAAAATAAAAATGATTTTTCGGGAAGGACAGTGAATTATGAATAATCAGAAAACTGTCAAAAGTGCAAACAGCGAAAAGAGCGCAGTGCTCTATATCGTGACCTGTGCGTTGGTCGTCATTCAGCCGCTGCTCGATATACTTTCGTCTATTGTTATCAATCTCGGCAAGGCGAATTATATCAGCGTCTCGGGTGCCGTCAGGGCGGTTATCATCGCCGCCGTGACCGTGTTCACCCTCGGCTTCTACAAGGGCAAATACAGCACCCTGTTCAAAGTCTATAACGGTATCGCCGCCGCATATATCGCGCTGATGTGCCTTATGAGCGCGACCCGCGGCGACCATGTCGCGTTCCTCTATATGCTCGGACTCATGGCGGATACTTTCTTCTTTGCGTTCATGTTCCTGCTCATATTCGAGACCGCGCAGACCGTCGGACGCAGAGTCCACCCCGCCGTTATAGCGGCGACAGCGCTCATCTACGCGCTGACACTTGTTATAAATTATCTTTCAAAGAAGGGCACGTTCCATTATTCGACCTCGTTCGCCGTGGCGCTCGCTCTTCTTATCCCGACCGCTCTCGTTTTCTTTGTCTCCCATCTCGGCAGAAAGAAAGCGGAAAGCACAAAGCCCGCCGATGCGGCGCTCTCGTGGATAGTCCCGGCGGCAGGTATTATCTTGCTTCTCGTCGGCGCAGTGCTTTCGAATTCAAAGCCCGTGCTCTTCGTCTCCGTCATATTCTCGGCGATTCTATTTATGTGGACGTTTTCATCCTGGCGAGACGGCAGAAAAGAGAACCGTCCGCCTATGATGCGCGCGTTCTTTTCGAGCGCACTTTTCTGCGTGCTTATTCTCGCGCTTCTGCCGATATCTCCCGTGAAGAGCAGCTTCGACGGCACGTTCAGCTTTAAGGGTATGTTCTATACATATAACGGTCAGCAGTCGCCGACCGTCAACCCGAACGGTGACGACCCTATATTCGGCGATGAGGACGAGGACGACGACAGCGATTATGTCCCGAACCTTGACTCCGGCTATGTGCCCGGCAGCGACAAAAAAGACAACGACACAACAAAAGGCGATAAGACCACCGAAAAAAGCTCGGCTTCTACGGCAGGCGAATCCACAAAAGAACCCGCAGGCGACAGCACCGATGACACCTCCGAAGAAACAACGGAGATAAGCACCGAGACCACAAGATGGTGGCAGACGAAGCCCACGATACCGGACAGATCCGATATCGAGAGCTTCCTTACCGATATCAGCAACCGTGTCACCCGCCCGGAGGAGAGCACAATGCCGCCCGTTGAGACCGATCCGGAACCCACCGCTCCGCCCAATACGGAGGAACCCGGCACGGTAGCTCAGGAGAACAACGCCCCCGCCGCCGCGATAGGCTTCGGCTCGCTTAGAAGCCCCGCGCTTCCGAATGCCGGTGCTATAAATATCGACAGAACGGTCTATTATTCAAAGATGTTCGGCGAGGGCGATATCCAGACAAAGCTCTTCGGCTTGAAATTCGCCGCGCTGTTCGATCAGACGGACTCGATAAAGACCGCGACAAAAGTCCATTCCGATCCCATAACCGTCGCGCTCAATTACGGCATACTCGGCTTTATTGTCTACATTCTGCCCGCGGCGTTCATTTTCCTGAAGCTGCTCACGTTTATCCTCGGAAATCTTTCAAAAGTTTTCCGTTCGGCAGGCTGCGCAGTCTATATGTTCACTTCCGTCGTTATTCTGATTCTCTCCGCGCTCGACGGCGATATTCTGACATTTTCTGCAGTCGGCGGCGCCGCGTCGGTCATTTTGGCGAATGCTCTCTCCGTCAGCGAGGATGCGCGCGACCGCTCGGCGGAAAATAAATAACACGCTGATATATCAAAAATAAACATGGCGTCCCGCTTGCGGGACGCTTTTTTGATTTCTGTTGCATTTCAGAATTTTTATCTCTGCTCTCTGACGGATTTCCGAAAAATTTTCATAAAAACTCCGCTTTTCCACAAAAAATATTGAATCTAAATGGTACTATTTACATTTATATTTAATAGTGTGTATAATGAATATGCTGAAAATCGCGGGAAAACAGGCTTCGATTTTGCGCCTTTGCCCGATGCGGATTTTTGAATAATTGTTGATTATATCCTGCATTTTTGCAGGGAAAGGAATGGTATATAAATGGAAAATCTGGGGTATTACAACGGCAAATTCGGTCCTCTTGAAGAAATGATGGTTCCCATGAACGACAGAGTGTGCTATTTCGGCGACGGCGTCTATGACGCGACTTACAGCCGCAACGGCGTCATCTTCGCTCTTGACGAGCACATCGACCGTTTCTTCAACAGTGCGGGACTGCTCCGCATTGAGCTTCCCTGCACAAAGGACGAGATGAAAGACATTCTCAACGATATGGTCAGCAAGGTCGATTCCGGCAACAACTTTGTCTATTGGCAGGCGACCCGCGGCACCGGTATCCGCAACCATGCGTTCCCCAAAGAGGGCAAGGCGAACATCTGGGTCACTATAAAGCCCGCCGAGGTTCAGGATCTTTCCCGCCGCATAAAGCTCATAACCCTCGAAGATACGAGATTCCTTCACTGCAATATAAAAACTCTTAATCTTATCCCGAGCGTCATGGCGGCTCAGAAGACCGCCGAGGCCGGCTGCGACGAGAGCGTTTTCCATCGCGGCGACAGAGTCACAGAGTGCGCTCACAGCAATGTACATATCATAAAGGACGGTGTGTTCAAGACCCATCCGACCGATCATTATATCCTGCCCGGCATCGCCCGCGCGCATCTTATCAGAGCGTGCAAGGCGAACAATATCCCGGTTGACGAGACTCCGTTCACCGTCGCCGAGCTTATGGATGCCGATGAAGTTATCGTCTCTTCGTCCGGTTCGTTCTGCCTTGTCGCAAACGAGATAGACGGCAAGCCCGTCGGCGGCAAAGCACCCGAGCTTATCGACATCCTCCAGAAATACCTCGTCAAAGAGTTTATCGACGCTACAACTGTCTGAGGGAGGGGAGCGGTATGACGCAAAAAGAGCTCACTCTTCTCAATTTAGGCGACAGCCTCGATAACATCTCCAACATCGACCCCAGAGGATACGGCGTGTGTCATATCCTCTATCCCGCTTCGCGCGAATACACGGGCGGTCCCCTCTGCATGAACGCAGCGGGGAAGCTCTGCGACACTCTGAAGCAGGATAACCTCGTCTATATAATGACAGGCTTTGTCCTGCCTCCGTTCGGCAGTGCCGAGACGGACGGCGTTATCAGCTCCGTCCTGCTCGCGCGTTCGCTCGTTATCGCGTTCGGCGCAAAGCCTGTTATCGTCTGCCAGGAGGAGAATGTCCCCGCCGTCAAAGCTATGGCGGCAGTTGTCGGACTTCATCTCTATGAGTCGATAGACGAGCTGAAAAAATATCCGATATCCATGGCCGTCGTACCCTTTACAAAAGATAAGTCAAAGGCAGAGAGCTGCGCCGATGAGATAATCTCCCACGGCAAGCCCGCAGCAGTTATCAGCATCGAAGCGCCCGGCGAAAATAAAATCGGCAAGTATCATAACGCCACCGGACTTGATGTGACCGACCTTGAGGCGAAGATGGATATCCTCTTCGATAAGCTTCGCGCCATGGGCGTGCTCAATATCGCGATTGGCGACCTCGGCAACGAGATAGGCATGGGCACTATCGCGCCCCATCTGCATAAGCATATTCCCTATGCCAACGAGGGCGAGTGCCGCTGCGGATGCGGCGGCGGAATAGCCGTTCGGAGCATCACCGATAATATAATCACCGCGACCGTCTCCGATTGGGGCTGCTACGCGATGATAGCGGCGATAGCTTATCTCAAAAAAGATATTGATATCATGCACACCGCCGAACTCGAGGGCGAGGCGATAACCGCCGCCGCGCGCAACGGCATGATCGATATGTACGGCTGGTGTATCCCGGCTATCGACGGCTTCGGCAAGAGCATGAACATGACGATAGTCAACCTCATGCGCGAGTGCGTCAGCTACGCGCTGAGACTTGAGGACACCTGCAAGACCTGGTTCGAAAAGGTCATTGACAAGGGCTTTTTCGGCGAATAACCAAAAAGGGGTAAAAAGCTATGAACGAAACGCTGTTTCTTCCGGCCGGAGATTCGGCGGTCAATGTTGATTTCGGCAGGACTATAGACCCCGAGATAAACAAAAAAATACGCGGCCTGTCTGACTCGCTGTCCCGTAAGCCGATACGCGGGGTGACGGAATGTATTCCTACGTTCCGCTCCCTGCTCGTCTGCTACGATCCCTTGCAGACGGGCTGTGAGGATTTGATAAAGAAGCTCAAAAAGCGGATAAAATCGCTCGACCAGGTGTCGGGCGGGGAGAAGAGAGTGTTCAATATCCCCGTCTGCTACGGCGGCGAGTTCGGCGAGGATATAGCCTTTGTCGCGTCCCATGCCGGGCTCACCGAGCAGGAGGTCATAGACATACACACGGGCAGA
The DNA here is from genome assembly GCA_050873305.1 of Oscillospiraceae bacterium. Taxonomy (GTDB): domain Bacteria; phylum Bacillota; class Clostridia; order Oscillospirales; family Acutalibacteraceae; genus CAG-177. The sequence continues at coordinate 26,165 of JBNMIN010000001.1, forward strand.
GATTATCTTATCTTCATGCTCGGATTCCTGCCCGGATTTGCTTATCTCGGCGATATGGACAAACGCCTGCACACTCCGCGCCTGCCAAATCCGCGAACGAGTATTCCAGCGGGCTCTGTCGGCATAGGCGGCGAGCAGACCGGAATATATCCGCTCGCGTCTCCGGGCGGATGGCAGCTTATCGGCAGAACGCCCGTTAAGCCCTATGACCCGAACCGCGCGGAGCCGATACTCTATCGCGCAGGCGATTATATCCGCTTCTTCGCTGTCGATGAACAGGAGTATCGCCGCATCGAAGAACTCGTCAGCCGCAACGAATACGAGTGCAGAATAACGACCGGGGAGGGAAAATGATATGAGTATGCATATAATCTCTCCCGGTATGCTCACCACCGTTCAGGATCTCGGGCGCCGCGGCTATATGGCATCGGGATTCCAGCAGGGCGGAGCAATGGATCAGTTTGCCGCCAGAGCCGCCAATATCCTGCTCGATAACAGCGAGTCGGACGGCGTGCTCGAAATGACCCTGCTCGGCGTCAAAGCTTATTTTGATGAGGACAATGTGATTGCGATAACCGGAGCCGAGTTTGCTCCCACCGTGACCGATTCCGAGACAGGCGAAGTCACCGAGCTTCCGATGAACCGCGCCGTGCGCATCAAAAAGGGCGATGTGCTCGATTGCGGGAGCGCCAGGAGCGGACTCCGCGGTTATCTCGCCGTGGCGGGCGGCTTTGATATCGCGCTCGTTATGGGCAGTATGTCAACTAATCTTAAATGCAAAGTCGGCGGCTTCGAGGGCAGAAAGCTGAAATCCGGCGATGTCCTGCCGCTTCGTTATCCGCAGAGTGATCTTTACGGCATGACTTCTCGAGTTTTCGAGCCCGAGAAGCAAAAAGACGGCACAGTCACCGTCCATGTCATACCCGGGCCGCAGGATGATTATTTCTCCGACAAGGGCAAAAATATCTTTTATTCCGAAACTTATTCCGTCACCGGCGACTCCGACAGAATGGGCATAAAGCTCGACGGTACTCCGGTCGAGAGCGTTGACGGCGTCGATATAATTTCGGACGGCATCGTCGCGGGCTCGGTTCAGATCCCGTCCTCCGGCAAGCCGATAATCATGATGGCGGACAGACAGACTACAGGCGGCTATGCAAAGATAGCCACGGTCATCACCGCTGATTTGCCCCTGCTCGCCCAGCTTCGTCCGGGTGGCAGCCTGCGCTTTGAAAAGGTCGATCTCCAATATGCCGTCAAGCGTATAAAACAAGAAAATAAGCTTCTCAAAAAACTACAGTATAAGATTCTCAGAGCGGATACCTCTATATCCGGCTCCTGATTGGAGGCAGATAAAATGGACTATTCTTCGATGAGTCCGCACGATGTAAGACAGCTTATAAGAGAGGGCAAAATAACCTGCAACACCTCGGGCATGTGTGCGGGCTATGCCCAGGCGAACCTCTGCGTTCTGCCAAAGGACCTCGCTTATGACTTCCTGCTTTTTGCCCAGCGCAACCCGCGCCCGTGCCCGATACTCGAAGTCAGCGATGTCGGCTCGCGCTTTTTGAAAAAAATAGCCTCCGGCGCGGATATCGCAAACGATATCCCGAAATACAGGGTCTATGAAAACGGCGTTATGACCGGCGAATATACGAGCGTCGAGCATCTTTGGCGCGATGATTTTGTGAGCTTTCTTATCGGATGCAGCTTCTCCTTCGAGTCGGAACTGATAGCCGCAAACGTGCCGATAAGGCATATTGAAGAGGGCAGGAATGTTCCGATGTATCTTACAAATATCGAGTGCGAGCCCGCCGGAATTTTCCACGGAAAAATGGTCGTCAGCATGCGCCCGCTGCCCTATGACAAGATAGTCACTGCCGTCGCGGCGACCGCCGCCATGCCGAAAGTCCACGGCGCTCCGATTCATATCGGCGACCCGTCCGTTATCGGTATCAAAGATATTTCAAAGCCCGATTTCGGCGATGCGGTTACTATAAATCCCGGCGAAGTGCCTGTATTCTGGCCGTGCGGCGTCACTCCGCAGTCGGCTCTGATGAGCACGAAGCCGCCTATAGCGATAACTCATTCGCCCGGGCATATGCTCATAACCGATGTCAAAAATGTCGAGCTTAAATATTGACAGGGGGCACAGATATGCATAAAATAGATCTTAACTGCGATCTCGGCGAGAGCTTCGGCAACTATAAGCTGGGGCTCGACGATGAGGTCATAAAATATATTTCGTCCGCCAATATAGCCTGCGGTTTCCATGCGTCCGATCCGCTCGTGATGCAGAAGACCGTCGCCCTCGCGCGCGATAACGGCGTTGCGGTCGGTGCACATCCGGGCTTTCCCGATCTTGTCGGCTTCGGCAGAAGAAATATGAACGTTTCGCCCGCCGAGGCAAAGGCGTTCGTCCAGTACCAGATAGGCGCGCTCTCCGCGTTCTGCAAGGCTGCCGGCTGCCGCCTTGCTCATGTCAAGCCACACGGCGCACTCTATAATATGGCAGGCAAGGACGAGACTCTTGCCGCTGCCATTTGCGAGGCCGTCTATGAAATCGACCCCGAGCTCATTCTCCTCTGCCTCTCGGGCAGCAAGATGATGAGCGAGGCGAAGAAAATCGGACTCAGAGCCGCGAGCGAGGTCTTTGCCGACAGAGCCTATGAGGATGACGGCTCTCTTGTCGCAAGAGGTAAGCCGGGCGCAGTCATAACCGATGAAGATGAGGCGGTCAGCCGCGTTATCGGTATGGTCAAAAACGGCACGGTCGAGTCGATAAACGGCAAAATAATCGAATTGAAGCCCGATTCGATATGCCTTCACGGCGACGGAGTCAAAGCGGTCGAATTCGCAAAGCGTATAAAAGCTGAACTCAACGCAAATGGTATTGAGACCGCCCCGCTTGCCCAAATAATCTGACAAAGGAAGCGATAACGATGCAGTATCATCGTATATATGCAAGGATAGATATAGACGCGATTCTCCACAATCTCGGCGAGTGCAAACGCCGCATACCCGAGGGGACGAAAGTCCTCGCGGTCATAAAAGCGGACGGCTACGGCCACGGCGCGGTCGAGCTTGCGCATCAGCTTGAGAGCGAGGTCGATTATTTCGGCGTCGCCGTCATAGAAGAGGCAGTCGAGCTTCGCCGCGCGGGCATAAAAAAGCCGATTCTCATTCTCGGCTATACTTCGCCCTCGCAGGACGATCTGCTGATAAACTATGATATAACGCAGAATATCTATACTTATGATATGGCAAAGCGCCTGTCGGATAGGGCGGTCGCCCTCGGCAAGAAAGTGAAGTTCCATATCGGACTCGATACGGGTATGTCGCGCGTCGGATTTCAGGACAATGACGAGAGCGTCGAGCAGATAAAGAAGATAGTCAAGCTCCCGAATCTCGTTCTCGAGGGCATTTTCAGCCACTACGCCCGCGCCGATGAGCTTGTAAAAACAACGGCACTTCTCCAGTCGGAGCGCTTCGATTTGTTTATAGATAAGCTCGAAAAGGCTGGTATAAATATACCGATAAAGCATCTGAGCAACTCGGCGGCAGTCGAAGAGCTCGAAAAGCACTATGATATGGTGCGCTTCGGAATCTCGCTCTACGGACTCTATCCCTCGGAAGAGGTCGATAAATCGAGCGTTGATCTCATTCCAGCAATGGAGCTTCGCACAAAGATAGTCAATCTCAAAACCGTCCCTGCCGGCTGCGGAGTCAGCTATGGGCACACTTTTGTTACTCACAGGGAGACGCGCATCGCGACTATCCCCGTGGGCTATGCCGACGGTTATCCGCGCGCCCTCTCTTCAAAGGGCAGGGTGATAGTCAACGGTCAGTTCGCGCCGATAATCGGCAGAGTGTGCATGGATCAGTTCATGATAGATGTGACCGATATCGAGGGCGAGCTGAATATCGAGGACGAGGTTATTCTCATGGGCAGCGACAACGGCTGCACGATAAGCGCAGAGGAGATAGGCGATATGTCGGCGAGCTTCAACTATGAGTTCGTCTGCGGCGTTGCCCGCCGTGTCCCGCGAATTTATTTCAAAGACGGCAAACCCTATAAAGAAGTATCTTATATTATGGACAGGGAATAAACTGTTGACAAACATTCCCCCAAGCGGTTATAATTAAAACGATAAAAATTTATCGTAAGCAAGGAGTGTAACAATGTCAAAAGTAGAAAAAACGGCGAGCTTCAAGTCTTATGCCGCGATGTGGATCGCCATCATTGCCGCCTATGCGGTGTGGATGATAGCGTTTATGCGCAAGATAGTGCTCGTCAACTACGCAACGGTAGAGGAACGTACCGTCGACGGCATCACCCATGCCAACATCAGCGGTATGATGGGTCACGAGTGGCTCTATCCCATCTGGGTCGCAGTCTCCTGCATATGCCTTGCAATGTTCATCGTCTACATAAGAGTCCTGCTCTATGGTAAGGAGCCCGGCAAGGCGCTGAAAATATTCTGCCTCTTCGGCGTTATCTTCGGCTGCGTCTATGTCACATGGTACGGCTTCTTCGGCGATCAGCCTTTCATCGAAAAGGTGAAGTTCATTACCGCGAGCATGATAGGTCTCGACTTCCCGTGGCATTTCAGAGGCTGGGGCGTTATCGCTTCGGCGACCGTGTTCAGCAACACGCTCTATGCCTATCGCAAGTTCGGCTATCACAGCCGCGTCGGCGTTATCCTCGGCTCGATTGGCAGCGCCGCAATTTATGTCACTATCAACTGCCCGTCGATGGGTGAGGAGATGCATCTTGATTCCGCGCGCTGCATGGCGCATTGGACGGGCGCGCTCCTGTTCGCGTTCTGCTGCGCCGCTCCCATGGTTCTCCTGCTTATAAATAAAGCGAGAGAGCTCAAGGGACGCTTCCTGGTTGGTCTTATAGTTTTCTGCGCGATACTTCTCACAATGCTCGTTCTCCTGCTGACTGTCGGCAAGAGCGCGATTATTGAGAATATCCCGATGCAGGCGGCATATGTCCTGCTCTTCTTGCTCAACTTCACCAACATCTTCCCCGTGAAGAAAGCCGAAAAAGCTCCGGCAAAAGAGGCGGCGACCGTCTGATGAAAGAGAGCAAAAACAAGAAAACATTTGACGGCAAAAGCGGAGGCAGCGTCGGCATAGGCCTTGCGCTGGGCCTTGCAATCGGGCTTATGATGGGTGTGGCGACGGATAATATCCCCATGTGGATGTGTCTCGGCATCAGCATCGGACTCTGCTGCGGAACTGCATTCGGTGTCTCGGGAAAGGGCAAGCCGAATCCCGACAATCCCGATGACGAAGCCTCAAAGCCGATTGACCCCGACGATCCCGACGACGAGGATCTCAACGAGGACACCGACAAATATAACTAAACAAAATAAAAATACCGCTGAAGTTTTATCTTCAGCGGTATTTTTGCGTCTTATCAGTTCTTGTCTATCGTCTGCAGGAATCCGCCCGCGAGCGAGAGCATCTTCTCGTCAACGCCGAGCTTTCCGGCAAGCTTGATCATCGTCTTGACCTTCACCGGGTAGATGGGCTTGAGCAGGGGACTTGAAACAGCCTTTGCCGCAAAGTCTCCGGCGGCGTTCTTGATTATCTTGTTGACCTCGCCGTTGCTGAGCACTTCGCCCATGCTGTCCTCGACCGAGAGCTTGTTCGGGTCGCCCTCGCCGTCCGCCGCAACGAACCAGTTGCGCACGAATGAGGAGTATTGTGCAGGCATCTTGTATTCGTCCGTGGCTTCTTCGATGCCGTTTACCGTTATCGTGTGCGACGGGCGAACCTTGCCGCCGCGTGCTTTGATAACATTTTCGCCGAGCTTCAGCTCAACATCGTCAAAGACGAACACTCTGTCCGCTTTCTTCGTGTAGGTATTGCCGTTTACTTCGAGCGTTATCTCCGGGCAGTTGGAGTAGACTTTTATCGTGCTCTTTCCGGCGGGTCTGTTGACATATCTTTCGCCGGTGATGTGAACGAACTTCTTGTCGCTCCAGTATGCCTTGTAGAGCCAGAACGCGTCTTTCTTCGTCTTGCGGTCGAATGTCACAAGACCCTTGTTGTTCCTGCCTCTGACGCCGCCCTCGTTTCTCGATGCGGAGCCGAAGTCGAACATGTTCCAGACATATGAGCCCCAGAGCCAGTCGCGCTCATTTATCGATTTGATATAGTGCTCGTGGTAGATAGCCTGATAGTCCTCGCTGTAGTCGCCCTGAACAGGGGAGTCGGAGTGGTATTTAGTGATGCCCTCCGCGCCGTATTCCGAAAGGCAGAGCTTGCCCTCGGGGTTCTCTCTGTGCCACTCGTCGAGCCAGTTATTTATCTCATCGCACGAGCCCATGTACCAGCCGTAGTAGTGGTTGTATCCGATGATATCGGTGATATGGTTGAGCGGTGAGTTCACCGGGCACATGGTCAGCTGGGCGCAGGTCGTGTATCTTGTCGGGTCAAGGTGTCTTGCGACCTTGTGCATATGCTTGAGGAATGTTATAAGCTTCTTGTTTGCGCTTCCGGCTATTGTGATTTCGTTCTCGATGCCCCAGCAGAATATCGACGGGTGGTTGTAGTTCTGCTTGATGAGCTCAACGAGCTGCTGCTCCGCGTTTTCGTTGCGCTTGGGGCTGAAGCGGGAGATAACCGGCACTTCCGCCCAGACGAGCAGTCCGCTCTCATCGCAGAGATCATAGAAATAGCTGTTCTGCTGATAGTGGGCGAGGCGCACCGAGTTCGCGCCGACATCGAGGATTATCTTGATGTCCTCCGCGTGCTGCTTCTCGGTTATGGCGTTGCCCATGTTCTCTCTGTCCTGGTGGCGGGAGACGCCCTGGAGCTTGATGTGCTCGCCGTTTAAGAAGAAGCCCTTGTGGCTGTCGATATGATATTCTCTGAGTCCCGTTCTGATGTCGATGTTGTCCGTGACCTCTTGCGTTGTGCTGTCAAAAATTTCGCATCTGACGGTGTAGAGATACGGATTCTTTCTGCCGTTCCAGAGCACCGGGTCTTCAACGGGCAGCTTCGCGCTGATTATCGGGCGAAGATCCGCTATTGTCGAAGCCTTCTCGTTGCCGTCGGCGTCGATGAGCGTGAAGCGAGCCTTGTGCGAGCAGTCGGCGTTGTCGATAAGCGCCTTTATGCTCAGCTCCCAGCCGTCCTCGCCGACGCGGCGCGGGGTGATGTATATTCCGTCCGAGCCGTAATCGTTCATGGTGAATCTGCAGTCCGGAACTTCGATAAGATTGACATCGCGATAAACGCCGCCGTAGAATGTGAAGTCCGCCATCGTCGGGTAGACGGACTCGTCCGGCGAGTTGTCGGCGGTTATGTCAACGCGGCAGCCGTATCTGATATAGTCGGAGATATCGACTCTGAATGCGGAATATCCGCCCTCGTGGACTGCGACAAGCTCGTTATTGACTCTGACTTCCGCCTTTGAGTTGACTCCTCGGCATTCGAGGAAAGTTTTCTTGTCCGATTTCGGCAGCTCTTTGGAATATGTCGCCTTTGTGCGAAGATATCCGTTCGTGCCGTCCTGACCGTCAAAGGCGTTCCAGGTGTGCGGCAGATTGACGGTCTCGGTCTTTCCGTCGAGCGTGAAGAGCCAGCCGTCGTTTATCCTTATAACATTTCTCATTTTATGACCTCCCGTAAGATGATCTTATTATATACTGATATTAACAGAATACACATCGAAAGTCAATTGATCGACCTTTCACAGGCTATATAATACACCCAATATTTTAAACTTGTGTGAACGAATCATCACTTTGCTTGAATATTTTTTGAAAATCTGTTATTCTAAATAATGCCGGAGGATATCCGGCGAAGTGAAGAGAAAGGAAGAATACGAAATGTCAGTTATAACTGTTACAAAAGATAATTTTGATAAAGAAGTGCTTCAAAGCGATAAGCCAGTCCTGCTCGATTTTTGGGCGTCGTGGTGCGGCCCGTGCCGTATGGTCTCGCCGATAGTTGACGAGATAGCCGCCGAGAATCCCGACAAAAAAGTCGGCAAGGTCAATGTCGATGAGGAGCCGGAGCTCGCGTCAAAGTTCGATGTTATGAGTATACCCACTCTGCTCGTGTTTGAGGACGGCGAGCTGGTCAACCGCGCCGTCGGAGCGCGCCCGAAAGAGATGATACTCGATTTGTTCGAGGAGTAATTTAAAGTACCGCAGGCTCTCTGCGGTATTTTTTGTTTGCTGATATAACTTTGCGGATGTAACACTGATGAGAGGAGATGCAGTATGAAAAGCTCGGTCAAACGCATTATCTGTATAGGCGTTGTTGCTGTTGTCGGCGTGTGCGCGGCGCTCTTGGCGCACTTTTTCCCCGGAAACAGCGCGGACGGCTCTGCGGATATAATCAGAGCCTCCGTCGACGAAAACGGCATGGCTTCCTTCGGCTGCAAGTCGGATAACGACTATGCGGGTCTTGTGCTCAACAGAAAGGATAAAACCTTCAATTTCATGCAGTCGTATCGGTTCTCCGCCGCTCTGAGCGGCACTTACGAAGAGGATGACGATTATCTGATACTTACCGCGAAAAGCTCCGACTCGCAGAGCAAATTTACATTCAAAAAACAAAAAGACGGTCTCGAATTTCTCGCCAAAAAGTCCGACCCCGTGCGGGAGTTCTGCTATTCGGCGGATTCCGAAAAGGCTGATAAGTGCTTAAAAAACAAAGCTCTTTTCACGCCCGAGTCCATCCGCACCGATGTTATAACTTATATCGGCAAGAACGAGCACGACGGTCAAAAAGACTATGTCGAACTCGTCCTGTCGCCCGCAGACGGCAGCTATTCCATGTACAGGAGCGGCATGAGTGACTGCTCGACCGGCACTTACGAAGAAAAGGACAACCGACTTGTTCTCAGCGACGACAACGGCAGGGATAAATATTATTTTGAAATCAGCGGCAATGAAATTGCCCTCGATTCTGAAAAGTCGGCGAAAAGGTCTTATATTTATTCCGACGCCGTGCTCGAAAAGCTCGCGGGAGGGCAGCATCCGTCCGATGTCCTTGAAAGCTATTTCAAAAGCTGACAGCATTATAATAAAAAACATACGCAAAAAAGCATCCGCAGAAATTTTCGTTCTGCGGATGCTCGATTTATTTTTTATGCCTTTTACGCCTCGGGGCAGATGTTCGTCGCAACGATATCAACGCCGGTGCCGAGTATGTTCGCGCAGACAACATCGCCGATCTTGACCGGAGCCTTGATCTCAAGCTTTGCTATCTCCTTGACGCAGTCCTTGACCTTGTCCTTCGGAACAGCCTTTGCGGACTTTACGGGAACAACGGGGTGAACGCCGCCGCTGACCTTGACAGTCGTTGTCAGGCTTCTCTCGGGGTGGGTGCACTCGGTTCTCGCATAGGCGTCGCCGCGCTTGCAGGTGTTGCCGGTAACGCTGAGGATCTCTCCGTCGTCGTTGAGCTCAACGGAGATCTGGCAGCCCATGGGGCAGGCGACACAAATAATATCTTTTACCATGATTATTCCTCCACCTGAATTTCGATTATGCCGTTCTCATCAAAGTTCTTGAGCATGTCGCTCTTGATGATGACGTTCTCCATCTCGCCGGGAGCGAGTCTCGGGCGCTTCTTGCTGATGAGCGTCTCGCCGTTGTAGGTGACAACGACCTTGGCATTCTTGTGAACGTCGCCGACTCTGAAGAAGAGCTTGACATCCTCGTCCTCGCCGAGGGCTATCTTCTGCGGTACGATGTAGCGCACGCCGTTGATGCCTCTGGTCTTGACGTATTTCTTTTCTTTGTTTCCGCCGTTCTTTATGTATCTCGCTGCGCCCTCGCCGGCCGTCTGGCTCTCAAGGGTAACGAAGTCAACAAGATCGTGAACGTGCAGCACGTTGCCGCAGGCGAAAACGCCGGGGTGGGTAGTCTCTCTGTATTCGTCGACTATCGGGCCGCCGGTGACGCGGTCAAATTCGATGCCCATGTTCTTGCTCAGCTCGTTCTCGGGGATAAGACCGACGGAAAGCATGAGCGTGTCGCAGGGGACATATTCCTCCGTGCCGGGGATCGGGCGGCGGTTCTCGTCGACCTTTGCAATGGTGACGCCCTCAAGGCGCTCCTTGCCGTGGATGTCGATAACCGTGGTGCTGAGTTTGAGCGGGATGTCGAAGTCGTTGAGGCACTGAACGATGTTTCTCGTCAGTCCGCTCGAATAGGGCATCAGCTCGCAGACCATCTTGACGTGCGCACCCTCAAGGGTCATGCGGCGCGCCATGATAAGACCGATATCGCCCGAGCCGAGGATAACGACTTCCTTGCCGGGCATATAGCCGTCAATGTTGACATATTTCTGCGCAGTACCTGCGGAGAGAACGCCGGCGCAGCGGGTGCCCGCGATGTTGAGTGCGCCTCTCGGACGCTCGCGGCAGCCCATTGCAAGAATGACTGCGGTAGCGTCGATTTCAATAAGACCGTCCTCTTTGTTGACTGCGGTGACGACGTTGTCGTCGGAAATGGAGAGCACCATCGTGTCGGTCTTTACGACAATGTCGGTGTCCTCAACAAGCTCGATGAAACGCGCGGCGTATTCGGGGCCCGAAAGCTCCTCGCCGAAGTAGTGCAGACCGAAACCGGTGTGTATGCACTGCTCAAGGATACCGCCGAGAGTCTCTGCGCGCTCGAGTATGATTATCTTTTCAACGCCGCTTTCACGCGCCTTGAGCGCAGCGGCCATGCCTGCGGGGCCTCCGCCGATAACGGCAAGATCATATTTAAGCATTAGTATTCATCCTTTCATGCTGCGAAAGTTCGCAGATCACTTAGTCCTGCCGAAGAGGATCTTTGACTCTCCGCCGCATTTTGTGATCTCATCAAGCTCCTGACCAAGCTCTCTTGCGAGTATCTCGACTACCTTTGAGCCGCAGAAGCCGCCCTGGCAGCGACCCATTCCGGCTCTCGTGCGGCGCTTTACGCCGTCAACGTCTATAGCGCCTGCGGGCGCGTGGATAGCGTCGAGGATCTCGCCCTCGGTTATAGTCTCGCAGCGGCAGATAACTCTGCCGTATGCGCTGTTCTTTTCAACAAGTGCCTTGCGCTCTTCCGCGCTCATGTGGCGGAAACGCACGGGAGCGGGTCTGCCGGGAATGAAGTCCGCCTTCTCGCTGACTTCGCCCTTGTCCTGCAGAATCATGTCGCAGACATAAAGACCGATAGCGGGAGCGGAGGAGAGACCGGGCGACTCGATGCCGGCAACGTTTATGAACTTCGCGTCCTTCTCGCTGGGGGCGATGATGAAATCGTCGCCGGTGCTGTGGGCGCGGATGCCTGCAAACGAAGTGATGACGTCGCGGGTCGAGAGCGACGGGACGGATCTCAGAGCGGTCTTGAAAACGCCGTTCGTGCCGTCTGCGGTGGTCGAGCAGTCGTCCTTTTCGTCTATATCGACTGCACTCGGACCGACGAGCAGATTTCCGTCAACGGTCGGGGTGACAAGAACGCCCTTGCCCATCTTTGAGGGACACTGGAATATCGTGTGCTTTACCTTGTCGCCGACTGCTCTGTCCATGAGCATATATTCGCCCTTACGGGGAATAATGGTTATTGAATCGTCGCCGATGAGAGAAGCAACCTTGTCGCAGAAAACGCCGGCGGCGTTGACGACATATTCGGCTTCGATCTCGCCTGCGTCGGACTTGAGGACAAAGTTGCCCTGCGCGTTCTTTTCAATAGCCGTAACATCAAAATTGCGGAAGAACTCGACGCCGTTCATGACTGCGTTCTCAACTGTCGCTATCGTCAGCTCGTAGGGGCAGACGATTCCGGCGGTCGGAGCATAGAGCGCGGCGACTGCCTCGTCGCTGAGGTTCGGCTCTTCGCGGTGAAGAGTTTCCTTGTCGAGAATCTCGAGTCCGGGAACTCCGTTCTCTTCGCCTCTTGCCTTGAGCTCTTCAAGAGTCTCAACTTCCTCGTTCGAGAAAGCGACAACATATGAGCCGATGGGCTTGAACGGGACATGAAGTGTCTCGCACAGACCGGGCATTGCGGCAGTGCCTTCAACGTTGAGTCTCGCTTTGAGGGTGCCGGGCATTGCGTCGAAGCCTGCGTGGACAATGGCGCTGTTGGCCTTTGTTGTGCCCATCGCCATGTCGCTGCATTTTTCAACCAATGCGACCTTGATGTTATATCGGCTCAGCTCTCTCGCGACCATTGCGCCGCTGACGCCTGCACCGATAATTGCTACATCGTATGACATATTTTTACCTCCAGACGGAAATAGTATGGCTGGTTTTACAGACATAGTTATTATACCACTCTTTTTGCCGGCAGACAAGTATATAAAGCGCCATAATCTATATTTTTGTCGTTATATTTGCTCTTAATTTATGACAATTTAATTATTGTGAAAATTTTGCGCCCGCTTTAATAATTGCGCTCACTCAGGCAACAATAAACACCGACTTTACCTTATTTGCGGATTTCAGATCCGCACGGGAGGAAGAAAAATGGAAGAATATCTTGTGCAGATGAAGGGAATATCGAAGTTCTTTCCCGGAGTCGTCGCACTCGACAAAGTCGATTTCGAGCTTCGGGCGGGTGAAGTGCATGCGCTGCTCGGCGAAAACGGAGCGGGAAAATCCACGCTGATGAAAATAATCGGCGGAATATATCAAAAAGACGAGGGCGAGGTGAAGATACGCGGCAAAACGCAGGAGTATTCAACCGTCGCCCAGGCGTCGGAGCTCGGCATCGCCGTTATCCATCAGGAGCTCAACATGTGCCGCCACCTGACCGTGGCGGAGAATATCTTTCTCGGCAGGGAGCTCAAAAAGGGCGGCATGGTCGATTTCAAAGAGCAGAACGCCCGCGCGTCAAAGCTTCTCAAAGAACTGAGCCTCAATATCGAGCCCGATACCGAAGTCGGCAAGCTCTCCGTGTCAAAGCAGCAGATGGTCGAGATTGCCAAGGCTCTTTCGACAAACGCCGATATTATAATCATGGACGAGCCGAGCTCGGCGCTGACCGAGCGCGAGACGCAGGAGCTTTTCAGAATAATAAACGAGCTCAAAAATATGGGCAAGGGCATAATTTATATCTCCCACCGCCTTGAAGAGCTCGAAAATATCGTCGACAGAGTCACTGTCATGCGCGACGGAAAATATATAAAGACCGCCGATTTCAAAGATCTTTCAATTGGCGAGATAATCGCCCTCATGGTCGGGCGCGAGATAACCGAAAAATATCCGCATGAGCAGACTGAGCGCGGCAAAAAAATCATGGAGGTCAAGGGGATATCCACCTCCGAGGTTCAGAATATCTCGTTCGATCTCTATTCCGGCGAAATACTCGGCTTCGCGGGTCTTGTCGGCGCGGGGCGCACGGAACTCGTCAGGGCGCTGTTCGGCGCGGATAAAATAACGGCGGGCGAAGTTGTCGTCTACGACAAGAGCGTGAAGCTCAAAAGCCCGCGCGATGCTGTAAAAGCCGGTATAGTCTGCGCGCCGGAGGACAGAAAAAAGGACGGTCTTTTGGTTGAGCTCGATGTCAGCGAGAATATCGCAATAGCGAATCTCGATACGCTCTCGAACCCAGTCGGGGTGCTCAGCGCAAAGCGCGAGCGGGATATGGCGAATCGCGCCGTAAAAGAGCTGAAAATAAAAACACCGTCAATAAAAAGCGAGGTCAAAAACCTCTCGGGCGGCAACCAGCAGAAGATAGTCGTCGGCAAATGGCTCATGCGCGACGCCAAAGTAATAATCTTCGACGAGCCGACGCGCGGCATCGATGTCGCCGCCAAGGTCGAGATATATAATTTGATGAACAAGCTCAAAAAGAGCGGCATCGGCGTTATGTTCGTCTCGTCCGAGCTGCCCGAGGTGCTCGGCATGAGTGACAGGATAATCGTCATGTGTTCCGGGCGCATCACGGGCGAACTCAGCCGCGATGAAGCCACGCAGGAAAAAATAATGGAGCTTGCAACAAAGTTCCGCACGGAGGTGAGCTGAATGTTCAAAAAAATACTTTCCGCAAGGGGAATGGGGCAGGTGCTCTCGGTCTTTGCGGCGCTGATAGTCATGATAATCGTCTTTGCGCTGATAAATCCACTGTTCTTCTCCGCAACCAATATAACGAACCTTCTGCGCCAGGTGGCGCCGATATTGATAATCGGCGTCGGTCAGTCGTTCGTCCTTATAACTGCCGGAATCGACCTTTCGATAGGCTCGGTCGCGGGAATGTCGTGCATGATAAGCGCGACCCTGATGACAAAATTCAATATGAACCCGATTTTAACCGTGCTCATAACTATTATTTGCTGCCTTGCAATCGGTCTTGTAAACGGACTGCTTATCTCCGTCGCAAAGCTCCCGGCCTTCATAGCTACCCTCGGTACTATGATAATCGCCCGCGGTGTCGCGCAGATTGTCAACGGCAACATGAACACCAACGGCATATATTCCGACGCCTTCAAGAATTTCTTCTATTACGGCCGCTTCCTCGGGATATATACCCCGATCTGGATAGCAATAGTGCTCTTCGCTTTCTTCGCGTTTATTCTTTCAAAGACGGCGCTCGGCAGGCATGTCTATGCCCTCGGCTCGAACTATGAGGCGGCGCGCCTGTCCGGAGTCAATGTCGCCGCGGCGCAGACGAAAGTTTATGTCATTTCTTCTTTTCTCGCCGGCGTTGTCGGCCTGATACTCACCGCGCAGAGCGGCATGGGCAGCATGGACGCGGGCTCTAACTATGAGCTCAACGCCGTCGCCGCGTCCGTTATCGGCGGAGTCAGCACCATGGGCGGACAGGGTATGCTCCTTGGCACCGTCATAGGTGCGTTTATCTGGGGCGTGCTCAATAACGGTCTCCAGTTCGCAGGCGCGCCTCTCGCGCTTCGCAATATAGTCATCGGCATAGTCGTTATAATCTCCGTGCTTATAGACAGAATCGTCCACGGGGGCAAGCGGCTCAACACAAATGCCGCCAAATGGCTCAAGCTCGGCGGCGGCAGAGAAAAAAGAGAATAAACGGAGGACAGTATGAAAAAGATACTCGCAGTTATTATGTCGGCGCTGCTGATTCTGACCGCCTTTGCGGCGTGCAGCAGAAGCGGCGAGGGCAACAACACAGCGCAGGGCATGACCGAGAGCGCCGCCAACGCAAAGTACAAAGTATATCTCATCACTATCGACAAAATGGATCAGCACTGGGTTTCGGTCGACAAGGGCGCGTCTGATATGGCAAAACAGCTCGGCATCACTTATAAGTGGGATGCCCCCGATGTCAAAGACAACGCCAAGCAGATCGAGGCGGTCAACAACGCCATCGCCGACGGCGCGAGCCTGATAATGCTCGCCGCAAACGACCCCTCGGCAATTTCGCAGACCGTCAAAAATGCAAAAGACAAGGGAGTCAAGATAATCTATGTCGATTCTCCCGCAAACGAGCCTGCGGTCACAACTCTCTCGACCGATAACTACAACGCAGGTATGATAGCGGGCGAGACTATGCTCGAAGAGCTCAAAAACGCGGGCATAACGAGCGGCAAGATAGGCATAATCGGTGTCAACACCGCGACAAATTCAAGCATGAACCGCGAAAAGGGCTTCCGCGAGGCGATAACCAAGGACGGCAAGTTTACTCTGCTCACTACCGAATATAAAGACGGCAACTTCGCATCCTCGCAGGAGGCGGCAACCGGCTTTATAACCGGCAACTCCGACCTCGTCGGACTTTACGGCACCAACGAGGGCTCGACCGTCGGCGTGGGCAACGCTATCAAAGATTCAGGCAAGAAGATAATCGGCATCGGCTTCGATACTTCAAACACTATCGAGTCTCTGATAAACGACGGCAGCCTCAAGGCGGTCATGGTGCAGAACCCCTATACCATGGGCTATCTCGGTATGGCGCAGGCGCTCGCGGCTCTCAAAGGCAATTCAACTGGTCCCGAGTCTATAGATACCGGCGTGTCCGTCGTCAGGGCTTCAAAATAAAACAATAACAAATTCAGCCGCCCCCGCATAAACTGTTGCGGGGGTGTTTTTATGCGCCGGATGCGCCGATTCAATATTCGCACTCTGCCGCGCGGGGCGTTCAGGGCTCTGTGCGCTTTTACGCTTGCTGTCTGCCTTGTGCTCGTTGTCGATGCACGGCTTCGCCCGGCGGTTCGCAATATCGCCATGACCCGTGCAAAGAGCCTAGCCGTGCGCACGGTCGGCGAGAGCATAGAAAAATTTATATCCGAAAATCCGGAGGAGTGCTCGGCGCTTGTCAGCGTTAGCTCGAACGACGGAAAGATAGGCTCAATGTCGCTCAACGCAGCCTCCGTCAATTTATTCAAATCCCGCCTTGTCCGCGCAGTCGATGAAGCACTCGAAGAAAATGCAAAATTTGTTGTGAAAATACCGCTTGGCGCCGTAACCGGCTCCGAGGTCTTCGCGGGCATGGGACCCGAGATACCCGTAACCGTTCGCATGACGGGCGGCGCGGAGGCGCAGATAACGGACGAATTTATTTCTGCGGGCATAAACCAGACTCGCCACAGAGTTATGCTGAAAGTCGAGTGTTCTGTCTATGTCTTTCTTGGCGGGAACGATGGCGCGGCGAATTTTTCGGATGAATATTGCATCGCCGAGAATATCGTCGTCGGCACTGTCCCGCAGACCGCTGTGACAATAGATATTCCGCAGCGGCAGTGAAATAAATTGTTGTTAGATGTATTCAAGTTGTGGTATAATAACCGCAGAGAAAAAGGAAGCTTAAAAGGAGGAATCCCTTTTGACCGACAAAGAGCAGAGCGCAAAACGCGCGCAGGAGCTCAGAGATAAGCTCAATTATTACAGCAGAAAATATTATGTCGACGACGATCCTGAGATAGAGGACTACGAATATGATATGCTCCAGCGCGAGCTCAAGGTGATAGAGGATAAATATCCGGATCTTGTGACCCCGGATTCTCCGACCGTGCGCGTCGGCGGCAGCGCGGAAAATCTGTTCTCAAAGGTCGAACACCGCGTGCGCATGGAGAGCCTTCAGGATGCGTTCAGCTTCGCGGAGATAGAGGAATTTGACCGCCGGGTCAGAGAGACCGAGCGGGATGTTCACTATGTCGTCGAGCCGAAAATCGACGGACTTTCCGTTTCGCTCGAATATATAAACGGCGTGCTGACCCGCGGCTCGACCCGCGGCGACGGCGATGTCGGCGAGGATGTTACCGCAAACCTGCGCACCGTGCGCTCGATTCCGCTGAAAATAAAAACGCCGCTGCCTTTCCTCGAGGTCAGAGGCGAGGTGTATATGCCGAAGTCGGTCTTTGCCACTCTTGTTACAAGGCAGGAGCTCGACGGCGAAAAGCCCTTTAAAAATCCGCGCAACGCCGCCGCAGGCTCGCTCAGACAGAAAGATTCAAAAGTGACCGCAGGCAGGGGACTCGATATCTTCGTTTTCAATGTCCAGCAGATAGAGGGCGCTGAACTTAGCTCGCATAAGCAGTCGCTCGATTTCCTGCGCGAACAGGGCTTTCATACCATTCCGTTCTATACTCGGTTCGATAATATAACCGATGTCATCTCCGAACTCAAGCGCATCGGCGAGATACGCTCGGGACTCGAATATGATATCGACGGCGCGGTGATAAAAGTTGATGATTTTGCCCAGCGCGAACGCCTCGGCAGTACATCGAAATTCCCCAAGTGGGCGGTGGCTTTCAAATATCCGCCCGAGGAAAAGACAACGAAGCTTGTTGATATAGAGATTGGCGTCGGGCGCACGGGCGTGCTTACTCCGACTGCCGTGTTTGAACCCGTTCTTCTCGCGGGCTCAACCGTCAGCCGCGCAACTCTCCATAATCAGGATTTCATAACAGAAAAGGATATCCGCATCGGTGATGAAGTTGCCATAAGAAAAGCGGGCGATATAATCCCCGAGGTCGTGCGCGTCGTGTCGCATGCGGAAAATTCCGTGCCGTATATCCTGCCGTCAATCTGCCCGTCCTGCTCCGCTCCCGTTATCCGCGAAGAGGGTGAGGCGGCTGTCCGCTGCGTCAATCCCGAGTGCCCTGCTCAGCTGCTGCGCAATGTTATTCACTTCTGCTCGCGCGATGCCATGGATATCGAGGGACTCGGCGATGCTCTCGTCGAAAAGTTTATCTACGAAAATCTGATATCAAATGTAGCCGATATCTATGACATAACCGCAGGCGAGATAATGATGCTCGAGGGACATCAGGAAAAGTCGGCGAAGAATCTCGTCGAGGCTATCGAACGCTCGAAGCAAAACGACCTTTCGCGCCTGCTGTTCGCTCTGGGCATACGCCATATCGGGCAGAAAGCGGCGAAGCTTCTCTCCGAGCATTTCGGCGATATCGATTCTATAATCTCCGCGTCAGAAGAGGAGATAGCAGAAATAGACGGCTTCGGCGGAATAATGGCAAAGAGCGCGGCGGAATTTTTCTCCATGACTCAGACCGCAGATTTAATAGAACGACTCAAAGCGGCGGGAGTCAATATGAAGTCGCTCAAAGAAAAGAGCGACGATCAGCGCTTTGCGGGTCTGACTTTTGTTCTCACCGGCACTCTGCCGACGCTTTCAAGAAAAGAAGCGACGGAGATAATCGAAAACCTCGGCGGCAAAGCGTCGTCGTCAGTCTCGAAAAAAACTTCGTATGTTGTCGCGGGCGAGGAAGCCGGAAGCAAACTGCAAAAAGCGACCGACCTCGGCATCCCGGTCATAACTCAGGACGATCTGCTGAAAATGGCGGGGCGGGAATAAATTTAAGCATCCGTACTTTTTGTGCGGATGCTTTATTTTTGATATTCGCGCCTGTATGCGGCGGGGGAGAATCCGGAGTAGCTCTTGAAAACCCGATTGAAGTGACTCAGGCTGTAATAGCCGAGCTGCATTGATATTTCAAGCGTCGTCATCTTGGTTCCGCTTAGCAGCAGGCAGGCGTATTCGCATTTCGTGTCCTTGAGATATGCCGAAACCGTCTTGCCCGTATATTTTCTGAACGCTTCGATAACAACGGGCGGCGAGAAGTTGCTCATTTCATATACGTCCGCCGCGCTGCATGTCATATATTCCGGCGAGCGTATCTTTTCGAGCATGTTTTCAAACCACTCGGGGCAGTCGATTTTCTGTGTGAGCTTCGAGCTGTTTATTATCGAGATAAAATCCGATGCGGTCGAGCATATTACGCTCGCCGCCTTTTCATATCCGTCGCCGATGAGCCTGTTTATGAGACTTGCCCGCGAAGAAAAGTATGCCTGCTCCTCGGTTGAGAGCGAAGCCGTCAGCGGCTTCTGCGACTCGAACTCTTTGGAATCTATCCCGAGAGCCGAGCAGATTTCTTCAAATTTTTTCGGCGAGATGCAGATGTTCATATGTATGCTCGAAAAATTCTCAATGCGGCGCAATTGATGAATGTCGCCGGGGCATATCATGCATAAAGTGCCTTTGCTTATCTCGGAAATTTTGCCGTTTATCTCGTGGCAGACGCGCCCGTCCGTCACAAGAAAAATCTCATAGTAGTTGTGCCCGTGCTCCGTCGTGCCCTCCGAGCCCCAGAGGTGAAACGACACGGAATATTTGCTTA
>JBNMIN010000002.1:0-45447 GCA_050873305.1 Oscillospiraceae bacterium
ATATAGTAGCGTTCAACGCCGTCGCTGTGCTTTATATCATTCTTGAACTGGTAATAGCCGTTGTCGAAGTCGACCGTGTGCAGATCGTAGTAGAGCTCGACCTTGTGTGCCCTGCGGTATTCAATGGCGGCATTGCGCAGCTTTTTGACATTGCCTTTAAAATTCTTGCTCTGCTCGCGCTCGGCGCGGTACTTCTTATTTTCGTCAACGTTCCTGCTGACGAGCGTCCTGCCGCTGAGTGTGAACATCACGCCGTTTCGGACATACATGCGTATTTTGCGGCTGAACACGGCGGTCGGCTCGGCGAGAAGATTCGTCGGGTACTCTTTGCCGCGTATGCTTATAAAGAACTTTATCTCGTGCCTGCCGTCTTCCGGGAATTCGCAGAAGAACGCCGGGAAATCGACAACATTGACTGCGGAATCCTGCGCGCTGAAAACGGAAGTGAAAGTTTCAAGCTCGCGTTTTTCGCCGTCGATAGAAGCTATTACTTTCCACTCGCCGCGTCCGAGATGCGAGAACACGGGAGATTTTATGAACGAGAGCAGCCTCGCTTTTCCGTTTTCGACGAATATCTTTCTCATCATCAGCGGGAACGAAGAGGCAGAGAAAATCTTTCTTCCGTCCGCCGCAATGCTGAGCTTGCCGTCATCTGCTATTACCGTCGGATGGCAGTTCGGCTTGCGCGAGAGCCAGTAGTGGATATGATATTCATTGACGGACGGGTGCAATGTTATAGTATCCTCGTCCATTTGCTTGAGCAGTGCATCGATGCGCTCGTTTGCGCGCGCGAACTCCTCGGGCGAATAGTGATAGGGCAGGAGCTTGTCCTCTTTGAGCTTCCAGCGCAGGTCGTTGAAAACTATGCCCTGGAAATACGGCGGAACCCTGCCACCGAACGAGTTGAACAGCTCTTCGTAGAAAGCCATGGAGGTTTCAAATATATAATAGGGCGAGAAAACGGTTGAAACGATGCTGTTTTCGTTGCCGCGGTTATATCGGTATTCGCCCTTTTGGCAGAAGCCTATCTTCATCTTGCGGCGCAGAATATCGCAGCAGTATTTCTCGTCCTCGTGCCTGAAATTCGGTGACTCGTCGAAGAAAATGCCGTTGTCTTTATCATTCTTGACGCAGATATTGACGTTCGTCTGCGTGATGAATCTGTTCTTCGGGTCATCGAGATCGTACACGCCCGTGTGAGTCAGCGTGCGGTATCTGAAATGATAGACCGGCGGCGCATTTTTGAAATACTGCGTGATTCGGTAGGTGACCAAATCCACCTCGTCATAGACTGTGTCGAAATAGTCAACGACGCTCTTGACAGTATCGGGCGCCAAAGTGTCGTCGGAATCGAGGAAGAAAATATACTTGCCCTGTGCATGGCGCAGACCGAAGTTCCTTGTCTTTGAAAGTCCCTCGTTCTCTTTGGAATAGAAATGGATATTCTCGTATTCGTCAGCCCAGCGGCGGCAGATATCTGCGCTGCCGTCTAAACTGCCGTCGTTTATCAGGAGTATCTCCATATTCCCGAACGGCTCGGTCTGCTCTTTGAGCGAGTTTATGCAGCCGTCGAGATATTTTTCGACATTGTAGACGGGGATGAGTATTGTGGCTCTGAATGGAAAATCAGACATTCAGGTCACCCCCGGCGAGTTTTGAGCAGACTTTGCAGCCGAGCTTTTTCGCCGCTCCGCCCATGCGGTAGAGCTTGAAGTAGAGCCACGCGGCGATGCAGCGGCGCAGCGTGCCGAAGCTGAGCTTGCCGCCGTAAAAATCGCGCACGACATCGTCGGCGAGGATAGGCAGAGTTACTTCTTTGTACATGGCGTTCGTGCCAGCCGAGACGAACTCGCCGGCGCGGCAGCCCTCTTTTAGCATAGCGGAATCGATGCCGAAAGCCGCGAGGGCATATGCGCTGTAAGCCTCGTTTTCAAAGAACGGCTTTGCCGCAGTTGAGAACGCATCGAATTCGGCTTCTTTTTCTGCCTTGTCAAGTCCGCAGTAAGCCGAGAGCAGAAGAGTCAGAGTGGAGAGTCCGCCTTTGGTTGAAACGCTCTTTGCAATGATATCAAAGCTTTCGGCGTTCCAATCTATCGGCTTTGCGCCGTAGAGGAGCACCTCGTGTATGGGCTCGAAATTCTCATATGCGGCATACTGCGCGGCAAACGCGGCGAAGCCTGCCGGGCTTGCGGATAAAAGCTTTATTTCGTGCTCGCTTATAACTTCCGAGCGCATGACAAAATTCACGCCGACTGCGGGCGAGAAAGCCTCGTGGGCAGAGAATCCGTCGCGATAGAGCTTGCGCGGCGCATTCTTTTCTTCGGCAGCAGAGTTAAAAACGACCGCCTTATCTTCGAGCAGCTCGACAGATCCGGGCGCAAAAGTGGTCCCGGCATCGGCGAACATGACGAGCGGGGCATCGGGCGAAGCGAGGACGGAATTAATATCCTCGATTGAACAGGGCGCAAAATCTATCCTGCTGTTCTCCGCCGCCGTCGGGAATTTTTTGACATCTGCATTTTCTGCGCAGATTACAAGGCGCACGCCGCCGCGGGTTATGAGCGAATAGGCGAGATTTTTCGCCGCGCCCGAATCGCCCGTGCAAATGACGCAAAGTTTGAAATTATATTCCATAAAAGTTTCTCCGATTGCAAAGCGCCCCCGCAGAGAGTGACCTGTGCGGAGGCAGCTTATTTATTTTGTTATGCTGTCAGTGCGGCGAAGGCAACCGTGCCCGCCATGAGAAGAATATTCAATGCATATCTCTCGAGGAACGCTCCCGCTATAATAAGAACGGTCGGGATAAAGAGAACGATCTTCACAAACAGGTTCGCTCCGTCCTTGCCGTAGAGCGCGTGCCACAGACCGATTGCATCCTCCATGAGCGGATACTGATTCGCGCACAGCGAGAAGCCGAGATAGAACAGGATGCAGTAGACAATGAACATGAGCATTGTGCTCGAATCGGCGGGGACTTTGAAGAAGAACAGGCCCGCAAAGCCCATATAGAGCATGGGTGTGCCGATTATCGCAGTGAACAGACCGGGCAGGAGGCAGTAGAAGAATATCTTCGCCTTGCTGCCGATCGCGTCATGCTCGACATGGCCGCAGCCGTCGGTGAATCTGAGATACTTTGTATCCTCAACGGGGATACTGAACGCTCTTGCGATAAGATGCTCAAAGAAAGCCTTTATATATGCGCCGGGGAAGGTGAGCACCTTGCCGATGAAATAGATAACAGTTGAAATCATGAGATGACACCTCCGTCAGTGATGAAGACCTGCTCGACGGTCTTTTTGCCTGTAAGGCAGTCCGTGACGACCGTGCTTATCTCGTAGTTATAGGTCTTGAGATAATCCTGAAGCGTCTTGTAGGTATCATCGTCCTTTGCAAGTCCCGCTGCAAGAGCTGCGGTGTTGATTATATCAAGCGTCAGGTCGCCGTAGTTCATGGAGAACTGATATGCGTTCTTTCCGCACTCGTTGGCCTTTGCGTAGTCACCCTTGAGCATATAGGCGATAGCCTCGTTGCGGTAGATATCCGAATCGCCGCCGGATGCCTCGATGCCCTCTTCGCATATCTTTATCGCCGCGTCGTATTTGCCGGTGTACCAATAGAGGTTGGCGCGCAGGCTGTACGATGTGTAATCGCCGCTTGCGACTCCTGCCGCATTTTCGGCAGTGTCGAGCTGGTCGCAGACCTTCTCGGCGCCGTCGGCGTCGCCCTGCGCGAGCAGAGCTATGACCTTCTGCTCATAGGCAGAGGAGTAGTTGCGGTTCTTCGCAATCATCTTGTCGGCATATTCAACGGACTTCGCATAGTCGCCCGAGCGATAGTAGTAATCCGCAATCGTCGGACCGTAGATCATGAGCCCCGCGGGATATTCCTGTTCCATCTTCAGAAGGAACTCGAGCTGGGTGTCGATGCTCTTGTCCGCCATCATCGCGACATAGCACTTATAGTATTCGATATACTGATTCTCGACCCCGTCCTGACCTTTGAGAGCGTCAAGCTTCTTGATAAGATCGTCGTAGGGGATATCCTTCGCTTCGGCGTTGACATAGTTCTGGAGAATCGAATATGCCTTCTCCTGCGTGGTGTTGTAGCCGTTGTATGCCTTGACGAACTTGCGCATACCGAGCAGTCTCAGATCGGACTTCACCGCGTCCTCTCCGAGGGTGTTCACAACATATCCGCCCGCGTCTATCTCGGTGTAGCCCTTTGCATAGATCTTCGCGGTCATCGCGGTCTCGCCGTAGCCGAGGGTGAATATCGTCTGATTGCCGAGGGTCTTCGACAGGTTCGAGATGAAGTCGCTGTCGTTGAGAGATGCATTTGCCTCGCTCGCCTGGGACACCTTGTTGAGCGCGGCGTTGACATAGCCCTGGTTCAAGAGGGAGTCCGCCTCAAGCAGGCCGACCATCTGCGTGGCGTTTGCGCCCATGAGCATCAGCGCGAACAGCGAAACTATCACGCAGAGCACCGCGGCAACTACGGAACCGCCCTTTATCTTCGTCTTCATCATCTTGGTACGGCAGTCCTCGCAGTAATAGCTGCCTTCTTCGCGCGCCTTCTTCTGGCAAAGGCTGCAAAGCGTTCTGTCATACTCAAAGTTTTTTTCTTCCTTTTCGGCAGCCTCGTTTTCTCCGAGCGGCTGCAGGTTTTCTTTATCTGACAAACCGATACCTCCTTGTCCGGTAGCATTACCTCTTCATTCTATCAGCTTTCTTATAAAAATTCAAATAAAATCAGACTTTGTTTACAAAAAACTCATAAAATACCGCTAAAGCTTAAATTACCGGCGCATCATATGCAAATATCGGCGCAAAATATCTTGTCATATCAATAAAAAATCTGTATAATCAACCTGCATATAAATAAGCGAAAGGAAGCAGGATATGCTTGAACTTAAAAATGTCTCCTTCTCGGTCGGCAGTGCGGACGACGAGCTTGAGATAATCGACGATATCAGCCTCACATTAGACGACGGCAAGTTCGTTGTCATAACAGGCCCGAACGGCGGCGGAAAATCCACGCTCGCAAAGCTCATCATGGGCATCGAGCAGCCGACAGCGGGACAGATAATCTATAACGGAACGGATATAACTCATATGAGCATCACCGAGCGCGCGAAGCTCGGCATCGGCTACGCTTTTCAGCAGCCGCCGCGTTTTAAAGGGCTCACGGTGCGCAGGCTTCTGAGCCTCGCCCACGGCAGTGAGCTGCCCGAGGACGCCTGCTGTGCGTATCTGACGAGCGTCGGACTCTGCTCGCGTGAATATCTCAACCGCGAGGTCGACGCGTCGCTCTCGGGCGGCGAAGTCAAGCGCGTTGAGATTGCTACGCTTATGGCGAGGAATGTAGACCTTGCGATATTCGACGAGCCGGAGGCGGGAATCGACCTGTGGAGTTTCGCAATGCTCGTCGAGAGCTTCCGCTCGATGTGCAAGAACAGATATGAAACAGTGATAGTAATCTCGCATCAGGAGCGCATAATGCAGCTCGCCGACGAGATGATAGTCGTCGAAAAGGGCAAGATTCGCACGCGCGGCACAAAGGAAGAGATTCTCCCACAGCTGCTCGGTGAGCTTGACGAGAGCTGTGACTTCAACAGAAAGGACGGTGAATGATATGCCGGATCTGCTCAAAAAAGTCGATATGTCGCTGCTGCACACGATAGCGGACATGGATTCAATGCCGATAGGCGCGTTTAACATCAGAAAGAACGGTCAGGGCATCGCGAGGCAGTCGAGCGAAAATATAACAATAGAGCCCAAAAAGGGAAACCCGGGCATAGACATATATATAAAGCCGTTCACAAAGGGCGAAGAGGTGCATATCCCCGTTATCATCACCGAGACCGGAATAAACGACAAGGTATATAACGATTTTTATGTCGGCGAGGGCTCGGATGTGCTGATAGTCGCGGGCTGCGGCATACACAACTGCGGCGGCGAAAAGACCGAGCACGACGGCATCCACCGCTTCTTCATCGGCAAAAACGCAAAAGTAAAATATGTTGAGAAGCACTACGGCGAGGGCGAGGGCACAGGCGAGAGAATACTCAACCCCGTTACCGAAGTAACCATGGAGGAGGGTTCTTACTGCGAGATGGAGATGATCCAGCTCGCGGGCGTCGACTCGACTCTGCGCGAGACTGAAGCGGCCCTCGACGCGAACGCCAAAATAGTCATCACCGAGCGCCTGCTCACCCACGGCAATCAGAAAGCACGTTCGAACATGACCGTGAACCTGAACGGCAAAAATTCGAGCGCGCAGATAGTCTCCCGCTCCGTCGCGAGGGATCACTCCGAGCAGGTGTTCTATCCCAGAGCGGTCGGCAACACGGAGTGCCGCGCCCATGTCCAGTGCGACTCGATAATCATGGATAAGGCGAAGATACGCTCTATACCGGAAATAACCGCCAACGATGCCGACGCGCAGATAGTCCACGAGGCGGCTATCGGGCGCATAAACAACGACCAGCTATTAAAGCTCATGACCTTCGGGCTGACAGAAGAGGAGGCGGAAGAGGTCATAGTCAGCGGCTTCCTGAAGTAAAATAAACAGATAAAAATATATTTTTATGCAATAAGTTTAAAAAACTATTTGCAAATCAGAACAGATATGTTACAATTACACTGTTTAAGACCGCGCACATGACGAACCGGCCGCGCGGCATTTAAGGAGGTTATAACCAAACATGGAAAAAGCGAAGCAGTATTTCTGTGCTAAGCCCAACGGCAAGCTGCACTATCCGCACACGATCCTCACGGGATTCGGTTTCCTTGCGTCGTCTATCGCATGGGCAATTTATGATCCCTACATAACCAAAATACTCAACCACCTGCTCAATAACAGCGCCACGATAACCTCGTGGTCGGCAAAGCTCAACGCCGCGTTCCCGGCTCTCGCCGAGTTCGCTGCGGCAAACGGCGAGGATGTTACAACCGCCGCCGGCGGCATAACGCTCGTCCCGCTGTTCATCGGTATCATCATGACGTTCGATAATATTTTCGGCGTTATCTTCCAGCCGACCTTCGGCAAGCTTTCCGATAACACCCATTCCCGTTTCGGCAAGCGCCGTCCGTATGTTATCTTCGGCGCGCCTATCTCGGCTGTCCTCTTTGCGATAATCCCGATAGTCGCGATAAAAGTCGGTTCGCTTCCGCTGACGATGCTCTTCATCATTCTCTTCGTCTTCGTCATGTCGCTCTGGAGAGCTCCCGTCGTCGCGCTCATGCCCGACCTGACTCCCAGTGACATCCGCTCCGAGGGCAACGCCGTCATCAACCTCATGGGCGGCATCGGCGGCGCGCTCGGCCTGTTCGCCGGCACTATTGTCACCGCTATCTACTGCGCATCTACGGGAATCTCCTCGAAGTCCCCTGAGTTCAACGAACTCAACACTTTCCCCTATGTTTTCCTGCTCGGCGCAATCGTTATGATAATCGGTATGCTTGTCATACTCTTCTTTGTCAAGGAGCCCGACAGCCGCATTAAGGTTCAGGGCGAGATGAACCAGGCAGCCGACGCAGAGGCAAGACGCAAGGCTGAAAAGGAAGCCGCAAAGGCAGAAAAAGAAGCGAGAAAGAAAGAGAAGCTCACCTCCGGCGAGAGAAGAAGCCTTATCTTCATGCTCATGGGTCTGTTCTTCCTCTTCTGCGGCACGAACGCGATTTCAACCTTCTTCGCGCTGTTTGCCGATGAGATTCTTCATAAGACCGCCGCTCAGGCGACCATCATGACCACCGCATTTGCCGCCGCTTCCGCAATCGCCGCTATCCCGGCAGGCTGGCTCGGCAAGAAGTTCGGCCGCAAAAAGACCATCCTCGGCGGACTTATCATATTCATCGTTGCGTTCGGCGCATATCTTCTGACCGAGATTCTCCACATCAACGCCCTCAGCGGCGCTCTCATCTGGATAGCTCTCGTTGTCGGCGGTGCCGCGAACATGTTCATCACCGTCAACACCCTGCCTCTCGTGCTTGAAATAGGCGGTATTGACAAGGTCGGTACATTCACCGGCTATTACTACACCGCAACCTTCTCTGCACAGATAGCTACCCCGATAATCTACGGTATCGTCCGTATGCTTACCGGCACATATATGTCCCTGTTCTACTATTGCCCGATAGCCTTCATCCTCTCGACCCTCTGCATCCTCGTTGTCCGCCACGGCGAAGCGATCCCCGACGAGATAGTCGAAAAGATCAAGGAAGAGAACGAGGACTGATAAAAAGTCCTGTATAAATCCGCCCGTTCGGCGGGTGCAAATAAAACAGTTAAAGCCAGGCTGCAAAAGCAGTCTGGCTTTTTTGTCTGTACTTAAGTCGAGTTCAGCGCACAGAAGAAAATCTTAAATTTACTCGACAGCTTTATATTGCTTGTTCAATCGCCTTGCAGGCAATCTCCAAACGAATTTATATCTCCCTGAACACTGCGGCAAATCCGCCGGAGGGGCGCATTGCTATATCCGCGCTGTCGGCGCTTGTGACGGTTATCTTTACTTTGTTGTACCCGCGCTGATCCGTAAGATTGTCCGTGTATATCTCGGCTTCGTATTTCGTGCCCTCTTTTAAAAACGAGAACGGCAGATTTATCTTCCGCTCGTTCTGAGCGCTGTTAAACACGGCGGCGTACCATCTGTTTCCGCTTCGCCGCGCAAAGATTACAATTTCACCTATTTTGCTGCCGGGGAGAACATGCGTCTCGTTCCAGACTACCGGCAGGGGAGCGACGAATGAGTCGAGCTCGTGCGCTTTGAGAATTGACGGGTCTTCGCTGACGGTGAAGAATGCCGAGTTGTATATTACGGCCGAGGCGAGCATGTGGCAGATGCTGACTTCGTTCAGGCATCTCGGCACGGAGAAGCACAGCGGCGTATAATCCGCGTTGCCGCCGAGCATCCTTGTAAATGGAAGAATCGTATCGTTGTCCGCGTCCGCCTTGCATTGAAGCCCGCGTATTGCCTCCATGCTCATCACATTCGGGAACGTGCGGCGCAGCCCCGTCGGCTTCTGCGGGTTGTGGTATATGACCATGAGCTTGTGCTCCGCCGCCTCGCGCGCGAATCGACGGTAAAATTCGGTCATGAACTGCGTCTCGCTCTCGATGTGGTCGAGTTTTATGCCCTTTATCCCGAGCTTTTCACACTTTTTGAAGAACCTGCGCCTGTAGGGAGTGAACCATACTTTGTCCATGGCGGACTGCCAGAGCCATATCCCGACCGAGCGCTTTTCTGCGTCGTCAACGAGCTCCTTGACCTTTTTGAACGCGCCGCGTTCCGTCTTTGCCCAGCCGCGCCAGCCGTTGTCCGCGAGGTTGTATTCATATCCCGCCGCCTGCGCGAGGGCGTTGAATTCCATTATCTTTTCAAATCGTCGGCTGTGCTCTTCATCTATAAAATACGACCACGCGCTCTTGCCAGGGCGTATCCAGTCGGCGTTTTCGTATACTTTGTCACTCACGGGCGCGGCGGCGTGAGTTATAACGCGGCAGTGTATGAGCTCCTCGAGCGAGCGGCACGCGGTGACTATGCGCCACGGAGTTTTCCCGCCTTTTATAAAGAACTTGTCCGTGTCCCACAGCTCCGCTTTGAATCTGCCCGCGCCGAGCGAGCGCAGAGCCATGCCGGGGTAGTTCTCGATATCCGATTCGGTTATCATTATATATATGTTTTTCCCGGGAAACTCGAACGCAGTCATGCATGAGAAAACTTCGTTTTGCGCAAGCTCCGATGTCTTTTGCGTCAGCGTCTTGCCCTGCATTTTTTTGAGGTCGGTCTGATATCTGCAAACGGTGCCGCCTGGCACATTGAACCGCGTCAGCTCGTCGCTGATAAGCAGTCCTGTATCTTCGCCGAAGAGCAGACGGAATCCGAATCCGTCATTCCATATGCGCACTTCGAGCGAGTATATAATTTTTCCCGCATGCACGGGGATAATATAATTCATGTGCCTGTCGGTAATATCCGTCTCGGTGTCGAGGTCGCGGTAAGTCTCTTCGCAGGATTCGATTTCCGGCTCGCCGAGTGTGATATCTTCGCCGATATTTCTGCCGCCCTGAATGAGCAGACCGATTTCAGACGGCTCGATTACAGCAATTCCGTCGACCGCTGCCGAATATGTAAGTCTGCCGCCCGAGACGGTCACCTCAAGCGCGCCGTCGGGGCTTTTGAGAATATATTTTTCCGCTCCCAGGGTGAATTTTGAATCGCCGCTTGATTTCTTCCCAAACAGCGAATATGCCGCAAAACGGGCGCGTGCTCCTATCCCGAGCAGCCGCCGCCCAGTCTCTCTCATCATGTCGATCCCTCCGTTACTTTGCATATTATAATATAATATATTTTATTCTGCAACACAAGTTGATATTTGACCTCGGATATGATATAATCCGATTAAACTTGAGTATAAGGAGAAGTTCTATGAACAGTAAAGTAGTTATCACCACGGACAGCCCTGCGGATCTGAGCGCAGAACTTGAAACAAGATATGATATACATGTCCTGCCGCTGTATGTTAACCTCGGAGATAAGTCATACCGCGACGGAATCGATATAACGACTCCCGACATTTTCAGGCACTACGACGAGACGGGCGAGCTGCCTTCCACTTCGGCTATTCCGATAGGCGACTACGAGACTTTCTTCAAGTCCTTTGTCGACGAAGGCAAAGAAGTCGTTCATTTCTCGCTGAGCTCCGGTATATCCTCGACCCATCAGAACGCTATGATTGCCGCCGAGGGAATGGACGGCGTGCACATTATAGACTCGCTGCATCTGAGCTCCGGCATCGCGCTCCAGGTCATAAGAGCCTGCGAGATGCGCGACGAGGGCAAGAACGCCGATGAGATTGCCGCAGCCGCAGTCGATTTCAATAAAAAGACCTGCACGAGCTTCGTGCTTGAAAAGCTCGAATATATGAAGAAAGGCGGCCGCTGCTCGACCGTCGCCGCGCTCGGCGCGAACCTGCTCTCCATCCGTCCCTGCATCGAGATGAGCGAGGGCAAGCTCGGCGTTGCGAGAAAATATCGCGGCAAGATACTCGATGTCAAGAAAAAGTATATTGAGGATGAGCTCAACGCCCACAAGGATGACGCCGATCTCTCGCGCATCTTCATCACCTCGTCGAGCATCAGCGACGCGGACGAAAAGGAGCTTATCGACAAGATCCTGAGCATTCTTCCGTTTAAAGAGGTGCTCCGTGGACGCGCCGGCTGCACCATCGCGAGCCACTGCGGACCGGGATGCACGGGTATCCTTTTCATGACAAAATAAGAGACGAAGAGCCGCCGCCTGTCTGAATTTCAAACGGGTCGGCGGCGTTTTTGATACGGAGAATAAAATGATAAAAAACATAATTCTCGATATGGGCAACGTGCTCATAGAATACGATGTCAACCGCCCGCTTGACGCGCTCTGCCCTAACGAAGAGTCAAAGAAGATTATCCGCCGCGAGCTGTTCGAGAGCGAAGACTGGCTCGAGGGCGACAGGGGAAATATAACCGATGCCGAGATGCTCGCCGCGGCGAAAGCGCGCGTGCCGGAAAAATATCACGCCGCGCTCGAAAAGTGCGAGCGGCATTGGCCGGATTTTCTCAACAGAATTGACGGCGCGCCGGAGTTCTGCCGCGCGATGCGGGAGAGCGGGAAGAACATATATGTCCTCTCAAACGCGAGCGGGCGATTTTATGAATATTTTCCGCGCTTTTATGATATGAACTTTTTTGACGGCGTGGTGGTCTCGTGCGATTTGCATATCATAAAGCCGGAGAGCGGGATATATGAATATATCCTCGGCAAATACGGTCTCAAAGCCGACGAGTGCCTGTTCGTAGACGACCGCGAGGAGAATGTGCGCGGGGCGGAAAAAGTCGGTATGAACGCGGTGAAATTCGAAAACAACTACGGCGAAATAACGGAGAAGTACGGGCTTTTGTCCGGGGATAAATGAGGAATACGGAGCGGCGCGCTCTGAAAATACAGGAGGAAGGCAATGAATAAAAAGAAAATTCTGACAGCGGGCATCGCGCTCGCGGCGGTCGCCGTGATGCTCGGATGCGCTGTCGGCGGAAACGGAGATGACGGCTTGTCTGATTTTGACACATCTGTGCCGACTCTCGGCGAAAACGGTTGGTACAAAGTGTTCGAGGACGATTTCAACGGCGACGGACTCAATCAGGATATAGACTTCGGCGAGCGATACAGCGGCTCAAAGGAGATCTGGACTACTTCACCCCATGCCATACGCTGGGAGTCGAACAAGAGTAAGCATCCGGAATATGCCTGCTGGTGGTGCCCGGAGATGGTCGAGGTCAAAGATTCAAATTTGATAGTCCATTCCGAGTATCAGGATGACCATGTCTGCTCGGGCAGCTGCCCGAAGGCGGGCAGATTCACCGGCGGCATCGAGACACGCAGAATAATCGGCGACAACAACAATAACAAGGGCACGAATGACGAACTGCTGTTTTCGCAGGCTTTCGGCTATTTCGAGGTCAGGGCAAAGTTCCCAGATGCAAACGGACTCTGGTCGGCATTCTGGCTCCAGTCACCGAACATGAGAAAAATATCAAACGCGGGACTTGACGGCACGGAGATAGACGTGTTCGAGAGCGCGTTCCGCAGGAACCGCAAGAGCCGCATGGGTCATGCCCTCATCTGGAACGGCTACGGCAAGTATTCCGATTCCGACACGAAGATAACCGAGCTCAAGCAGGATCTTTATGACGGATATCACACATATGCACTCAAGTGGACGCCCGAATACTATGTTTTCTACATAGACGGCGAGCCGACATGGGCTTCGATGGGCGGCGGCGTGTCGAAAGTGCGCGAATTTTTACGCCTTACTGTAGAAATCGACGCGGGCGACGGCTGGGGACCGCACGGACAGAAGATAGGTCAGTTCAGCCACAAGTCTTCGAGCGAGTTCATGGTCGACTATGTCAAGGTCTGGCAGAACGAGAACTATGAAAAATATATCCTCGACGATGATGTATTTCCCGGCGAGCTTGACCCGGCGAATTAAATAAAAAGGACTGCCGCGTTCAGCGGAGCTTATAGAACAGTTAAACCGACCTGTGATTCATGGGTCGGTTTTTGTTATTCTGTTGTGCAAAATCGCAGATTGTACAGCACGCCGAAAGGTATATAGAAGTACGCTATTTATTGATAAATCGGGATTTGTCGCACAATCCATTTAGGCGCCCCTGCAGGGGAGCTGGCTCGGCGTAAGCCGAGACTGAGGGGTTATTTTGCTGGCACTCAAAGTAATAATATGATATTATCCGCCCGCGAAATTTGCACAATTTTATTGGTGCATTTGTAGGGCGCGGCGACCTCGACGCACCGATGCCGCGCAAGCGGCACGAAATTCTTGGAATATCTATTTACCGATCGTTCGTAGGGACGGCCCTTGCGGCTGTCCGTTATCGGCGCAGCCGATACAGAGCCATAGCAGTTGTGGGTTGTTGATGATTGACTGCTACCTTCGCTACGCACTATAATTAAATGATATATACTCCCTGCGTTTCGACATTTTCTTTTTGTTTGAAAAAGAAAACGCCTGCAAAAGAAAAGCAAACTCAGGGCTGCGCCCCGAGACCCCGTGAACGCCGCGCCGCAGTACTTAGCCTGCGGCTCTCAGTTGGTTGCTCGGCACATTCGCACGCAAACGCGCCGGAGCTTGAACGAGTGCGTGCTCGTGCGTCTTGCTTCGCAAGCCGTTCCCTCGCCTCTCTTAGTTGGCTTATCAAACACACTGCAGCGCGGCTATTGAAAGTTTGATTATAAAAGTAAACTCGTCACTTGACTTTACCCTGCTATGGCTCAAGTGATAGGCAAGTCCCAATTTATAAATCCCAATTCAATCACATCACGCAACTCCAATATACACAAGAAAAGTCCCGGCAGACTTTACTGTCGGGACTTTTTGCAGTTACTTCTTCTTTTTTACTTTCGTCTTTCGCCTGTATTTTGCAAAGCAGACTATGCTTGCGATGACAAGACCGATACCGATTGCGAGCACCCAGTGCAGATAGTATGTGTTGAGGAACGGAATAAAAGAATATACCGGCACGCGCGTTGTCGCCATGCGGTGCTCGTCTGATATCTGCGTCGTCCCGTCGGGAAGCATCTCCATCATCGGACCGTGGTCGTAGGTCACTTTCTGATATGATTCAATGACCTGCGACAGAGTCAGCAGCACGCCGATTATAATAACTCCGAGCACGAGCGTGACGATCCCCGCGATGAGCAGCTGGCGGCTCTGCTCCGCCTTTCTGACATTTGCGGCGGTGCGGGCGACTGCGGGGATGTCCTCGTCGCAGTCGAGTTTGTCTTTTATAAGATAGTCGGTCGTGACGCCGAAAAGCTCGCTTAACTGAACTATGTTGTCCGTGTCCGGAACGGCGGTGCCGAGCTCCCATTTTGATACCGCCTGCCGCGAGACAGTTATCCTGTTCGCGAGCTCCTCCTGTGACCAGCCGCGCTCTTTTCTGAGCTTTTGCAGTTTTTCGGGGAAGTTCATGTTGCTGTACTCCTTTTGATTACTTGCTGATTGAATCTTCGCATTTAAGTTCACTTGTATTATATTGAAAAATTTCTATTTTTTCAAGCTTGCATGATTTGTCTATATCTCCGGGAACATCGTCTGCAGCCCATTTACATAATTCTTCAGGATCGTCAATAACACGAATCAGTGAAGTGTCTTTTGACTCAATTGAATGAATCGTTTCGCCGGTTTCTGTTGGGATAATATTGTCTTTAATGACATTCTTATCGGTACTTTGGTTGATCGCAAAGGCTGCCATGACAGAAACTACCATCGCTGCTGCAAGAATACAACATATTAAAACTTTCGATTTATTTTTTATATTTGTCAAAGCTCATCAACTCCTGGCTTTTGGTTATTGTGTTTTCTGCGTAATAAAAAGGGTGTCGGTGTCTGTATCGAAAACAATATACAAAGAGTTTTCATACAGTTCCATCTGTTTCCAGATATAGTTGTCATTCCAATTGGGAAGATTTTCATCTGAAAGCTTCAAACCTGAAATGTTTTCTTGAAAATGTTCTTCAAACGCAGGAGACTTTTTTGATGAAAAATCATTGAAAAACTCGCTTCGCTCTTTAACTTCAAATACAGTGTAACGAACACCGTCATTATGCGAGCTGTTTCCATCCTTTATATCAAACTTTACTTTCATCTTGTCAGGAAGTTCAATGTTCCAGTTTTGCTCATAAATTCTTTTTGCCGAGTAATATAAATTTCCAGCAACATAAAGTCCAACTGGAATGGCAATTGCCAAGACGAGGATGAGGGCGATAATACACTTTTTCTTTTTGGTGATAATAATTCTCCTTTCTTTGATTGTCTGTGGTACGATGCTTTGTGAGTCGAGTGGCTACGCAAGCAATCAGGCAGTCAACGACATTGGCACATTTTTGAAAAATGTAACATAAATTGAAGCTTTCGATTGTTGCGCTACAATAGTTATTATACATAAAGCAAAATCCGAGTCAACATATCAGAGCTTGCAATCTGTCAACCGGAGTTTACATTGCATATTTGTCCGGTTGCAGCGGGGAGAATAAAAAATTTTTATTTCATATCCCTCTATCTTGTCTGCATTTTGACTAAAATATCCATATATAGAGGGCCGATTTTCATCACGCAAGTTTTTGAAAAAATATTGCGAAAACCCTTGCAATACAAGGATTTGTGTGGTATCATTATCAGGCATGATTGTGGGAAGTGGGGCAAGTATGCCCGAAACACAATCTGCTGATATGCGATGATGCAGAAGGTGGCCGTCCTTTGAGACGGGGAATTTCTGCGGAGTATGTCCGATTTTAAAACCGGGCGAAACAGGTCTGACTGCCGCACGGGGTGCGTTTCCCTCGCACCTTCGCTTGAGGCAGCAGTAATTGCATCTGCTTTCTTCACACCCGGAAATATCGTTTTCCGGTTTTTAAAAAGGAGAACGAGGAAACACCCGGAGGCGTTGAAAGAAAAGAAGCAATGCCCGCCAATCATTAAGGAGGCGCAAACAATGGCAGCAAAGGGAAAAA
Organism: Oscillospiraceae bacterium; assembly: GCA_050873305.1. GTDB lineage: Bacteria > Bacillota > Clostridia > Oscillospirales > Acutalibacteraceae > CAG-177. The sequence continues at coordinate 16,073 of JBNMIN010000002.1, forward strand.
TCAGAATCAGACTCAAGGGCTATGACCACAACCTCGTCGACAAGGCGGCGGAGAAGATCGTAGAGACCGCAAAGAGAACCGATGCTCAGGTCTCAGGTCCCGTACCGCTCCCGACAGAGAAGGAAGTCGTTACCGTCCTTCGCGCAGTCCACAAGTACAAGGACTCCCGCGAGCAGTTTGAGCAGCGTACACACAAAAGGCTCATAGACATCATCAGACCTTCAGCAAAGACTGTTGAAGCTCTTACCGGTCTTGAGCTTCCCGCAGGCGTGGATATAGAGATCAAACTCTAATACATTATATATATGCGTGAGAGCGCAGATATGATGTACGCCGCAGGTCAAGTTGGCGAGAGCCAACCAATAACCTAAAGGAGGAGAAAGGAACTATGCAAAAAGCACTCATCGGAAAGAAGATCGGCATGACTCAGATCTTCGATGCAAACGGAAACGTTGTTCCCGTAACGGTCGTCGAGGCAGGCCCCTGCTCTGTCGTTATGAAGAAGACTGTTGAAAACGACGGCTACGAAGCTGTTCAGCTCGGCTTCGGCGACGTCAAAGTTCAGAGAGTCAACAAGCCCATGAAGGGTCACTTCGACAAGGCGGGCACAGCCCCCAAGAAGTCCCTCAGAGAGTTCAGACTTGACGATCAGTCGAGCCTCAACGTGGGCGATATCCTCAAGGCCGACGTTTTCGCTGTTGGCGATCACGTTGACGTTGTAGGTACAAGCAAAGGTAAGGGCACCGCAGGCGCCATCAAGAGATGGAACTTCTCCAGACTCAAGATGACTCACGGTACCGGCCCCAACGCAAGACACGCCGGTTCTCTCGGCGCGTGCAGCGATCCCTCGAGAGTTTACAAGGGAAAGAAGCTCGCAGGTCACCTCGGCCACGAGAGAGTTACTATCCAGAATCTTGACATTGTCAAGGTCGACGCTGAGAACAACCTTATCGCCATAAAGGGCGGCATCCCCGGCCCCAAGGGCGGCATCGTTCTCATCAGAGACAGCGTTAAGAATGTGTAAGAAAGGAGTAGAGTTTAATGCCTAATTATTCAGTTTTTGACAAGACCGGCAAGAAGGTATCGGACATTGCCCTTTCGGACGCGATCTTCGCAATCACCCCGAACGCTTCGGCAATGCACCTCTGCGTGGTAGCATATTTGGCAAACCAGCGCCAGGGCACTCAGTCTACCCTTACACGCGCTGAAGTCAGAGGCGGCGGCAAGAAGCCCTGGAGACAGAAGGGTTCAGGCCGCGCAAGACAGGGCTCCATCAGAAGCCCGCAGTGGACCCACGGCGGTATCGCACTCGGCCCCAAGCCCCGTGAGTACGGCAAGACAGTCAACAAGAAGGTCAGAAGACTCGCTATGAAGTCTGCTCTTTCCTCCAAGGTCGCAGCTGAGGAGCTTATCGTCCTCGACAGCCTTGAGATGAACGAGATCAAGACCAAGGAAGTTGTCAGCGTTCTCAAGGCTCTTGAGACCGGTAAGAAGGTTCTCATCGTCCTTCCCGAGAAGAACGAGACCGTCTACAGAAGCGCTCGCAACATCAAGGGCGTCAAGACCACTCTTGTCAGCACACTCAATGTTTACGATATCCTCAACTGCGATTCTCTCGTAGTGCTCAAGGATGCCGTATCGAAGATTGAGGAGGTATACGCATGAGCAAGATAGCACAGGACATCATCCTTCGTCCTATCATCACCGAGGAGAGCATGCTCGGTACAGCGGACAAGAAGTACACCTTCTCCGTTGCCAAGGACGCAAACAAGATAGAGATCGCCAAGGCAGTTGAAGAGCTCTTCAAGGTCGAAGTCAAGAGCGTCAACACCGTTAACTGCCGCGGCAAGAAGCGCCGCTACGGCCGTTTCGAGGGATACACTTCCTCGTGGAAAAAGGCTATAGTGACCCTTACGGAGAACTCCAAGACCATCGAGTTCTTCGACGGCATGATGTAATAATCAACCAATAATCCGGCGGCAAAGTATGGAGGGTCGACACCTCCGCAAAGCCGCTATGAGGAGAGTGAAACCAAATGTCGATCAGAGTTTACAAGCCGACAACAAACGGTCGCCGTAACATGTCGGTCACAGATTACTCCGGGCTGTCAAAGGTTGCTCCCGAGAGAAGCCTTCTTGCTCCTCTCTCCAAGAACTCCGGACGCAACAGCTACGGCAGAATCACCGTTCGCCATCGCGGCGGCGGAAACCGCAGAAAGTATCGTATAATCGACTTCAAGCGCGATAAGTTCGATGTTTCTGCAACTGTTAAAACACTTGAGTACGATCCCAACCGTTCAGCTCATATAGCTCTGCTTGAGTATGCCGACGGCGAGAAGAGATACATCCTCGCTCCCGCAGGCCTCGCAGTGGGCGACACGGTTGTCGCAGGCCCCGATGCCGATATCAAGGTCGGCAACGCACTTCCCCTGACCAACATCCCCACCGGTACTTTCGTTCACAACGTTGAGCTTTATCCCGGCAGAGGCGGTCAGCTGGCAAGAGCGGCGGGCAACTCCGCACAGCTCATGGCTAAGGAAGGCGCATACGCCCTTCTTCGTCTGCCCTCGGGCGAGCTGAGAAACGTTCCCGCTTCCTGCATGGCAACAGTCGGTCAGGTCGGCAACGTTGACCACGAGAATGTCAAGATCGGTAAGGCAGGCCGCAGCCGTCACCTCGGCTGGAGACCCACCGTCCGCGGCTCCGTCATGAACCCGAACGACCACCCGCACGGCGGCGGTGAGGGCAAGAGCCCGATCGGCAGACCCGGTCCCTGCACTCCGTGGGGCAAGCCCGCACTCGGCTATAAGACGAGAAACACCAAGAAGGCCTCCGATAAGCTTATCGTGAAGCGCCGCAACGGCAAGTAAGTCGAGAAAGGAGCAGAAATAATGGGCAGAAGCGTTAAAAAAGGACCTTTCGTGCAGCCTAAACTGCTCGAGAGAGTCGTGGAGATGAACAAGTCCGGCAACAAGCAGGTTCTCAAGACCTGGAGCCGCAGCTCCACAATCTTTCCCGAATTTGTCGGCCACACCTTCGCTGTTCATGACGGACGCAAGCATGTCCCCGTGTATGTAACAGAGGATATGGTTGGACATAAACTCGGTGAATTCGCACCGACCAGAACTTTCAAGGGTCATGCGGGTTCCAAAACAACAAATAACGGTAAATAATCAGTCGAAAGGAGTGTGTAACAATGCAGGATAATACAATGCCTCAGGCAGTGGCTAAGGCAAACTATGTGCGCATTGCTCCCCGCAAGGTTCAGATAGTTCTCGACCTTATCCGCAATCAGCCGGCAGACAAAGCGCTGGCAATTCTCAAACACACGCCCAAGGCTGCGTGTGAACCGCTTCTTAAACTTTTGAAGTCCGCTATAGCGAACGCTGAGAACAAGAACATGGACACTTCCAATCTTTACATCAGCGAGTGCACTGTAGGTCAGGGACCGACCCTCAAGAGAATAAGAGCGAGAGCTCAGGGCAGAGCGTTCAGAATCAACAAGAAGACGTCGCACATCACCCTGGTGCTCAAGGAAGCGGAATAAGCGAGGAGGAGGTTAAACAATGGGACAGAAAATTAATCCCACCGGTCTTAGAATCGGTGTAATTAAAGACTGGGAGTCACGCTGGTACGCAGATCCCAAGGATTTCGGCGATACCCTCGTTGAAGATCACAAGCTGCGTGAATTCCTCCTTGAGCTCCTTGCTCCGGCAGGCGTGCCCAAGATCGAGATCGAGCGCAATTCCAAGAGAGTCAACATCAACATTTTCTGCGCAAAGCCCGGCATGGTTATAGGCAAGGGCGGCGCTGAGATAGAGAAGCTCAAGAAGCTCTGCGAGAGCAAGCTCGGCGGCAAAGAGGTTTCGCTCAACATCGTTGAAGTTAAGCAGCCCGACCTTGACGCTCAGCTCGTCGCTGAGAACATCGCTTCTCAGCTTGAAAGAAGAGTTTCCTTCCGCCGTGCTCTCAAGCAGTCCATCGGACGCACCATGAGACTTGGCGCAAGAGGTATAAAGACTCAGGTTTCCGGTCGCCTCGGCGGTGCGGAAATAGCACGTACAGAGCAGTATCATGAGGGTACTATCCCGCTGCAGACCATCAGAGCCGACATCGACTATGGCTTCGCTGAGGCCAAGACCACTTACGGCCGCATCGGTGTCAAGGTCTGGATCTACAAGGGTGAGGTTCTTCATGACAACCGCAGCAGCAATAACAGAAGAAGATCATCACGCAAGGAAGGGGGAGCTCGCTAATGCTGTTACCCAAGAGAGTTAAGCACCGCAGGGTACAGAGAGGCAGAATGACCGGTAAGGCCATGAGAGGCAACAAGGTCTCTTACGGCGATTTCGGTCTCGTAGCTCTCGAGCCCGCCTGGATCACCGCTAACCAGATCGAGGCAGCCCGTATCGCAATGACCCGTTACATCAAGCGTGGCGGTCAGGTCTGGATAAAGATTTTCCCCGACAAGCCGGTAACCAAGAAGCCCGCTGAAACCCGAATGGGTTCCGGTAAAGGTGCTCCCGAGTATTGGGTTGCCGTTGTTAAGCCCGGCAGAGTCATGTTTGAGATTGCCGGTGTTGATAAGGAGCTCGCAGAAGAGGCTATGCGTCTTGCTGCTCACAAGCTCCCCATCAAGTGCAAATTTGTAACTAAGGAAGAAACGGGTGGTGAACAGGAATGAAAGCCAGTGAAATAAGAAAACTTTCCGCCAAAGAGCTGGATGCTAAGCTGCTTGAGTTAAAGGATGAGCTTTTCAAACTGCGCTTCCAGCAGGCTGTTAACCAGCTCGACAACCCGATGCGAATCAGTGCCGTCAAGAAGGACATAGCGCGCATTAAGACAGTTCAGCGCGATATCGAGCTTCACGGCGCCAATTCGTGATGAAAGGGAGGTCAACACTTATGGAAAGAAACCTCAGAAAAACTCGCGTTGGCATTGTGACCAGCGATAAGATGGATAAGACTGTTGTCGTCTCCATCAAGGATAGGGTAAAGCATCCGCTTTACAAGAAGATCGTTAACCGCACCATCAAGCTCAAGGCTCATGATGAGAACAACACCTGCGGAATCGGCGACCGTGTCCTCGTCATGGAGACCCGCCCGATGTCCAAGGACAAGAGATGGCGCGTAGTTGAGATCATCGAGAAGGCTAAATAATTTTTTGGTAACAGTAAGGAGGCAGACACTGTGATACAGCAACAGAGTTACCTCAAGGTTGCCGACAACACCGGCGCGAAGGAGATTATGTGCATTCGCGTTCTCGGAGGTTCCGGCAGGAGGTATGCCAATATCGGCGACGTCATAGTTGCTTCGGTTAAAAAAGCAGCACCCGGCGGCGTAGTTAAAAAAGGCGAGGTCGTTAAGGCAGTCGTAGTTCGTACTGCAAAAGGAGTTCGCCGTGATGACGGCACCTACATTCGCTTCGATGAGAATGCAGCTGTTATCATCAAAGAAGACAAAAATCCCAAAGGCACTCGTATCTTTGGACCGGTAGCGAGAGAGTTGCGCGAGAAAGATTATCTCAAGATTCTCTCTCTGGCTCCCGAAGTGCTTTAAGGCGGAGGTGCAACGATGAGTAATAAGGTTCATGTTAAGACCGGTGACGAGGTTGTCGTCATCAACGGCAAGTACCGCGGCAAGAGAGGCAAGGTCCTCCAGGTCAGCCCTTCCGAGGGTAAGGTTATTGTCGAGGGCGTGAATATCGTCACGAAGCACGTTAAGCCCCGCAAGATGGGTGAGGCCGGCGGTCTCATCAAGGCTGAAAGCGCCCTTTATGCAGATAAGGTTCAGCTCGTTTGCCCCAAGTGCGGCAGACCCACCAGAACCGGCAGCAAGATCAACGCAAAAGGCAAGAAAGTCCGCACATGCAAGAAGAGCGACTGCCTTGCAGAATTCGAATAAGGGAGGAGCATGACAATGGCAGCAAGGTTAAAAGAAACCTATATAAACGAAGTTGCACCTGCTCTTATGAAGAAGTTCGAGTATAAGAGCGTCATGCAGATCCCGAAGCTTGACAAGATTGTGGTCAACATCGCTTGCGGCGAGGCAAGAGAGAACTCCAAGGTTCTCGATTCCGTCGTCTCCGACCTCATGCAGATCACCGGTCAGAGACCCGTGATGTGCAGAGCGAAGAAGTCGATCGCTAACTTCAAGCTCCGTGAAGGCATGGTTATCGGTGCCAAGGTTACCCTCAGGGGAGACAGAATGTATGAGTTCCTTGACAGGTTCTTCAATCTCGCTCTTCCCCGCGTCAGAGATTTCAGAGGTATCAACCCGAACTCTTTCGACGGCAGAGGCAACTATTCTCTGGGTATCAAGGAACAGCTGATATTCCCCGAGATCGAGTACGACAAGATTGACAAGGTCAGAGGCATGGATATTTGCTTTGTCACGACAGCTAATACTGATGAAGAGGCACGCGAGCTGCTCACTCTCATGGGCGCTCCGTTCGCAAAATAAGGAGGAATTACGGTGGCCAAAACATCCATGAAGGTTAAGCAGGCTAGACCCGCTAAGTATTCTTCAAGGGCTTACAACAGATGTAAGATCTGCGGCAGACCGCACGCCTATCTTCGCAAATACGGAGTATGCCGCATCTGCTTCAGAGAGCTGGCTCATGCCGGTCAGATCCCCGGCGTCAAGAAGGCCAGCTGGTAAAAGAGCAATTGCAAAAGGAGGTTCAACAGTATGCAAATTACTGATTCCATCGCCGATATGCTCACAAGAATCCGCAATGCGAATTCCGCAAAGCATGATACGGTGAAGATTCCCGCATCCAATATGAAGAAGGCGATTGCTCAAATTCTTCTTGATGAGGGTTACATCAAGGGATTCAAGGTTGAGGACGACGGCAAGCAGGGCGTCATCGAGATCGCTCTCAAGTACGGCCCCAACAAGTCACAGGTTATAACCGGTCTGCGCAGAGTTTCAAAGCCCGGTCTGCGTATATATACCAACTGCGAGGATATGCCCAGAGTCATGAAGGGTCTCGGCATCGCTATCCTCTCAACAAGCAAGGGCATTATGACGGACAAGGATGCACGCAAAGCCAATGTCGGCGGCGAAGTCCTTGCATTTATCTGGTAAGGAGGTGCTGTAAATGTCACGCATAGGAAACAAACCCATCGCAATCCCCGCAGGGGTTACTGTGCAGGTGGACGGCAGCACTGTCACCGTTAAGGGTGCCAAAGGCGAGCTTACCAGAACCGTGCACAGCAATATGGCTGTCGAAGTCGAAGGCGCGACCGTTCACGTCAAGCGCCCCGACGACACCAAGCTCAACAAGTCCCTTCACGGTCTTACCCGCACACTCGTCGCCAACATGGTGACCGGCGTCAGCGAGGGCTACAAGAAGGAGCTTGAAATCAACGGCGTAGGTTACCGTGCCGCTAAAGAGGGCAAGGAGCTTGTTCTCAATATCGGTTTCTCGCATCAGGTCAGAGTGGCCGAGATCGACGGTATCACCATCGAGGTTCCCGCGCCCAACAAGATCGTTATCTCCGGTCCCGACAAGCAGAAGGTCGGCCAGTTTGCAGCGGAAGTTCGCGAGAAGCGTCCCCCCGAGCCGTACAAGGGCAAGGGCATCAAGTATGTTGATGAGCATATCCGCCGCAAGGAAGGCAAGGCCGGCAAGGGCGGTAAGTAAGTTTAGGTTAAGGAGTGAAAAGTTATGGTTAACAGACCGGACAGCAAGAAAGCAAGACAGAAGCGCCACACCAGAGTGCGTGCTAAGATCTCCGGAACTGCAGAATGCCCCCGCCTTAATGTATTCCGCTCCCTGCAGCACATCTATGCTCAGATCATAGACGATGTTTCAGGCAAGACCCTTGTTTCAGCCTCTACTGTTGAGAAGGATTTTGAGGATTACGGCGGAAATAAATCCGCAGCCCGCAAGGTGGGCATCACACTGGCAAAGAGAGCAGCCGAAAAGGGAATAACCGATGTTGTTTTCGACCGCGGCGGCTACGTTTATCACGGCCGTGTTCAGGAACTGGCCGAAGGCGCCCGTGAGGGCGGCCTCAACTTCTAAGGAAAGGGAGGATACTTTTGGCTAAGATTGATGCATCGGCATATGAACTCACTGAAAGAGTTGTCACTATCAACCGCGTATCGAAAACCGTTAAGGGCGGTCGTATATTCAAGTTCGCCGCTCTCGTAGTCGTCGGTGACGGCAACGGAATCGTCGGCTTCGGTCTCGGCAAGTCCGGCGAAGTTCCGGACGCCATCCGCAAGGGTATCGAAGATGCGAAGAAGAACCTGATGAAGGTTTCACTTAAGGGAACAACCATTCCCCACGAGGTTATAGGTAAGTTCGGCGCAGGCGTCGTCCTGCTCAAGCCCGCAGCACCCGGTACCGGCGTTATCGCCGGCGGTCCTGTCCGTGCAGTCGTTGAGACTGTCGGCATCAAGGACATCCGTGCTAAGGCTCTCAGATCCAACAACCCCTGTAACGTCGTCAGAGCAACACTTGACGGTCTTGCACAGCTTCGCAACGTCGATGAAGTTGCGGCTATAAGAGGCAAGTCGGAAAAAGAAATTTTAGGTTAAGGAGGGTGGACAACAATGGCAGATATTAACGTAAAGCTCGTCAAGAGCCTTATCGGAAGTACTAAACCTCAGATTGCCACCGCCTATGCACTCGGTCTCCACAAGATCGGCGACGAGTCAGTTCAGCCTGACAACGCTGCCACCCGCGGCAAGATCAGAAAGCTTGCCCACCTTGTCGAGACAAGTGAAGTCGAGCAAGGAGGTGCTGAATGATGAAATTGCATGAGCTTTCACCTGCACCCGGTTCTGTCAAAGAGCGTAAGCGTATAGGCAGAGGCGCTGCTTCAGGTCAGGGTAAGACCGCCGGTAAGGGCCACAAGGGCCAGAAGGCAAGAAGCGGAAGCAACGCGCACATCGGTTTCGAAGGCGGCCAGATGCCCCTTCAGAGAAGAATCCCCAAAAGAGGTTTTGTCAACATTTTTGCGAAAGAGATCGCAACTGTTAACGTAGCAGCCATCAACGACAAGTTTGAGGACGGCGCTACCGTAACTATAGAAGCCCTCGTCGAGTCCGGTCTTGTCAAGAAGACCCTCGACGGCGTCAAAGTCTTAGGACAGGGCGAACTTACGAAGAAGCTAACAGTTCAGGCTAATGCTTTTTCTGCTTCCGCCAAAGCTAAGATTGAGGCTGCGGGCGGAAAGGCAGAGGTAATCTGAAAATGTTCAAGACTTTTGCCAACGCATGGAAGATCCCGGAGCTCAGAAAGAAGATCCTCTTCACTGCTCTGATTGTTCTTATCTTCAGAGTCGGCTCCGCTATTCCGGTTCCGTTCACAAACATTCTCATTGAGGGCGGCAATCTTGTTCAGGACGGCAGCACCTTCCTGAACTACCTGATAATGATGACCGGTGACGCGTTCAACTACGGTACCCTGTTCGCTCTGTCGATCACCCCGTACATCAACTCGTCGATCATCATGCAGCTCCTCTGCGTTGCTATTCCTCCTCTGGAGAGAATGGCAAAGGAAGAGGACGGGCAGAAGAAGATCGCTTCCATCACAAGATATGTTACCGTTCTTCTCGGTATCATCCAGAGCGTAGCATATTATTTCTATATCAGAAGCGCCGGTTACCTTTCAACGGCTGCTGACGGCAGCGCCTACACAGGCTTTGCAATGGTCTTCCAGGCCATCGTCATCATCCTTTGCTTCACGGCAGGTACCGCGCTTATCATGTGGCTCGGTGAGCAGATCAACGACAAGGGCATCGGCAACGGTATCTCGATAATCCTTTTCGCAGGTATCGTTTCGAGAATCCCCGCTCTGATCACCCAGCTCTTCGGCGGCTCGGGCACCGGCAGCTACTGGTCAAGAGGCGGCGTCTACTACTTCCTTTCACCCTTCGTCTGCGTCATCCTTATTCTGATGGTCGCATTCATCGTGTGGATGGATAACGCAGAGAGACGCATTCCCGTCCAGTACGCCAAGCGCGTCGTCGGCCGCAAGATGTACGGCGGCCAGAACACCCATATTCCGATAAAGGTCAATATGTCCGGTGTTATGCCCATCATCTTCGCGGGCTCCATTCTTTCCATCCCGCCCACTATCCAGATGTTCATTCCGTCTGCAAAGCTTGCAGACAGCAAGTTCTGGACCGGTTTCTTCAAGGTGTTCACCTCGACCCACTGGGCTTACGGCCTTATCTATTTCATACTGATAATCGCTTTCGCCTATTTCTATTCGAGCATCCAGTACAATCCTATTGAGATGTCCCAGAACATCGCCAAGAACGGCGGTATGATCCCCGGTATTCGTACCGGCAGACCCACATCGGACTACATTGCAAGGATCATCTCGAGAATCACACTTCTCGGAGCTCTCCTTCTGAGTGTCGTCGCTATCTTCCCGATCCTGTTCTCGCAGCTTACAACGCTGATTCTTACAAAGACAACTGCGTATGCTGACGGCATGAACGTTTCGCTCGGCGGTACGTCGATAATAATCCTTGTCGGTGTTGCTCTTGAAACTGTCAAGCAGCTCGAGAGCCAGATGATGATGCGTCACTACAAGGGCTTCCTTGATTAAGCCCTGCCGCAACTAACGGCAAAAACGGAGGATAAGCATGATAGTGCTCAAAACAAGTCACGAACTCTCGCTGATGAGAGAGGCTTGCAGAATATCTGCAGGAGCATTAAAAGTGGCGGGCGAGGCTGTCGAGCCGGGCGTTACTACCGCTCAGATCGATAAGATCGCACACGAATATATTCTAAAAGCAGGGGCCACGCCTACGTTCCTTAACTACAACGGGTTCCCCGCTACGGCATGCATTTCCATAAACGATGAGATCATTCACGGAATACCCAGCCACAGACGTGTTATCAAAAGCGGCGATATAGTCAGCATTGACCTCGGCGCTTCGATAAACGGCTATACCGGCGACAACGCTGCCACTTTCGCCTGCGGGGACATTTCCCCCGAGGCGAAGCGGCTGTGCGACGTGACCAGAGAGAGCCTCTATGAAGGCATCAAAAAGGCTGTCGCAGGCGGCAGACTCGGCGATATAGGCTTCGCTATTGCGAGCTACTGCGAGGAGCGCGGCTTCTCCGTCGTTCGCGAATATACGGGGCACGGCGTGGGTGCAAATCTCCATGAGGATCCCAGCGTACCGAATTTCGGCACGCCAGGAAGAGGCGTTCGCCTGCTGCCCGGCATGACTATTGCCATCGAACCGATGATAAATCAGGGCTCTGCGGCTATCCGTACTCAACCCGACGGATGGACTGTCAGAACCAAAGACGGCAAACTCTCAGCTCATTTCGAACACACCGTCGCCATCACGGCTGACGGGCCGAAGATAATGACTCAGCTTTAAGCGGAGGATTGATGATGAGCTTTCAACGAGGCTGCGTCGTAAGATCCACGGCCGGACGCGACAAGGGCAGACTGCTTGCAGTCACCGCTGTCACGCAGCGCGGCGTCGAGGTCTGCGACGGTAAGGAGCGCAAGCTCCTCAGACCCAAAATCAAGAATCCTAAGCACGTCGAGCCGACGCCGATGCGTCTGACGCAGGAGGATATGGCGTTTGACAGCCGCCTGCGCCGCGCGCTCAGAAGGCTTGAGGATGAGACTGCATCATTGTAGGGAGGTCAGTATATGTCAAAGCAGGATATGATCGAGATTGAAGGTACGGTAGTAGAGGCCCTGCCCAACGCGACTTTTACAGTCGAGCTGGAAAACGGCCACCAGATATTGGCTCATATCTCCGGTAAGCTCAGGATGAACTACATCCGCATTCTTCCGGGAGATAAGGTCACGGTCGAAATGTCGCCATACGACCTGACGAAGGGCCGCATAACATGGCGTTCCAAGTAAAAGGAGGGTATTCTAATGAAAGTCAGACCTTCTGTCAAAAAAATGTGTGAAAAGTGTAAGATCATCAAGCGCAAGGGAAAAGTAATGGTCATCTGTGAAAATCCCAAGCACAAGCAGCGTCAGGGCTAATGACGCAAACCATTCAATGGAGGTGCAACTGACAAATGGCGCGTATTTCAGGTGTTGACCTGCCTAGAGAGAAAAGAGTCGAGATCGCTCTGACCTACATCTACGGTATCGGTCGCAAAACCGCAAGCGATATTATCGCCGCAACAGGAGTTAATCCCGATATAAGAGTCAAGGACCTGTCCGAGGATGACGTCTCTAAGCTTCGTGAGTATATAGATCATCACTGCAAGGTCGAGGGTGACCTTCGCCGTGAGACCGCTTTCGATATCAAGAGACTCGTCGAGATCGGCTGCTATCGCGGTGTCCGCCACCGCAAGGGTCTGCCGGTTAGAGGCCAGCGTTCCAAGACCAATGCCCGTACACGCAAGGGTCCGAAGAAGACCATTGCTAACAAGAAGAAGTAATCAAGGAGGGATAATATGGCTACCAAAGTTTCCGGCAAAAAAGCAACAGGCACCCGTAAGCGCAAGGAGCGCAAGAATATTGAGCGCGGTGCAGTCCATATCCAATCCACCTTTAACAACACCATCGTCACTATAACCGACACTCAGGGCAACGCTGTTTCCTGGGCAAGTGCCGGCGAAATGGGCTTCAGAGGCTCAAGAAAATCTACTCCCTTTGCTGCTCAGACTGCTGCAGAGACAGCTGCCAAGGCTGCTATGGAGCACGGTATGAAGACGGTTGAGGTTTATGTTAAGGGCCCCGGAGCCGGCAGAGAAGCCGCTATAAGAGCGCTGCAGACGGCGGGTCTTGAAGTCACCCTGATAAAGGACACGACTCCCATTCCCCACAACGGCTGCCGCCCGCCCAAGAGAAGGCGCGTGTAACCAATATTTTAGGAGGTGTAACACATGGCAAGATATACAGGTGCGGTCTGCAAGATGTGCCGCCGCGAGGGCAAGAAGCTCTACCTCAAGGGTGAGCGCTGCTACAGCAACAAGTGCGCTTTTGAGCGCCGTTCGTATGCCCCCGGTCAGCATGGCCAGAGCCGCAAGAAGACCTCTGAATACGGTTTGCAGCTCAGAGCAAAGCAGCAGGCTAAGCGTTACTACGGTATTCAGGAAGGCCAGTTCCACAAGTATTTCCTCATGGCTGAGCGCAAGAAGGGTGTCACCGGTGAAAACCTTCTTCGTATCTGCGAGAGCAGACTTGACAATGTAGTTTATCTTCTCGGCTGGGCTAACTCCAGAGCCGAAGCAAGACAGCTCGTTGTTCACGGCCATTATAAAGTAAACGGCAAGAAAGTTGACATCCCGTCATACCTTCTTAAGGCCGGCGATGTTGTTTCGATCAAGGAGAAGAGCAGAGAGAGCGACAAGATCAAGGCTGTTCTTGAGACCAATTCCGCTCGTCCCGTGCCCGCATGGCTCGAGGCTGACGCTGATAAGCTCACCGCTAAGGTCATCGCCCTTCCCGAGAGAGACCAGATTATGGTTCCCGTCGAAGAGCATCTTATCGTCGAGTTGTACTCGAAATAATGCCGCTTAAGCTTAAACGGCTTGTTTTTGAGCAATACTCTTTCAGCGGCCTTGCCGCGTTTTATAAAAAGGAGGGTTTTGAATGATCGGAATCGAGAAGCCCAAGATCGAAACAGAAGGCATTACGCCCGACGGAACCTACGGCAAGTTTATCGTAGAACCCCTTGAGAGAGGTTACGGAACGACCCTCGGTAACTCCCTGCGCCGCGTCCTGCTCTCTTCGCTTCCGGGCTATGCTATAATCTCCGTTAAGATCGATGGTATCCTGCACGAGTTTTCAACGATTCCCGGCGTCAAGGAAGACGTTACGGAGATCGTCCTCAACCTCAAGGATGTCATACTCAAGATCCACGGCGATGGTCCGAAGACTGTCTATATAGACGCTTCCGGCGAGTGCGAGATCACCGCAGGCAGCATTCAGACGGATTCTGAGGTTGAGATCCTCAACCCGGATCTTCATATTGCCACTCTTGACAGCAGCGCGAACGTCCATATGGAACTCGTCTGCGACAAGGGCAGAGGCTATTATTCGGCCGAGCGCAATAAGGAGAAGTTCCCGCCCACTATAGGCGTTATCGCCATTGACTCGATCTATTCACCCGTGTTAAAGGTCAACTACACAGTCGAAAACACCCGCGTAGGTCATGTTACCGACCTCGACAAGCTCACGCTTGAGGTGTGGACCGACGGCACCATCCACGCGATGGAAGCCGTTTCCCTTGGAGCCAAGATCCTCAACGAGCATCTCTCTCTCTTCGGCGACCTCTCCGATGAGGCGTACGATACAGAGATTATGGTTGTCAAGAGCGACAATGCCAAGGAGAAAGTCCTCGAGATGACTATTGAGGAGCTTGACCTGTCTGTGCGTTCCTTCAATTGCTTGAAGAGAGCCGGCATTAACACTGTTGAAGATCTGATCAGCAAGACCGAGGAGGACATGATGAAAGTCCGCAACCTCGGAAGAAAATCCCTTGACGAGGTTATCGCAAAGCTCAAATCCATGGGCCTGAGCCTCAGCAAGGAAGAGGAATAAGACTCACTACGGTAAAGGAGTGTGAATTAAATGCCCGGAACCAGAAAACTTGGCAGAACTACGGATCACCGTATTTCTATGCTCAGAGGTATGGTCACATATCTCTTCGAGAACGGCAGGATCGAGACCACCGTTACAAGGGCTAAGGAAGTTCGCGCTATGGCCGAGAAAATGATCACCATAGCTAAGGACAACTCACTTCACTCGAAGCGCAAAGTCATGGCATACATCACCAAAGAAGATGTTGCAAAGAAGCTCTTTGAGGATATCGCCCCCAAATATAAGGACGTTAACGGCGGTTATACCCGCATAATCAAAACAGGTCCCCGCAGAGGAGACGCAGCTGAGATGTGCATCATCGAGCTCGTCTGATCTGAGCCTGAAGAGATCAAAAGTTAATTTCAGCGCCGCAGAGGTTTTGCCCCTGCGGCGCTGTTTTTGTTATGCAAAAAGGACAGCGGCACGAACCGCTGTCCTTTTTTATATATCCTCCGGCTGAGGCGCGGAGTAGTTCTCAGCCGCGAATTTGAAGCCGTCGCGTATGAATTTGTTCGCCTCTTTCGCAATGTCCGCAAAATAGTACATATCAAAGCTGTGGAATCCGCCTTCGAGTATTTTGAACATAACCGGGATGCCCGCCGCCCGGAGCGAGTCGACATAGCTCTGCGTCTCCGCAAGGAATGGGTCTATGCTGCCGATAAAAGTGAGCGTCGGCGGCAGACCGGAAAAATCGGTCTCGCGCGCGGGCGCGGCGTATTTCGAGACCCTGTCCGTGCCGTAGTCATCGCCTAAATACAGCTTCCACGCGGCGATGTTCGATTTTGTGTTCCAGACCGGAGCGTCGTTGTTCTTTGAAGTCTCGGTCGGGCGGTCGTCGAGCATCGGATAGAGCGGCATCTGAAATGCTATGTTCACTTCACCCTTGTCGCGGGCGTAGAGCGTGAGCGCCGCAGTCATTCCGCCGCCCGCACTGTTGCCGCCGACAAATATCTTGTCCCGCCGCATCCCGTATTTTTTGCCGTTCTCCTTGAGCCAGAGCAGTGCGAGGTAGCAGTCCTCGAGCGCGGCAGGGAAGGGGGCATAGAGCGATTTTTTGTAGTCGGGCACGACCATGACGCAGCCCGTCGTGCCGACAAAGGCACGCACAAACCCGTGATCCTGTTCGGGTATGCCCATGGCGTAGCCGCCGCCGTGTATCCACAGAAGCCCCGGCACCTCGCCGCCGAGCTTTCGCGGCGAATATACGCAGAGGCGAAGCTCGCTCCCGTCCGCGCGGGGAATCTTTATCTGCTCGCATCTTATCTTCCACGGGGTGACATCAGCGCCGCGCCCGAAATTTTTCAGAATGAAGTTGCAGAACTTGAACTTCCGCTCGCTGAAGCTCGGCCAGACGAAGCGGATAGCCTCGCCGATCGGGCGCAGCTGGCGGTCGATCATGTTTGATTTTATAACCATATCTTTTCACCGTAAAAAACGAGGACCGACGGTGTCCCGTCGCTTCGGCGGTCACTGCGGTCCTCCGCTTGAATTTTTGTTACTTACCTATGGTCTCTCTGTAAAGACGCATATATTCTCTCGCCGAGCGTCCCCAGCTGTTGTCGCATTCGAGCGCGCGTTCAACGAGGGAAGCCCAGTATTTCTTGTCCGAATACGCGCCGAGCGACCTGCGAATCGCGTCGAGCATATCGTGGGCGTTGTAGCTCTTGAAAGTGAAGCCATTGCCCTCGCCGTCGCCGGAGTCGGTGATGCTGTCCTTGAGTCCGCCGGTTTCGCGGACTATCGGGAGAGTACCGTATCTGAGCGCGAGCATTTGCGAAAGACCGCACGGCTCGCTCTTCGACGGCATGAGGAACATGTCGCATCCGGCATATATCTTGCGCGCAAGGTCGGGTATAAATGCTATTCTCAGCCCGACTTTTCCCGGGTAACGCGCTTCGATCTCGCGGAAGAAGTTCTCGTATTCCCAGTCGCCCGTGCCGAGCACAACGAGCTGAACATCAGTTGTGCTCAGCAGCTCGTCGAGTACGGCTTTGACGAGGTCGAGACCCTTGTGCGACACAAGGCGCGATACCATGCCGATTATCGGCACATCGTCGCGCACGGGCAGGGAGAACTCGCGCTGGAGATCTGCCTTGTCCTCTTTTTTGCCCGCGGGGTCTTTTGCGGAGAAGTTCTTCGCAATCGCCTTGTCGGTCTCGGGGTTATATATATCCGTATCAATGCCGTTGAGGATGCCGTGGAGCTTATACCGGCGCTCGCGCAGAATCGGGTCGAGTCCGTGGCTGAACCAGGGGTCGAGTATCTCCTCTGCGTAGGTCGGGCTGACCGTGGTCACAACATCGGCACATTCGATAGCGCCTTTCATCAGGTTGAGCGTGCCGCCGAAATCGAGCAGCTGCTCATGCTGCTCGCCGAGACCGAACACGTCGCCGAGTATCTCTTTGCCGTAAACGCCCTGATACTGGATGTTGTGGATGGTGAATATGTTCTTTATGCCCTCGTAGCCCTCGCGGTTGGCGTACATCGTTGAATAGTAGACCGGAACGAGAGCCGTCTGCCAGTCATTCGTATGGATGATGTCGGGCTTGAAGTCGATGTGCGGGATTATCTCAAGTATCGCGCGGGAGAAGAACGCAAAACGCTCCGCGTCGTCGTAATGGCCGTAGATGCCGTCACGCTTGAAATAATACTCGTTGTCGATAAAATAGAAGATAACGCCGTCTATCTTCGCCTCGAAGATGCCGCAGTACTGCCTGCGCCATGAGACGGGCACGGTGATATGTGTGATGAACTGCATCTGGTCGCGCAGTTCCTGCTTTATTCCGCCGTAGAGCGGCATGACAACGCGGCAGCCGACAAGGCGCTTGCGCAGTGCCTTGGGCAGAGAGCCGGCAACGTCGCCGAGCCCGCCGCTCGCCATGAAGGGAAGAGCTTCACTTGCAGCATATAAGACTTTCATTTTTCAGTCCCCTTTCGATCAGACCACTATGCCCTTGCCGACATATACCGGGAAGGTGTCGGTGCCGCAGAGTGATTTGTCGGGTTTGATTATAGATATCTTATCCATTATCACGCTGTTGAGCGTCGCGCCGGAGCCGACATACGCGCCCTGCATGACGATGGAGTTTTTGACGACTGCGTCCTTGCCGATGGTGACGCCGCGGAAGAGAATGCTGTTTTCAACCTTGCCCTCTATCTTGCAGCCGTCGGCAACGAGGCTGTTTTTAACATCTGCGCCGAGTCCGTAAATCGCCGGAACCTCGTCGCGTACCTTTGTATAGACCGGGCGCTCTCTGCAGAACAGCTCGGAGCGGTTGCCGAGGTCGAGCAGAGCCATGTTCGCGTCGTAGAAGCTCTTGAGGGAGTCGAGAGTTACGACAAAGCCCTCCGCTTTGTAGCCGCAAATCTTCAGCGCGCCGACATTTGCCTGAATTAGATCGCGCTCAAAGTCGGTGTAATGCATGCTCGCCGCCTGAGCGATAAGTCTCTCGAGCAGTGACTTCTTGAGCAGGAACACGTTGAGCGAATAGTCGCCCTCCGCGCCGCCTGTCGAAGAAATCGCGATTTCTTTTATGCGTCCGTCGGAGTCGAGGTCGAATGTCATGGTGTTGCTCAGCGCGGGAACGGTGCCGTGGCAGTATGCCGCAGTGATGTCCGCGCCGCTCTGCTCGTGAGCGTCAAAGAGCAGGTTGAGATCAATATTGCAAATCGTGTTGCAGTCGCAGAGCAGGACATATTCGTTGGTCGAGCTCGATATGAACGAAGCGCAGCCGATAAGCGCGTCAATTCTGTTTGCAAACAGTCCGCCGGAATCCTCTGCGGAGTTGAACGGCGGCAGAATGAACATACCCTCGCGCTTGCGGGAAAGATCCCACGGCTTGCCTGTGCCGAGGTGATCCATCAGCGAGCGGTAGTTGCTCTTGGTTATAACGCCGACCTTGGAGATGCCGGAGTTGACCATATTTGAAAGCGGCAAATCTATGAGCCTGTATCTTCCGCCGAACGGGACGGAGCCCATCGTGCGCATATTTGTAAGCTCGGGAAGCGACTGGTCATAGGTGCTGGCATAGATTATGCCGAGAACATTGTTGGCTCTCATTTGCGAACGTCCTCCTTTTCTCCGTCATACATGGCCTTGGGCTCAATCTTCATGCCCTTTTTGACCGTGACGCCCTTGCCGATAACGGCGACGCCCCATTTTTCGAGATCTTCCATAGCCTCGGGACGCTCGCCGACAACGGCGTTCTCTTCAATCACAGCGTTCTCCGCGACAATTGCATATTGAACCACCGCGCCGGATTTTATAACCGTGCCGGGCATGATTATCGAGTCTCTTATGACCGCGCCCTTTTCTATCGTGACATCCGCGAAGATAACGGAGAAGTCAACATCGCCGGAAATCTCGCAGCCCTCGGTCACCATGGAGTTCTGAACCGTTGCGTCGGGCGAGACATAGTGCGGCGGGGCGGTGGGGGTGCGGGAATATATTTTCCACGACGGGTCGCTCAGGTCGAGATCGACCTTGGGGTTGAGCAGGTCGAGGTTCGCCTCCCAAAGGCTGTCTATCGTGCCGACATCCTTCCAGTAGCCGTCGAACTGATAGGCGAAAAGGCGCTCGCCCGCTTCGTGCATCGCGGGGATAAGATCGTGGCCGAAGTCGTTGCCGGAGGCGGGGTTCGCCTCGTCCTCGAGCAGATAGCGGCGAAGCTTGCTCCAGGTGAATATGTATACGCCCATGGAAGCTTTGTTGCTGCGCGGATGCTTCGGCTTCTCTTCAAACTCGGATATCGAGCCGTCATCGTTGACGAACATCAGACCGAAGCGCGAAGCCTCCTCCCACGGAACTTCGAGGGAAGCGATGGTGCAGTCGGCGTTCTTCTCTTTGTGATAGGCGAGCATCTTGGAGTAGTCCATCTTATAGATGTGGTCGCCGGAGAGAATAAGAACATATTCGGGCGAATAGCGGTCGATGAAGTTGATGTTCTGATATATGGCGTTCGCGGTGTTCTTGTACCACTCGGTGCCCTCTATCTGCTGATAGGGGGAGAGGATATGCACGCCGCCGTTCTCTCTGTCGAGATCCCACGGCTGACCGTTGCCGATATAGTCGTTGAGCTCAAGCGGCTGATACTGCGTGAGCACGCCGACGGTGTATATGCCGGAGTTGACGCAGTTCGACAGCGGAAAATCGATTATCCTGTACTTGCCGCCGTAAGGAACGGCGGGTTTTGCCATGTTCTTGGTCAGAATACCGAGCCTGCTGCCCTGACCGCCTGCGAGCAGCATAGCGATACATTCTGTTTTTCTGGCCATGTTTATTCCTCCTTGTTATCAGCTTTCTTGCCTTGTTTTTTCAGATAAACGACCGACAGACCCGGGAGCGTGAGCGAGATGCTCTGCCCGAACGAGTGCATCGGGATCGGTTTTGACGTGTAGGTTTTCTGCATCTTTGTTCCGCTGCCGCCGAACTCGACGCTGTCCGTGTTGAGGACTATGCGGTAAGTGCCCTTGTCCGGCACTCCGATGCGGTAGTTTTCGCGCGTGACGGGGGTGAAGTTGCAGACGGCTATCAGCTCGTCGCCCTTTTTGTCCATGCGGCGGAAGGCGATGACGGAGTTTGCGCTGTCGTCGCTGGATATCCAGCTGAAGCCCTCCCAGCTGTAGTCAATCTCCCACATAGCGGGGTTGCGCTTATAGAAGCGGTTGAGCGTGCGCGAAAACTCCTTGAGCTTTCTGTGCATATCGTAGTCGAGCAGCAGCCAGTCGAGCTCCTGCTTGTAGTTCCACTCGATGAACTGACCGAACTCCTGCCCCATGAAGAGCAGCTTCTTGCCCGGGTGCGCCATCATATATGCAAGGAACGAGCGGACTCCCGCAAATTTTTCTTCGTATGTACCGGGCATCTTGCTTATCAGCGAGCATTTGCCGTGAACCACCTCGTCGTGCGAGATGGGCAGCACGAAATTCTCGGAGAAAGCGTAGAAGAACGAGAAGGTCAGGCAGTCGTGATTGAACTTCCTGAACAGACCGTCGAGCGAGAAATAGCGCAGGCAGTCGTTCATCCAGCCCATGTTCCATTTGAAGTTGAAGCCGAGACCGCCGAGATAAACGGGCTTCGACACCATCGGCCAGGAGGTGCTCTCCTCGGCTATCATCATGATGTCACCATGCTCTCCGAATATAGTCTCGTTGAGCTTCTTTATAAATGCCACGGCTTCGAGATTCTCTCGCCCGCCGTAGGTGTTCGGGCTCCATTCGCCGTCCTCGCGCCCGTAGTCGAGATAGAGCATGGACGCAACGGCGTCGACCCTCAGTCCGTCCGCGTGGTAGACTTCGAGCCAGAACAGCGCGCTCGACATCAGGAAGCTCTGCACTTCCGTTCTGCCGTAGTCAAAAACGCGCGTGCCCCATTGCTTGTGCTCGCCCTTGTTCGGGTCGGCGTATTCGTAGCATGCCTCGCCGTCGAATTCGTAGAGACCGAATGCGTCTTTCGGAAAATGCGCCGGGACCCAGTCCAATATAACTCCTATGCCGTTTTCGTGGCATTTATTAACAAAATACATGAAGTCGTCCGGCGTGCCGTAGCGCGAGGTCGGCGCAAAGTATCCGGTGACCTGATATCCCCACGAGCCGTCAAACGGGTGCTCCATTATCGGCAGCAGTTCAACGTGCGTGTAGCCCATGTCGACAACATATGGCACGAGCCTGTCCGCGAGCTCGCGGTAAGAGAGCGTGTTGCCGTCGGCATAGCGCTGCCACGAACCGACGTGCAGCTCATATATATTCATCGGGGAGTCATATATATTCTTCCTGCGGCGTTTTTTCATCCATGCGCCGTCCGTCCACTCGAATGAGCCGAGCTCATATATCTTCGAGGCGGTTCCGGGGCGCGTCTCGGCATGGAATGCGTAGGGGTCGCATTTCATCAGCTTGCGGCCGTCCTGCGCGATGATGAGATATTTGTAGGCGTCAAATTCCCTGAAGCCCTCGAAGTGACCCTCCCAGAGACCCTGTTCGTTTATGCGGCTGAGCTCAAAGCCCTCTCCCGTCCAGTTGTTTCTGTCGCAGGCGACAAAAACGGCGACGGCGTGCGGAGCCCATACGCGAAAATAGGTAAAATTCTCATCCTCTTCGTCGCGGTGTGAGCCGAGATACTCATATGCTTTTGCGTTTGTACCCTGATGGAAAAGGTACATCGGGATATTCTCATTAAGCATTTAAGATTCTCACTTTCCTCAAAAGATGTATTATTAAATAAATTATACACTCGATTATAGATTTTTTCAAGCGGTTTTTGACTACTTTATTCAAACGGCTATAGTATCTGATGTAAATTTTTTGTAAAAAATGACCAAATAAAGCCTATAATTTTTGTATTATTAATTTCGACCGCTCCGAACGGACAAAAAATAAAAAACTCCGCCCGTTTGAGAACGGACAGAGTCTTGCTGAACTATCAATAATTTGTTTTCTTGATTTCAAAATACGACTGCGGGTGAGCGCAGGTGGGGCATACTTTTGGAGCGGATTTGCCGACATGGATGTGTCCGCAGTTGCGGCAGACCCATACGACCTCTTCACTGCGCTCAAAAACGATGCCCTCTTCGAGATTCTTGAGCAGTGTATTATAGCGCTCCTCGTGCTCTTTCTCGATCTTGCCGACCATCTCAAAGAGCGAAGCTATGCGGTCGAAGCCCTCTTCGCGGGCAACCTCGGCGAACTCCTTGTACATCTCGGTCCACTCGTAGTTTTCGCCTGCCGCCGCGTCGCGCAGATTATCTATAGTTGAGGGTACTGCGCCGTCGTGCAGCTCCTTGAACCAGATTTTCGCGTGCTCTTTTTCGTTGTCCGCGGTCTCGGTGAAAATTGCGGCTATCTGCTCGTAGCCGTCCTTCTTCGCCTTTGATGCATAGTATGTGTATTTGTTCCTTGCCTGTGATTCTCCGGCGAAAGCCGCCATGAGATTTGCCTGAGTTCTGCTGCCTTTGAATTCCATGCTGTTTCCTCCTGTGTTTATAATATAATTATTATCCGCGTTGCGGACATCACAAAACTATTATACTTTACATGAGGGTAAAAATAAGTCGTAAATCAGTAAAAGTCTTTAAGATTTTCGATTATCATTCCGACTGCCGTTTTGTAGAAGTCAAAATTCTGCATAGCCTCAGCATATTCGGCGTCGTTCTTCTCTATCTCGGCGGGGATGAGCGAGGTGTCCTCGTCGTCGGGGTCATATGCGCGGTACTCGCTGTCAAAAGCTTTTGCGGCGTCTGCGGGGAACAGCGAATCGACCGCCTCGCGCGCCGCCGGGGTCAGGGGTGCGGAGTTGCATTTGAAAAACTCGCTGAGCCCTTTCTGTGAATCGTCAATGAGATAATAGAGCGCGTATATCTGCTTCTGGCTGTCGGAGAGTGCCGAGAACGCCGCATTCATGCTGCTCTGCTTCTCGAGATATCGCTGTATGTTCATCGCCACGCCGTCGAAAGCACGCTTGCTGTCGGCATTGAGGAGCTTCTCTTCGCTGAGCTCGGAGAACTCTTTGAGCACGCCCGATTCGTATTCGAGCTTTTTCATCTGCGCTTCGCGCTCGGCGTGCGCCCGGCTCGATGCCTGCGCCGCCTTTTTGATTACCCAGAGAGTTAAGATAACGGCCGCTATGAGCGCGATTCCAAGATACCAGTATTGTCTGAGTGTGTCAGCCATTGTCTTTCTCTCCCTGCAAAAGTTTGTATATGTCGCCCTTCTTGTGTCCGCTGAGCTTTGCCGCCTTTTTCGCGGCCTCCGAGGCGGAGTCGCCCGATGCTATAAATTTTTTCGCTTCTTCGACTGCCTGCTCAACGGTCATCTGCTCTTTTTCTTCGGGCTTTGCGCCCGCGATGATGAGCACTATTTCGCCCTTTAGCCCGCCGTCCGCATATTTTTCGGCGGCGGCGCAGAGCGTCGTGCGGATAACCTCTTCGTGAATTTTAGTTATCTCGCGGACTATTGCGATCTCCCTGTCGCCGAGCGCGGCGGCGAGGTCGCGGAGCGTTGCGCCTATCTTATGCGGAGCTTCGTAGAATATCATCGTGCGCGGCTCTTTAACTATGCTCTGTATGTGCTCGGTGCGGCTCGCCTTGTTGACGCTCAGAAAGCCCTCAAAAGTGAATCTCCCGGAGGGCATACCGGATATCGCCATCGCCGTTGCGAACGCAGTCGGTCCGGGCACGGATTCGACTTTTATCCCGTGCTCGTGGCACATGCGCACCAAGTCCTCGCCGGGGTCGGATATCGCGGGCATGCCGGCGTCCGTGACGAGCACGCAGCTCTCGCCGTTCATCAGCCGCGCGACTATTCTCGGGCTCATCTCGAATCTGTTGTGCTCGTGATAGCTTATCATCGGCTTCTTTATCCCGAATGAATTGAGGAGCTTCAGCGTCACTCTGGTGTCCTCCGCGGCAATAAAATCACAGTTTTCAAATGCGTCTATCGCGCGGGGAGAGAGATCGCCCAGATTGCCTATCGGCGTGCCGACAACATAAAGTACAGCGCTCATTTATCAGTCTTGTTCCTTTCAGGGTCGTTATTTTCACGCTCGCGCTCGTAATCCGAGTAGAGCGTTTTCATGTATTCTGAATATTCGTCCCCGTCATATATATTGAGCTGGGGCTCGACCGTCATGCCCGGCTTCCCGCCGCGCTTTCCCTCGACGAGAACGAGCCACGGGGCGCATCCGCCGCGCTTTGAAACGGTTCTGAGTCTCTTCGGCTCAATGCCTGCGGCGCTCATTTTGCACATCAGCTCGCACAGCCTCTCCGGGCGCAGACACACGCAGAGCCTGCCGCCGAATTTCAAAAGCCACGCGGCGGCTTCGCACATGTCGTCGAGCGAGCAGCACAGCCCGTGCCGCGCCCGCGCTGCAATTTCATCTGCGCTGACTATTCCCGCGCCCTCGGCTTTATACGGCGGATTCATCGTCACAACGTCAAATTCACCCGCGGGGAGAAATTCGCGCACATTCCTGAGATCTTTGTTATACACCTCAAGACGGCCGCCGAGAGAATTTATCCCGACAGCCTTGTTCATCTGTTCGCATCCCTGTTCGCTTATTTCAATGGCGGCAACAGGTCTGCTCATATTCTTTTTGAGCCACAGCAGCGGGATTATTCCGCATCCGCTGCCCATGTCGCAGCAGCGGTTGGATTCTTTCACTGCCGCGAAGTCGGCGAGCAGAAGAGCGTCTGTCCCGAATCCGTGTTCCTTCGAGATGACCGCGGTTATGCCCGAGCCGAGGTTTTCGAGCTTGAATTTGTCCATCAAATGTCCTTATTTGGATTTCTTTTCGATATACTGATTGACCTTGTCAAAAATTTTCTGTCTCTCCGCCGCTGAGCAAAGGCGAAGATTGAGTATCAGCTGCTTTTCTTCGGGTCTTAAAAAGATGCTCTCAACGTGCAGCTCACGGCTGGCGTTTTTGATAACATCGAGCGCGCCGTCATCGCGTTCGCCGATAAGCTCGGCAACGGATACGTTGAAAAGCTTCGAGAGTTTGTTAAGCGTGTCGAGATTCGGCACGCGGCCTTTTTCGTAGTAGGTGTAGGTCGAACGGTCGAGGTTGAGAACCTCTGCGACTTCCCCCTGAGTCAGACCGTTGAGCGTTCTGAATGTCTTGAGCCTGTTTCCGAATTCGAGATTCTGGTTTGGCATATCTTTGTCCTCCGTCCCCATCGGCTCAAAGCCGATGCTTTATACAATACAATTTTAAAATATCTGAAGAAAAAAGTCTATAGTAAATATAAAACTTTTACTGAAAATTTAAAGAAAAGTCAAAATTTTATAAAGCTATAAGCCACACTTTTTTATGTTATGTCGGAAAACGGCTTCAAATCGCAGAAAAAGATATATTGTAAAACGCCGGTGCGCTATGATATAATAATAAATATTATGTCCCGAAAACGGGACTTTGAGAGAAAGTGTGTGGAAACCTTGGCAGAAAAAAACATCTTTGAAAAGACAAAATATTTCATCGTCGACATGGACGGAACATTCTATCTCGACGGAAACATCATTCCCGGCGCAGACGGATTTTTGAAAAAAGTCCGCGAGAGCGGGAGGGACTTCTATTTCTTCACGAACAACTCGTCGAACAATGTCGGCTCGTGCAGAGATAAGCTCGCAAAAATGGGCTTCCCCGTTGACGAAAAGCGCGTCATAATCTCGTCCCATGTCACTATAGACTTCCTCAAGAGACACCGCCCCGGCAAGAGCGTCTATCTTCTCGGCAACGAGCGTCTGACCGGCGACTTTAAAGCGGCGGGTATCGATCTTGTTGAAAAAGACCCCGATATAGTCGTGCTCGGCTTTGACACTACGCTGACTTATCAGAAGCTCTGGGACGCCGCGAAGTATATCGCGAACGGCGCGGAGTATATAGCGACCCACCCCGATCTCAACTGCCCGACTGCGGACGGCTTCATGCCCGACACGGGCTCGATGATCGAGCTCTTCGCCGCATCGACAGGCAAACGCCCGCTTGTTATGGGCAAGCCCATGACCGCGACTGTAGATTATATAACCCATATGCTCTCCTGCTCGCGCGATGAGATAGCTTTTATCGGCGACCGTCTGGCGACGGATATCGCGATAGGCGCGAATCACAGTATACCGAGCGTGCTCGTGCTCAGCGGCGTGACTACGAGAGAGGAATACGAAAATTCGGATATTAAAGCGAGCGTCGTGGTCGACAGCATGAAGGACCTCGCCGAATATCTTTGATATAAATCAATCGTCGGTTCGAAACCTTCCCGACAGGCATTGTGCCCGATGCCGAACAAAACTAAAGGCGCTGCATGGCAGCAAAAAGGAGCAGAAAAATGAAAAACAAAAAACTTTCCGTCCGATTCCTGACGGAGAGCGCGGTCATTGCTGCGCTCTATGCGGCGGCGACATATCTCAGCGCCGCATTCTCACTCGCTTACGGCCCGGTGCAGTTCAGGCTTTCCGAAGCCCTGACCGTGCTCTCGACTCTCACCCCCGCTGCGATACCGGGGCTGACGATAGGCTGTATCATAGGCAATATTTCGAGCCCGATGGGCATATGGGATGTGCTCTTCGGCTCGGCGGCGACTCTTCTCGGCGCAGTGACCGGGCGTATGCTCAGAAATGTGCAGATAAAAAAGCTCCCGGTGCTCTCGTCGCTCATGCCGGTTATATTCAACGCCGTCATAGTCGGACTTGAGATAGTGATGCTGACCCCGGTCGAGGGCGGCAAACTCACCGCGTTTGCAATATCCGCTCTGGAAGTCGGAGCGGGCGAGCTCGTAGTCTGCCTCGTGCTCGGACTGCCGCTCTATTCGGCGCTCAGGCACACGAAGCTTTTCAAGTAACTTTCAGCTGCGGCTGTTGTTATATCGCGATTCCCTTATATGACCGAAAGGGGAGACAACAATGAAAAAAGAAAGAAGAACCTTTTCCGAATGGTTTAAAGACATTGCGGGAATCGAGGGCGACTTAAAAGATACCCTCAAGCCTGCCGTGGGCTATACCTCGGGAAACATCATGCTCGGCGGAGCGGGCTATCCAATCAGCATGTATCATCAGCAGTATCTGACCTATGTTGAGGGACTGAGCACCAAGCAGGCGGGCTTCATTTCGCTCATCGGCGGAATGTGGGACGCAATAACCGACCCGATAATGGGTATTATCAGCGACCACACCCGCGCAAAATCCGGACGCCACAGGAGATATCTGCTCATAGCAGTTATACCATTCATGATAGCCTATATCATGAAGTGGACCTCGTTCGGAATATCGGACACCGGCAATACGCGCAATATCATGCTCTGGTACATCGCGGGAACGCTGCTCTACAGCACTGCGTTCACCATAGCGAGCGTGCCGCATACTTCGATGCTGCCGATGGTCGCGCCGAATTATTTCCAGCGAACGCAGTTCCTGTTTATTGAGTATCTGATGAACTCCGTCGGACAGGTGACCTCGTTTATACTCACCGCGCTCATATTGAGCGAGTTCGATGTCGGAACGGCGCTCGGCAGTCTGCCGAATCCCTCGCACGCGGATACAAATAAATATATGCTCATCGGCTTTATCCTCGCCGTGTTCTTCGCGTGGCCGCTCGTCTATTGCTATTTCCATACGAGTGAGCCGTCCTCGAAGGATATGCCGAAGATGCCGATAAACATAAAGTTCATTGTCAGCCAGTATGTAAAGGTCTTCAAAAACCGCGCGTTCAGGCAGTATTTCCTTATAAGCCTCTGCTTTATGATGTGCCGCGGATTCTATAGCATCACCGACCAGTATTTCATGGTCAGCGTCGCCGATAAATACAGCCTGTTCATATCTATGACTATAGTCTCGGGCATCTCGGAATTCATGGGTACGCCTATAAACTATATGCTCATTAAGAAGTTCGGCAAGCAGTCGTGCGGAAAGATTCTCGGTCCGCTTATGGTCGTCGGTCTGTTCATTACTTCATTCATAACGCCGAACACGCCGTCGATTGTTTCAACGATAATTATCGTCATCTCTTCGATATGCTACAACTTCGGCTTCTCCGGCCCGGATTTCTTCATTGTCAATATCCAGCCCGATGTCACAGATGTTGACGAGATGATAACGGGCGAGCGCCGCGAGGGAACTATATCGACTTTCTATACGCTGTTCCGCAAGATGATAAACAGCTTCATGGCGTATATCGTCGGCGCGTCGATAGATGCGTTCGGCTATAACCCGAAGATAACCGCGCCGTCAATGCAGTCCGCGCGCACTATCTGGGGACTGCGCCTGAACTTTTCTATCCTGCCGACAATATTCGCGATAATAACCCTCATCACCGTCTGGCGCTACACCATGACGAAGCGCGACCACGAGCAGATAAAAGCTCTCATCAAGCAAAAGCACGAGCAGGGCGAAATTGACATCGACGACGAGGAGAAAAAACGCCTCGAGGTCATCGCCGGGCAGAAGTGGGAGGATATGTGGATATCCAAGCCCGACGCGTCGCGTCTCATGACGGAGGTCTGATTATGCTTGAAAAACCGAACTATAAATTCAATAAAAATATGCCGATGCCCGACAGATTCATAAACGGTCAGGCGCTCGGCATGGTCAGTCAGCTGCGCTACGGGCTTTTCCCGATGTCGTATAACGGCTGTGAGATAATCGCGGTCTATAACTATATGCGCCTGCACGGCGTGAAAACGAACATGGCGGATCTCGCGCTCGAAATATATCCCAAAGGTTCGGTACTCATGGGACTGTTCGGCTCGAATCCGTATATGCTCAGGCACTATTTCCAAAAGCGTGGCATGTCCGAGCACGGAATAACAGACTATGAGCGCTTCAAGCGCGAGTTCCCGAAGGCAGGCTCGGCGATAATCTCGTTCTGGACGAAGCGCCCGCTTCTGTCGTCGCTGCACACAGTGGCGGTCGAGAGCATGGAAAACGGCGGCGTCAGAGTGTATAACTACAGCAACAGCCGCCCCGACCCGCGCGAGCTGTCCGGCTTCGACGATTTTGTCAAGAAAAGTTCGCATTTCATTATAGGATATATAAAATAAGCAGTTGATATTAACCCGGCGCAGCTTTTATAGCTGTGCCGTTGTTAATTTAAGCGGATGATCGAAGGCAATACAAATTGGGATTTAACTATCAATCGAGCTGTAGCAAAGTAAAAGTAAGTGACCAGCTGGTTTTTATAATCAGACTTACAATAGCCGCGCCGCAGTGTTTGATAAGCTTTTTTAGAGAAGCGAGGGAACGGCTTGCGAAGCAAGACGCACGAGCCCGCACTCGTTCAAGCTCCGGCGCGTTTGCGGGCGAATGTGCCGAGCAACTAATTGAGAGCCGCGAGCTAAGTGCTGCGGCGCAGCGTTGAGG
>JBNMIN010000003.1:0-45398 GCA_050873305.1 Oscillospiraceae bacterium
GCGTCAAGCGTACGGTTATCACGAAGCTTCTCAACGAGGGTCTCTATCCCTACACCAGACGCTACCTCGGCACTTTTGAGAACCACTTCTCGACCATCGGCCTTATCGGCATGAACGAGGTCGGTCTCAACGCCAAGTGGCTCAGAGCGGACATGACACACGAGAAGACCCAGCAGTTCACCAAGGAGGTCCTCGACCATATGCGTGAGCGTCTCTCCGACTATCAGGAGGAGTACGGCGATCTCTACAATCTCGAGGCAACTCCCGCCGAGTCCACCACTTATCGCTTCGCAAAGCACGATGTCGCTCAGTTCCCGGATATTATCACCGCAGCGAAGGACGGCGGCACTCCCTATTACACCAACAGCTCGCATCTTCCTGTTTCGTTCTCGGAGGATATCTTTGAGGCGCTCGACATTCAGGATGATCTTCAGACGAGATACACCTCCGGCACCGTCTTCCACGCCTTCCTCGGCGAGAAGATGCCCGACTGGACCTCGACGGCTTCTCTCGTGCGCAAGATAGCCGAGAACTACAAGCTGCCCTATTACACGATCTCCCCGACCTACTCCGTGTGCAAGGATCACGGCTATATCGCGGGCGAGCACTTCACCTGCCCCGAGTGCGGCGGTCAGACCGAGGTCTACAGCCGTATCACCGGCTACTATCGCCCCGTCCAGAACTGGAACGACGGCAAGGCGCAGGAGTTCAAGGACAGAACCGTCTATAACCTCGGCGCGTCTCATCTCAAGAACGAGCGCACCGTCAGCCACACCGTGGAGGACGGCAAGCACGAGGAGGCTCCCAAGGCATCAAACGGCGCAAGGGTCATGCTCTTCACCACAAAGACCTGCCCCAACTGCAAGATAGCCTATACGCTGCTTGACAAGGCGAATATCGGCTACGAAAAGATCGACGCAGAGGCTCAGGAGGATCTGACGATGAAATACGGCATCAGACAGGCTCCGACTCTTATCGTCACCGACGGCGACGGATATGAGAGCTTCGTCAATCTTTCAAACATCAAAAAGTTCATTGAGCAGTGCTGATGCACTGATAAAAGGCGGAAGATCGGGTGGAGCGCGGCTTCACCCGGTTTTCGGCGCATTAAAGAAAAATTTTGCCATATTCAGAGGGAAAAGAAATGCAGCAATTTGATATCGTTATCGTCGGCGCCGGCACTGCCGGACTCACGGCGGCAATCTATGCGCTCAGAGCGGGAAAAACCGTGCTCGTGACCGAGGGCGAGTCTTTCGGCGGTCAGATAACCTCTTCACCGAGAGTTGAAAACTATCCGGGAATATCGCAGATAAGCGGCAGCGAATTTGCGGATAACCTCGTCTCGCAGGCGATGGAGCTCGGCGCGGATGTTGAGCTTGAGCGGGTAATAAAAATAGTCGACGGAAAGATAAAAACCGTCATAACCGATTCGAACAGCTATCAGTGCAAGTGCGTTATAATCGCAACCGGAGCGCGCCACAGACCGCTCGGAGCGGACGGCGAAAACGACCTCGCGGGCAGGGGAGTATCCTACTGCGCGGTGTGCGACGGAGCTTTTTATAAGGGTAAGAATGTTGCCGTTGTCGGCGGCGGAGACAGCGCTCTCCAGTCCGCGCTCTTCCTCGCGTCTTACTGCAAGAGCGTAACGCTTATACACAGACGCGATGAGTTCAGGGGCGAAAAGGCTCTTGTCAAGAAGCTCGGCGAGAAAGATAACATAAAAGTTCTCATGAACACGAAGGTAGTCAAGCTCATCGGCAGCGATGAGCTCGACGGCATAAAAATAGCGACAGGCGACGAGGAGCCTCATTCCATTCCGATGGACGGTATTTTTATTGCGGTCGGTCAGATGCCGAACAACGAGAGCTTCAAGGATGTTGCAGACCTCGATGACTACGGCTATATCATCGCAGACGAGAGCTGCAGAACAAAGACACCCGGCGTCTTCACCGCGGGCGACTGCCGCACAAAGGAAGTGCGCCAGCTGACCACAGCGGCGGCGGACGGCTCCGTAGCGGCACTCGCGGCTTGCAGCTATATAGACAATATGGAATAAGATAAGCGCCCGGGGATGCCCTCGGGTGCTTTGAATTATCAGGGAAAAGCTATATGTTAATCTGCGTTGCTTGCGGCAACGGGCAGTCGGGGATACAATGTCGGTAACGACTGACAGAAAGGCGGTTATACCGATGCTCAATGAAAACATCAAAACTATCAGAAAATCAAAAGGGCTCTCACAGGAGGAGCTCGCGGTCAAGCTGAATGTCGTGCGGCAGACCGTGTCCAAATGGGAGCAGGGGCTGTCCGTCCCCGATTCGGATATGCTCATATCTTTGTCTGACGCGCTCGAAACTCCCGTGAGCACACTGCTCGGCGAGAATGTTGCAAAGCAGGAAGCGGATGAGCTGAAAGCGATATGCGAAAAGCTCGAGGTGATAAACCTGCAGCTCGCGCGAAGAAAAGTTGCGAGAAAAGCGGCGCTTCACTGGCTGTTTATTGCACTCTGCGCGGCTGTGATAATTATCTCGGCTGTGCTGATATCGCTCGGCAGCCCGTATCTCGGCTGGAATTTCGGCGATCCCGAGACGGCAATTTTCGGCACTGCTTATCATGTGTTCGAGTGGCTGTTTGTCCGACTCGCGCCGATAGCCTTTGTAGGTTCGCTCGTCGGGGCTTTTATGACGCGAAAGAAATGATTTTTTTGATTTGCCCCCTGCCGATTAAAGCAGGGGGATTTTTCGCGTTGAAAATGCGGCGGAATGTGGTATAATCAAAGCAGGAAATCAGTAAAATTTTTAATATATATGAGAAAGAGGTATGAAAAATGAAAGTTCTCATTATCAACGGCAGCCCGAGGATAAACGGCAACACTTCGCTCGCCATCAAAGAAATGGAAAAGATTTTTGCGGCGCAGGGTGTTGAGACCGAGACGGTGCAGGTCGGCAATAAAGATGTCAGAGGCTGCATCGCCTGCAGACGGTGCGGTGAGCTCGGAAAATGCGTCTTCGACGATATTGTCAATGAGCTTGCGCCAAAATTCCGCGAGGCGGACGGTCTTGTTGTGGCAAGTCCCGTCTACTATGCCTCTGCCAACGCGACGCTGATAGCCGTCCTCGACAGGCTTTTTTACAGCACGCCTTTTGACAAGACCATGAAGGTCGGTGCGAGCGTAGTTTGCGCAAGGCGCGGCGGATGTTCCGCGACATTCGACGAGCTGAACAAGTATTTCACCATATCCAATATGCCGATAGCTTCGAGCCAGTATTGGAACTCGATCCACGGGCGCGAAAAGGGCGAAGCCGACATGGATGAGGAGGGAAAGCAGACCATGCGCACGCTCGCGCGGAACATGACTTTTCTTATGAAGAGTATCGCTCTCGGGAAAGAAAAATTCGGTCTCCCGGAGACGGAAGAACACGCATGGACGCATTTTATCAGATAAAATTCCGATGAGGCTCCCCGCTTTGGGGAGCCTCTATTCTTATGCGCGGACGTACAGCCGCGGCTCCCCTGCGGACAGAAATCTGTCACCTTCGGCATATCCGCGCTTGTTTTGGATTTCGTGGGGAACGACCCCATAGTATAATATGCCGAAAGGGTGAAAACGGACAGCCGCAAAATAAAAACAGCCGCCGTATTCAGCGTGAAAAACCGAATCGGCGGCTGTTAAATTTATATATCAGAGTGTGTCAAAAAATCCTTTGGCGAGAATATAAGCCTGCTTGCCGTCATGCGACATATATGTTGAGTGCCCCGCGCCCTTGATTATCGCGATGCGGCTGTTGGGGATTTCTTTATACATAGACACCGTGTCGGAGAGCCACATGATATCATGCTCGCCCGCTACAATATAGGTCGGCGCGGTTATTTCGCCTAGCATTTCGGCGGTGATATCGGGCAGGGTGAGCATCATATCATTGAGCTTGTCGTGGTGGAACATATTGTTGAATTTCACGCCGATGATAAAATATGGCTTCATCGTCTTGGGGCTCGTGTTCGCGCCGCAGGATATTATCGCGCCCGGGATATCCGGGTATCTCGCGGCGAGCGTCAGCGCGATGATTCCGCCGTCGCTGTGTCCCATGATATATGGCTTTCTGAGCTTCATCGCGGCAATGAACTGTGCGGTGTCGTCCGCCATGGATTCGTAGTCTATCGTGCCCGGGTCGCTGCTCTGCCCGTGGCAGCGGCTCTCAATCACATAGACCGTGTAGTCGTTGGCGAGATAGCTTGCCGCCTCGGCGAGCGACTTCGCGCTGCCGCCGTTTCCGTGGATTAAGACAAGCGGTTGCTCGCCGCTGCCGTAAACGACATAGTGCATCCTGACGTTTTTGAGCTGAAGAAAACCGTCGCGCACCGGCTCCTGCGGCGCAGGAAGCGACGAGGTGTCGAGCGTGATAAGATTATATTTTTTCGAGTCGATGCGGTTCTTTATTCTGTATGTACCGAACCCGGCGGCGACCGCCAGCGCTATGCATCCGACGGTTATCGCGGCGATTTTAAGACCCTTTTTCGATGATTTTTTCATTTCTTTTTCTCCTGCCTGCGGCGTTTTCTGTATGCTGTTTCGCGGGATATCTCCTGACCGAGGACATAGAATCTGGTGCTCTTGAATTTATCTTCGGCGCGCTCTAACCTGCGCTGCTGCGGCGTGATATTGCGCAGGGTCACTTCGTGCATATTGCCGTCGTCGAGTACAAATGCCTGGGTTAAACATATGCCGCCTTTGCCGAGCAGCTGAGCGCGGACATAGCAGCCGATGTTCTGCGACGCGGCAGTGAGATCGATTTTTTCGCCCTCAGCGATTATTTTTCCGTTTGATATCCACTGCACGCGGTTATAATTTTTGCCAGCAATGCTTATGCTTTGCTCATTTCCGTCCACGGCTATGCGTGTGACGGTCGGATAGTCGCCCTCGCCGACAAAATCTTTTCCGAGTTCGTATACCGCGCGCCTG
The DNA here is from genome assembly GCA_050873305.1 of Oscillospiraceae bacterium. GTDB lineage: Bacteria > Bacillota > Clostridia > Oscillospirales > Acutalibacteraceae > CAG-177. The sequence goes on from JBNMIN010000003.1 coordinate 4,958, forward strand.
CCGATAGAAAAGAATGTGCCGTTCTCCATGCCGCGGCGGACGGTCTGCTCCGTCCTGTCCGGCAGAACAAAATCCATGAAGCTCGTGTCGATATCGGAGAGCACATGGGCGTCGCTGTTCGCGAAACCCCAGACATTTCTGCCGCTCGGTATGACCGCCGAAAGCAGTTCATCCCAGAGTATGCGGTCGGCGCAGGTGACGGTGTCGATGCGGTTAAATGCCTCGATTCCGAGGCACGACGGATATTTTTTTAATATATCGGCAAACAGCTCGACATTCTTTTTCTCGTGCGCATGGTTCACGTCAACGTATGATTCGAGCCAGTCGCCGGGGTGGTTTATGACGGAGAGTCCGCCGCTCTCGGCAACGCCCTTAACCGGACCTTCAAAGTCGTTTTCGTGTCCGACGAGTCCCTGACCGTATTCGGTGAAAAATCCGTTGACATGGGCTTTTGTGAACACGGCGGTGTTTATCTCGATTCCGTATCTGAGATCGGTCATGCCGCGCCCGCGGTTTTTGTATGTGCCGTCGAGTATCGCGCCGTATTCCTCGTCGCTGAGCCATGTCGGCTTTTTTATAATGGAGCTGACGGATAGCACGGGGATGCGCCGGGGTTTCTGATTCCAGCCGTGGTTCACGACTCCGTGGTCCGTCATGGCGAGAATATCAAAGCCCGCGTCGTAATATGCCTTTATCATGTCCGAAAAATCGACCTGCGCGTCGCTCGCGGTCGAGTGCGTGTGCAGATTGGTTTTGTAGTGGCGCCAGCTGTCCCAGTCAACGCCGGCATAGGGGTTCGTTATCTTGAATTTTCTCAAAGTGAGCACCTCTTGAAAACAAATTTATCCGCTCTTATATTACAGAAAATTAATCTTTTTGTCAACGCGCACTATTGCTTATATCGGCGGCGGAGGTTATAATAATATCAACGAGAAATCGGGAGGAGATACGAATGAAAGCTTTTATGGACAAGGATTTTTTGCTTGAGAGCGACACCGCGCGCGAGCTTTTCGCCGCGGCAAATGAGATGCCGATATTCGACTGGCACTGTCACCTGTCGCCCAAGGAAATATACGAAAACCGCGCGCCCGAGGATATAGCATGGCTCTGGCTCGCGGGCGATCACTACAAATGGCGCGCAATGCGCTCCTGCGGCGTTGAGGAGAAATACATCACGGGCGACGCCTCTCCGCGCGAAAAATTTATGGCGTGGGCGAAGATAATGCCGTATCTGCTCGGCAACCCGCTCTATCACTGGACTCACCTCGAGCTTCAGAGATATTTTGACATATATGAGCCGCTGAGCGAAAAGACGGCGGAGGATATCTGGAACCGCGCGAACGCGAAGATAGCGGCGGGCGGATTCACCCCTCGCGAACTCATTGAAAACTCGAATGTCGTGTGCCTCTGCACTACCGACGACGCGGCGGACAGCCTCGAATATCACAAGCTCATCGCCGAGGACAAGAGCTTCAAATGCCGCGTTATCCCGGCGTTCAGACCGGACAAGGCGCTCGGCATCGAGCTGCCCGGCTACCGCGACTGGGTGAAGGCTCTCGAAAAGGCCTCGGGCGAAAAAGTCGACAGCTACGAAAAGCTAAAAGAAGTGCTCCTGAGCCGAATCGACCTGTTTGAAAAGATGGGCTGCCGCGCGAGCGATCACGCATTCACCCGCGTGCCCTATAAGCGCGCCGACGCGGCGGAGCTCGACAGAGTGTTCAAAAAGGCACTCGGAGGCGAGGCGCTGAGCGAATGCGAAGTTGACGAATACAAGACCGAGCTTATGCGCTTCTTTGCAAAAGAATATGCGCGCCGCGGCTGGGGCATGGAGATACACATCGGCGCAACGCGCAACAACAATTCGCGTATGTTCAAATCTCTCGGCCCGGACAGCGGCTTTGACTCGATAGCCGACCACGAGGTTGCGGACAATCTGTCGCGCCTGCTCGACTCCCTCGATGTTGAAGATCTTCTGCCAAAGACCATACTCTTCACGCTCAACCCCAAGGACAACTATGTTCTCGGCGCGATGCTCGGCAACTTCCAGAACTCGCAGGCGGCGTCGAAGATTCAGTTCGGCTCGGCGTGGTGGTTCAACGACAATATCGACGGCATGCGCGAGCAGATGAAAGCGCTCGCGAACACCGGCGTGCTTTCTAAATTTGTCGGCATGGTGACGGATTCGCGCTCGTTCCTGTCCTATCCGCGCCACGAATATTTCCGCCGCATACTCTGCGACCTTATCGGCAGTATGGTTGAGCGCGGACTCTATCCTGCGGATATGGACACGCTCAATAAGATAGTCTGCGACATCTCGTTCAACAACGCGAAGGAATATTTCGGCATATGAAAGTAAAGCGCGGGTTATTTTATACCGCCTCGCATGAGTGGGTCGATTTCATGCCCGACGGCACGGCGAGAGTCGGAATATCCGACTTCGTTCCGCAAAAGCGCGGGAAGATATCTTTTCTCAATCTCTGCGACGAGGACGAATATTATCAGTCCGGCGAGGTCATCGGCGACGCCGAGGCGTTCAAGGGCGTTTGGGATATCTCCGCCCCGATAAGCGGGACTGTGCTGAGAATAAACGATGATTTGCTCGACGACCCGCAGAGTATAAACAGCGACCCGTACGGCTCATGGCTCGTCGAGTTCGGCGACACTGAGCGAATGATTAAGCTCATGACGGCACAGGAATACTGCAAATATCTCGGGAAAGAAGCCGAAATGATATAAAAAATAAAGCCGAGCGGAGAAAAATCCGTTCGGCTTTTGTTTTAGCTCAATTTTTTAAATCCGGCTTCGTTGACCCGTCGGGTGACATATTCATCCGACAGATTGTAGACCAGCGTTCCGATTTTTGCGTATTCGTCGGAATCCTCGTCTCCGCAGAGCATCGCGAAGCCCTTTCCGATATTTGCGCTGATGTTGAACGCCTTTCTGACGGCGAGATAATATATCGAAAACGAAGCGCCCTCCATGACATTGTCATAGAAGCCCTCGCTCAGGTCGTCGTACATGGCGTTTACCGCCTCGTTCGAGATGACCGGCGGCAGCAGGCGATGGAGAGTCAGCTGCGCGGTGAACAGCATGAGCACGCGCGCCTGATAGAGCACATTTGACGGCAGCTCCTGCGGGTCGACTCCGCCTTTTGCTTTTATGTCTGTCCCGCCGAGTTTCGCCGCATTTTCGGGCGTGAACTGCGCGAGACTCCTGCCGAGCTTGCGTGCGCGGCGGAGATTGCCGTTTGAGCGCTGGGCGTCAAGCTCCTGCACGGCGTGAAGTATATCCTGGCTGAGGTCGGCTGATTCCTCAGCCTGTTCTTTTTTTTCATTTGACGGATGGAATACTTTGATATCCTTATCCTCTTCGGGACGCATTGCGATCCCTCCTAACTTATTTGGCGCGCTTTTTGAGCATCGTCTTATAGTCGCTGAGCGCCTTGAAATCGGCGGCGGGCGTAGCAAAATCGCCGACGCTGACGGTGCCTTTGTTATACATTCCGCTGAAGTCCGAGCCGCCTATTGCGAGGAGCTTGTGAGTCCTTGCGTAGTCGAGCATATCGTTCTGCTGCTCTTCGCTGCTCGACGGGCACCAGACCTCGATGCCGTCGATGCCGTATTTTACATAGCGGTCAAGCCCGGGCACGCTGTTATATTTATACGGGTGAGCGAGGACAGCTATGCCTCCCGCGCCGTGAATGGCATCGATAACTTCTTTTACGCCGACGAACTTCGGCTCGACTATGATATTTTTCGGACTGTCGGGGCTGAAGAGTTCGTCATATATATCGCCGTGAAAATCCTGAGTGATGCCGCATTCTACGAGCGCGTGCATGATGTGCTCCTCGAAGATTCCGGTCGAGCCGGCGGCGCATTTCATGACAAGCTCGGCGGAGATAGGATAACGCTGAGCCGCCTTGAGAATCATATACTGACCCGCTTTTTTGCGCGCGGCGTTATTCTTGTGGCAGAGCTCCTCGAGCCTGTCCGGACTGTCGCAGAAGTAACCGAGAATATGTACCTGACGGCCGGTTTCAGCATCCGATGCGGACAGCTCAACGCCGGGAACAACGGTCACTCCGCGTCTTGCGGCAATGATCCTGCCGCGGACGGAACCCGCCTGGCAGTCATGGTCTGTGATAGAAATGGTATCGACGCCGCGTTTTTTTGCGAGCATAATAAGATCGTCAATACCCATGGAACTGTTTGATAACTTCGTGTGACAGTGTAGATCAACTGACAAAATAAATCCTCCCTTGGAAATAAGACCCGGCAATGACCAAAGCCGCATTGTCAACGAAAGTGAACCGTGTATATACGATTGCGGCGCACGGGTCTGTGCGTGTATCTAAAGCGCATAATCCCTCAATATATCTTTTATTATACTCTTTTTTGCCGCTTTCTGCAAGCGGATTTCGAGATTTTATTTTTCGGTAATCGTGCGCTAACCGAAAAATAACACCTAAAAAGCACCATAACAAAAAATATATAAAAATATTCCGCAGAAAACGAAATGATTTCGGGATGTAAAATTTAAGTTGCTTTGCATAGTCGGGCGGGATATGGTATAATCAACAGAGAATCGAAAGGGGGCGAAAGCTTGGAGCGCGTATTTATAGGGATGAGCGGCGGAGTTGACAGCTCCGTTGCCGCGGCTCTGCTCAAAGAGCGCGGATATGACACCGTGGGCGTGACTCTGCGTCTGAAGCCCGGCGACGGCGCGGACGGCGACATTGAGGACGCGAAAAATGTTGCGAGAGCTCTTAAAATAGAGCACTGCGTGCTCGACCTGCGCGGTAAATTCAAAGAAAAAGTCATGGACTATTTTGCCGCCGAATATCTGCGCGGAGCGACCCCGAACCCCTGCGTCGTCTGCAACAGAGAGATAAAGTTCGGCGCGATGCTCAAGTTCGCCCTTGAAAACGGCGGCGATTATGTCGCAACGGGACACTATGCCTCGCTCGGCAAGAGCGGCGAACGCACAAAACTCCTGCGCTCGGACAGCGCAAAAGATCAGAGCTATTTTCTCTGCATGCTCTCGGAGTTTCAGCTCGCCCACGCGATGTTTCCGATAGACGGGATGGAGAAGAACGCTATCCGCGCCCTTGCGGAGAAGTTTTCTCTGCCGGTCGCGCAGAAAAAGGACAGCCAGGAGGTCTGCTTTATCCCCGACAACGACTATTCATCTTTTATCCGCTCGCACGGGTTCAAAGACATGGGCGAGGGCGATTTTCTCGACACGCAGGGCAATGTCATCGGCAGGCACAAGGGCATAATGAACTACACCGTCGGTCAGCGCAAGGGGCTCGGCGCATTCGGCCGCCCGATGTTCGTCACGCGCATCGTGCCGGAGCAAAACGCTGTTATCCTCGGCGAGAACGGCGCGCAGTATGCAAAGGAATTTACGGTTGAGGGCATAAACGCGATAAGCGCGCAGATGAGCGGCAGCTTCGACTGCGATGTCAAAATAAGATTCAGAGCCCCCGTGGCGCCCGCGCATGTTGAATTCGACTCCGAAAATACGGCGCGCGTCACATTTTCTGAGCCCCAGAGATCGGTCACACCGGGGCAGTTTGCGGCGTTTTATATCGGCAGCGAAGTAATCGGCGGCGCCAAAATCGCAGGGGTTGAAACACAGCGAATTTTGTGATATAATATAACATAAAGGGAAAATAAAGGGAGGAAAGAGGGAAAATGCCGGATTCGCTCATAACGAAAAGGGCGCTCGCTTCGTCACTCAAGGAATTGATGAAGACACAGCCCCTGACGAAGATAAGCGTCGGAGACATATGCGAAAAATGCGGGATGAACCGCAAAAGCTTTTACTATCATTTCTGCGACAAATACGATCTTGTCAACTGGATATTCGACACGGAGTTCAGCGAAATTCGCAACCGCCCGGATCATATTGCGAACTTTGAAGAGATATGCGAATATTTTTACTCCGACCGCGAGTTCTATCGCAGCGCGCTTCAGATAACCGGTCAGAACTCGTTCAGGGACTATTTCCGCATGCAGATACACCCGGTGCTAAAGGAGCTTGTCGGCAATCTGTTTGACAGCGAAGAGGACACGGAATTTCTTGTGACATTCCTCGCCGACGGCACGGTCTCGGCTCTCATCCGCTGGCTCAACAGCTCCGACCCGGAGCCGCCGGAGGAGATGGCACGCAGAGTCAGGCGCACCATGGTGGCAATATCCCAGGCGATTGTTACAACATATGAGGAAGAAGAAAGAAAAGCAGGAAAAGAATAAATATAAAACAAAAGCCGCCTCAAGCAGATGGTGAATAGGACAACTGACATCCGCAGCAGATAGATTTGCTGCGGATGTCTATTTGTATATGGGCGGAAAGATAAATCTCAATTTGCCAATCTCGCGCATCACAACACAAAAGAACGCTGCCCAATGAAATTCAATGGACAGCGTTCTTTTATTAATGTTTTGCAAATCGGATATCCGATTTATATGGATTTTTACACTCCCGAATAAGCGGAGAAGCCGCCGTCGACGGGGAGGATAACGCCGGTTATGAAGCCGGACTGGCTCTCGTCGCAGAGGAACAGCAGGGCGCCCGTCAGATCCTCGGGCACGCCGAAGCGGCGCAGGGGAGTGTGGGTGATTATCTTGTTCGAGCGCGCGGTGAGCGAGCCGTCCTCGTTGAAGAGCAGAGTCTTGTTCTGGTTCGTCGAGAAGAAGCCGGGCGCTATCGCGTTGACTCTGATGCCGACATCGGCAAAATGAACCGCCATGAACTGGGTGAAGTTCGAAACAGCCGCTTTTGCCGCAGAGTATGCGGGGATTCTCGTGAGCGGTCTGTAGGCGTTCATGGAGGAGATGTTGAGAATCGTCGCGTTCTCCTTGCCTATCATGTCCTTTGCAAAGCACTGCGTGGTGAGCAGCGTGCCGAGGAAGTTGAGATTGAAAACAAATTCAATGCCCTTGGGGTCGAGGTCGAAGAAAGTCTTGACTCCCTCCGCCTTGTGGGCTATGTCCTCAAGCTCGAGCGTGTCCTTGGTCGTCGTGCCGAGCGGGGAGTTGCCGCCCGCGCCGTTGACGAGGATATCACATGAGCCGAGCGCGGAGTTTATTTTCTCGCGCGCAGCCTCAAGGCTCTCGCTCTCGAGCACGTTGCAGCCGACTGCAAGAGCTTCGCCGCCCGCCGCATTTATCTCGTCCGCAACCTTCTGAGCCGCCTCTTCGCGCAGGTCGAGTATCGCGACCTTTACCCCCTGAGCCGCAAGATCCTTTGCAAATCTGCTGCAGAGAACTCCGCCGCCGCCGGTTATGACCGCAACGCGGCCGTTAAGATTTTCGTGTACCATGGTTATCTTCCTTCCCTTTCGGACTTTGAAATAGCTTCCCAGAGTCCGTTTATATATGCCGCTCCGAGCGCGCGGTCATACAGACCGTAGCCGGGACGGGCTTTTTCGCCCCACAGCATTCTGCCGTGATCGGGGCGGATATAGCCGTCAAATCCGCTCTCATAGAGAGCCTTGACTATCTCGTACATGTCGAGCGAGCCGTCCGAGGACAGGTGGGAGGTCTCGTTGAACCAGCCGTCGCGCCTGAGGACGTTTCTCAGATGCGCGAAATATATCCTGTCGCCGAATTTTCTTATCATCGCAGGCAGGTCGTTGCCTTTCGATGCGCCGAGCGAGCCGGTGCAGAAGGTGATGCCGTTTATGTCGCTGTCGACGAGCGAGAGCAGGCGTTCGAGATCTGCGGTGTTCTTGATTATCCTCGGCAGACCGAAGATGCCCCATGGCGGATCGTCCGGATGAATAGCCATTTTGATTCCGCAGTCCTCGCAGACGGGAGCTATACGGCGCAGGAAGTGGCGGAGATTCTCGACGAGATCGTCCTCGGTCACGCCCTTGTACTTCTGGAACAGCTCCTTTATCTCGCCCATGCGCTCGGTTTCCCAGCCGGGCATCGCGTAGCCGTTCGAATTCTCGTCGATCTCGCGGAACATATCCTCGGGGCTCTTTCCCTCGATCTGCGCGCCGTTATATGACAGGCAGGTCGCGCCGTTGCCCATATCCATGGCGAGGTCGGTGCGCGTCCAGTCGAAAACGGGCATGAAGTTGTAGCATATCACTCTTACGCCCGCCTTGCCGAGATTGCGTATTGATTCGATATAGTTGTCGATATATTTGTCTGCGTTTTCGTTGCCGAGCTTGATATCCTCATGGACATTGACGCTCTCGATGCACTCCATCGTAAGACCTGCCGCCTCGATTTCGTGCTTCATGTCCATGACCATATCGAGCGGCCACACTTCGCCTGCGGGCAGGGTGTGCAGCGCGGGGACAATGCCCTTGACGCCGGGGATCTGCCTTATCTGCTCGAGCGATACCGTGTCCTTGGTGTCGCCGAACCAGCGAAAAGTCATCTGCATTTCAATCTTCCCTTTCTTTTTTATAACTCTATGCGTTCACCTGTCTCAGCGCTCTTGTACACGGCGAGCAGGAGCTCGACCGCCTTGCCGCCCTCGTCCGAGTCTATTGCAAACGGGCGGTTATTTTTGACCGCGTCGTAAAAATCGCGTATCAGTGCGCTGTGTCCGCTGCCCCAGCAGAGCTTGCCGTGGTTGTCGAACTTGTCCGCAGCGAGCACGGGGGTGAGCTTGCCGTCCTTTAGTTCAAACACGCTGTCGCCCTCGATGCGTACCGAACGGTCGGCGAAGTTTGCTTCGAGCATTATTGGCGAGGTGACGGCGTTTGCGGTCGTCGCGAAGAACACTCCGCGAAAGCCCTGCGAAAATTCGGCGAAGACGCTCACCGTGTCCTCAACTTCTATTATGCCCTTGAGATGGTCGTTTGAAGCATGGGCGGTCACGGCTTTTACATTTCCGCCGAGCATATTCATCAGATCGAGCGTGTGCAGAGCCTGATTTATCAGCACTCCGCCGCCCTCGGTCGCTTTTTTGCCGCGCCAGTCTCCGCTTGCGTAATAGTCCGCGTCGCGCTTCCAGGTGACAAAAGCCCTCATGCCGATAAGCTCGCCGTATGTTTTTGAGTCAATGATATCTTTTAGATACTGCACCGAGCGGTTGTATCTGTTCTGAAAGCATACTCCGAACTGCCGCCCCGTCCTGCGCTGACATTCGCGCAGCTCATTGAGTTGGCTCTTCGTCATGGCGCACGGCTTCTCGCACAGCACATCGACTCCGCGCTCCATCGCGCAGACCGCCATCGGAACATGGAGATAGTGCGGGGTGCAGATATGTAAAACATCCGGCTTCTCGCCCGCGAGCATATCTTCAAGGCTCGTATATGCCTTTGCGCCGCACTGCTTTGCCGCCGCTTCGGCGCGCTCGGGGATGCAGTCCGCAACGCTGATTATCCGGGCGTCCGGTATGTCGCGGACGGCTCCAATGTGGGTGCGGCTTATTCCGCCGCAGCCCACGATAGATATCTTCATATTCTACCTCTGTTTTCTTTCGATTATGAGCCGTAGGTCGAGGACATATCCTCAACGACAACTTCCTTCACGGGCTCTTTCTTGCCGGAAGACGAGGCTATTTTCTTCTGAAGTTCGGCGTAGAACAGATCCTCGTCTATCGGGAGGGTAACTTTCTTGCCGAGCCATGAGGACAGGTGCGCCGCGTTCGAGATAGTCAGACCGTTGATGCCCTCTTCGCCGCGTGCGATGAGCGGGGTGCCGTGCAGGATATGCGCCGCAAAAGCGTTTGTGACTGCGACATGCTGCTCGGTGTCCGTGTCGACATAGTCGATATCCTCCCAGTGACCGTTGGGCTTCGCAAAGCCCTCTTCAGCTGTTTTGCTGAACTCGGTCATGGACTGGTCGAGGACATAGGCTCTTATCTTGTCGTTCTCGCAGACTATCTTCGCGCGGTCGAGCGTTATTTCAAGTCTGTTTGTGCCGGGCGCATCGCCGGTGGTTGTGATGAACACGCCGGTCGCGCCGTTGGGATATTCAGCGTATATGGTCACATCGTCTTCAACTTCAATATTGTGCCACTTGCCGATGGAGCACTGCGCCTGAATGGATGCGGGCATGCCGGTTATCCACTGCCACAGGTCGAGCTGATGCGGGCACTGGTTGAGCAGGACGCCGCCGCCCTCGCCGCTCCAGGTTGCGCGCCATCCGCCGGAGTTATAATATGCCTGCGTGCGGTACCAGTCGGTGATGAGCCAGTTGAAGCGGTGCAGCTCGCCGTATTCGCCGCTCTGCACGACTTCGCGCAGTTTGATATACATGGGATTCGTCCTCTGATTGAACATCAGCGCGAATACTTTGTCGCTCTTTGAGGCGACTTCGTTCATCTCGCGAACCTGCTTTGTATAGACGCCCGCGGGCTTTTCGCTGAGTACATGTACGCCGTGAGTCAGACCGTATTCGACTATCGGCGGGTGAGAATAGTGCGGCGTTGCGACTATAACAGCGTCGACCTCGCCCGAGTCAATGAGAGCCTCGGCGGAGTCAAAGCATTTTATCTCGCAGCTTCTGTCGTGGCATTTCTTCTCGGCGCGCTCAAGCTTTGCGGGGTCGATATCGGCTATCGCCGTAAGAACCATCTCGGGGATGAGCCCGTCGAGATAATAGCCGAGGTGAGCGGAACCCATGTTGCCCACGCCGATTATACCGTAGCGCAGGGTCTTGACTCTTGCAACAACTTCCTTTATGCCGTTCACTGCGGCTGCAAAGGATGCGTTGTTGTCGGGATAAGTGAACTTATCCATCTTTATCGAAAGGCTGTCGTCGCGCTCAATGGTCTTGAGTGCGTCAAACACCTTGAGGTGCGGCTCGACGGAGAGGAATCTCTCGCCCTCTTTTTTGTTGAAACGGCGGATTAGCTCGTCAAAATGAGCGTCGCCCTGACCGGCGGGGACGACCGTCTCCTCGGCGCCTATCGCGTCTTTTACATGCATATAGGTGATGTAGGGCTCGAGCAGCTCATATGCGGGGAGAATATCCACGCCGTTGAGAATATAGTTCGCGGGGTCGAAAATTCCGCCGATGACATCGCCGAGCTCCTTGTGGAGATCGAGGCATCTCTCGGGGATATCGCCGTAAATACCGCGCTCGTTCTCGTGGCAACAGAGGACTCCGCGCTCCTTTGAATATTCAGCCATGGCTCTGACTCTGCGCATGACCTCCGGGCGGTACTCTTCGTAGCTCTCGCCCTTTGTGAAATAGAAGCTGAACAGGCGGATATACTTCGCTTCGAGTATCTTCGCCACTTCAACTGTGTTCTTGAAGCCCTCGAAATGGGGCTCAAAATCGTCGGTTATCTCGATCTTTCCGTAGTAAGAGCCTATGGAAGAGACCTTCATGCCGTTTGCGTCAAGCTTTTCCTTGAGTGCCTTTGCCTCGTCAACGGAGAACTCGGAGATGTTCTTGCCGTCAACGCCGCGCAGCTCCATGTGCGTCACGCCGTTTGCCTTGCAGGCGGATATCTGACCGTCGATGCTGTCGGCGGCTTCGTCGGAAAAGGCGGAGTAGAGAAATCTTGCCATCTTTGCACGACCTTTCTTGTTGTGCCCTATAAAAAGCAGCACTTGATTTACAGTCTTATTTTATACATTATTTACGCCTATTTCAAGCCCGAAAAAGTATGATTTACAAATATTTAACCGTTAAATAAAGAACAAACAGCCGACAGCGGAACACATGGCCGTCGGCTGTTGCATTTTTCTGTTATGAGCGTTTGCGCCGCCTTGAAACAACTCCGGCGGGCAGGGCGAATAAGAGCGGGATAACCGCCGCAAAGGATGCCGAGCCGGTCTGCGGAGTCAGGGGCTTGCCGGCGCTTTCAAATCCGCTTTCGGACTGCTCGGGGCGCGCCTGAGTGCCGAGGGGAGTGAGCGTTTTCGCGTTCACATCGTTTTGCAGAAACTGCGGATATTTTTCGTTCGACCAGACATCGGGCTGCGACTCGGAATAGAAGAACCAGTTGTACATCGCCTTGTGTCCGTCATGTATCTTGCAGTGGAGCATATCTTTTATGAACCATGTGTTCTCGGGCATGAGGCAGGTCGATGCGTCTATCACGCCGTCCTTTGAAAGATGGTCGTGAGCGCCCGCTTCGTTCTTCTGAACATAACCGTCGGGGAGAGTTGAATTGAGATCGGCAACGATAGCGCCGACGGAGGCATATTTCGTGTCAACGGTCGCGTCGCTGTTTGCCATATATGACTCAACGAGAGGAGTGCGCTGCTTGTTGTAGCCCGCGACTATCATTATTTTCACGCCGTCTTTCTTCGCCTTGTTCAGTATCTCTCCGGCTTTGCACTGGACGTTGTAGTGATATTCGTCGAGGCGGGAGATGAGCTTCTTCGATGTGTTTTTATTAAAGGTCATTTCCTTCGCCTGCTCGTATTCGTCGTCGGTCACGAAGCTCCATATTCCGGGCATCGAGCCGAACACCGGGTACATGAACTCGTCAAAGACCCTGTCGGTCAGATTCTCGAGCAGTCTGTCGGCAACGCCGACGAGAGCCTTGAAAACGCCTGCAAAATTGAGCATATCGAGAACAACGCCGAGCAGATCGGACTGCCACTGCTCATCGGTCGGGAGCTGGGAGGCGTAGCGCACGAGGGCGTCCGGGTCAATAGTAATTTTTTTCGTGAAGAGGTCGCCCGCAACCTGCGTGCCGAGAATCGGACAGCACTGGAAGATGCACGCGTCGATGCCCTCGGTGCCGTACTTGTAGAAATACGCCATGGTCATAACGCCGCCCATGGACGAGGCGCGCAGAAGCACTGTGTCGTGCCCGGTGAGCTTCTTTACGCAGGCGATATATTCGTGCAGCTTGTCCGCAACGGTCAGCGGATCCTCGCGGAAATCGTAGGCGAAATAGTAGCTCTTGTCAACGCCGTGGTCGGGGTCGTCGGGCAGCTCGGCGTCCGAAGTCACGCGGTCTGTCGAGTCGCCGTTTTCGTCCATCTGCAAGTCGCCGAAGATATCCGAAACTCCGTCGATGAGTGCGTCGCCGAATGCGTCATAATTCTTGTCTATAGCAAGGCGGGCTATTGACGGCGCAAGACGCGCGGCGAGGCGCAGATAGGCGGCGGTGTCGGGTCTGAAGAGCAGGCGCTCGTTTTCCGTGCCTTTGTCAAGATACAGCTTCGCGCTGCCGAGAGCCGCAACATAGATAACGGGCGGCGTGCCGCAGGCGCATTTTGCGCTCTGGGCGAAAACGGGCAGGCTCGCGCAGAGCAGCAGAACTGCCGCGAGAATAATACTGAGGGTTCGCAGGATGTTTTTACGCATAGTGGACCTCCGTTGTATTTTATTTTTTATCGGAGACTATTCACAAGCTCTCCGAATGCTTTTGTTATCGTCGACCCCGCGCGTTTTCCCGCCGAGACAGCCTCTTCGTAGTGGTCTTTTGCTATGACGCTGCCATAGTCGTTGTCGGGCAGGATATATCCCATCGCGTCGTTGCACAGACCTATAACGCTCAGCTCTCTGCCCTCGGGAATCATGTCGCGCATGGGCGGATATTCCCACGCGGTGCGGTTGAAGCTCTCGTCTGCGCCGTATGCGCCGCCGAGCAGAATCTCGGGCGCAAGCTCGCCGGGTATGAGAGCGAGGGACAGCTCCTTGCCAATTTCTGCATAGCCGACTTCGCTGACGAAGCAGTAGCCGGATTTTTCGCTCGGGTCGTGCAGAACAGTGTTGTCAACGAGTCCCGCTTTTGCGGCGGCGATGAGTATCGGATTGTCTGCCGGGATGAATATTTCGCGGTTTCTGATATTTATAAAAGTCGCGACGCGCCTCTCGTCTTCTTCGGGGATAGAGAGCAGGAAGCGTCCGAGCGTCTTGCCGTATTCCTGCCAGCCCTCCGAGCCGTCATGCTCGGTTATGCAGTCGCGCTGCTGGGCTATCGCAAGCTCCGCGCCTTGGAAGAATATAAAGTTCTTGCCCGCTTTGTTTATCTCCTGCTCCATCGATGCGATGTAGTCGGAGCTGAGCAGGGTGTTCTTCGCGCCGAGCGCGGTCGGGTGAGCCGCCATGAACGCGGCTACGGTCTCTTCCGAGCCGTTGTCGGGGATGAAGCGCAGGCGGACTATATCTTTGTCCCAAATATAGGGCGGGCGCTTGTCGCGCGCGAAGTCGATAGCGTCGGTGCGCACATAGGTGAGCTTTCCGCGCTGCATGGAATCAAACGCCTCTTTTATCGCGTCTGCGGTCTTTTCAAACAGATTCTCCATGAACTCGGGGTCGCGCCCGGAGATGATATCGTCATACCGTCCGTCTTTGGTCGCCTTGACATTGTTCTTGAGCATCTTCGGCAGATCGCCCCAGAGACCCTGCGTGTCGATCGCGCTGTGGCAATGGATTGAGGAAATATTGATGGAAATAATATTATTTTCTTTTGCGAAGTCCGCCAGTCTCTCGCGTATGCGGCGTATGTCCGTGCCGGATATTCCGACGCAGTCAATGACGGCAAAAATTACGCTCCCGCGTCCGCTCGAATCGTCGAGGCAGATAACGCGCACCGCCTGGTCGTCGATAATGCCGCTCATTATATTAGGCGGATAGGAGAGATAGCCCGCTATGTAGTAGTCCTTTTGATTGTAGTCATCGGGGACGAGACTGCGGCGGGCGTAGCCGAGACGCCATCTTGAACCGCGCTTGCCCGATGATGCAAATTCGGCGTGACCGGGGTAAAAATTGCGGCTTTGATAGTTCGAGACATCGCCGAAATTCGGCTCGGGGAGCTTGTCGGCAATCTTGCCGACGGCGGCGAGGATACCTTTTCCCACAGCGTCGTCAAAGTCGCGGCGGAAAGCCTTGTCGGTCTTTAATTTTCTGCCGACTGCCGCGCCTGCGCCCGCGGCTGCGGCGAGAACGGCAAAGGGAATGAGACTGCATTTTTTCATGCTTTTTCGTGCCTCCGAAATGTGAAATAAGTTACAGTATAATATTACCATTTCAGCAAGATTTGTCAACCGTGATAAAGCGGGAGAAATGAGCATATATATCAACTATCTTTATAAGCGCGAAGGGGCGGAGAAAAGTGTTTGTGTTTTCAATAAAATCCTCAAAGCTGAAAATTGCCTTGACTGCGTTCGCGGCGGTGCTCGCCGTGGTGGCGGTGGTGCTGCTGATAAACCGCGGAAAGCCCGCGGTCAGCGACAACGCGATAAGCCTCAAGGCGTCGAACGCCTCGGAACGCGCGGCGTTTCTGTCCCAGTTCGGCTGGGATATCGAGGAGGACCCGGCCGAGGTCGCAGAGGTTATAATCCCCGCCGAGTTCGACAGGGGATATGAAAAATACAATGAGATTCAGAAAGCGCAGAACCTCGACCTGACTCCATATGCGGGCAAGCGCGCAAAGCGCTGGACATACAACATAAAAAATTACCCCGGCTATGAGGGCGACAGCGGGACGGTGCAGGCGAATATCCTCGTCTATGAGGGCGCGGTGATAGGCGGCGACATCTGCTCGACCGAGCTCGACGGCTTCATGCAGGGCTTCGATTTTCCGACAAAAAATGCCGCGCAGAGTGAGAGCACGACGGGATAAAATTAAGAGCCGCGGTTCACTGCAAATAATGCGAACCGCGGCTTTGATTTTTGTTCAGCTTTCTTCGGTATTCTCTGTTTCGGTGTTTTCTGTTTCGGTATCCTCTGTTTCGGGCTCCTCGGCGGCGCTGAGCATCGCCTCAATTCGATTGAGCTTTTTCAAAAGCTCTTTGTTCTGCGTCTTGAGTTCCCTGTTTTGCGCTTCAAACTCAGCATAGCGTTCGTCGAGCTCATCGAGTGCTTCATATAGATTGTCCTTGACATCGGCTGTGTTTCGGTAGATCATTATTATCGTTATGACAAGGTAGCAAATCCAGAATGCGCAAACGATTCCAGTTACAGCACCGTATATGTAAATAGCGCATATACCGCTGATAAAAAAGAGCACTATCATGGCAATTGAAATTTTAAGACGCCGTGCCGTTATTACGCTGACACTTTCAAGGTTATCTTCGGTTCGTTTTTTGTCCATTGTGATGCTCCTTTGTTATAATATTTTTTCTGTTCGACATTATTTTACGGGATTTTTTACCGAATGTCAACAAAAATTCAAAAATAAAAACTTTATAGACGATTTTTTTGAGAGCAATAGGATGAGCGGTAGTTGAAAAAACGGACATCCGAATTTGGATGTCCGCAACACTCACATCTTTATGCTCTTGTAAAAATCCAGTGTCCTCAGCTTATGCCCGAGCTGGAGAAGCAGGTAGCGCTCGGTGATATCACCGAGGATTTTCAGCGAGCTGTCCGGCATACGGAACGCGAAAAGCGCGCGGTCATCGCAGGTGCAGATATGGCGCATGGCGTTTATCACGCCGGGTGTTACGGGGATTCCCTCGCCGTCGGGTGCGCAATTACGGCAGAAAAATCCCGCATGGCGCAGGCTGAAAACAGGCTCGTCGGGCAGCTCGTTCCCGCAGGATTGGCATCCGGCGAGGTCGGGCATATAGCCCGCGAGCGCGAGCATACGAAGCTCGCCGACGGGTTTTAGAAAATCCGCGCTTCGCTTGTCCTCGGACAGCAGATGCAGTAAATTCAGCGTCAGGCTCAAGAATTCGTGAGCCTCTGTGTTCTCGGGCGAAAACTCGCCCGCAAGCTCGCAAAAATAATTTGCAAGCGATAATTTTTCAATATCCTCGCGCAGCCCGAAAAAAACATCTATCGCCTTTGCGTCGTCAACTATGTAGCTCTCGCGCCCGCGGTAGAGGGTCAGACGGGAGTATGTCATCGGTGAAACGGCGGCGCTCGCGGTTCGGCTCTTCACTTTCTTCGTGCCGTTGGCAAAGGCGGAGATGAGCCCGAGGTCGCCCGTCAAAATTTTGACGACGGTGTCGTTTTCATTGATATCGCGGGACTTGATTATCAGCCCCTCTGTCTGCGTCTGCACTCGCTGTTTCACCTCCCACGCGGATATTCGTCTTTGCATAGCGGAGATAGTCCTCGACCCTGCCGCTCATTTTAAAGGCGTTCCATGCATTCTGAACCGTGTTTTTGTCCGTATTTTTCATCTATGATAAACGCGCGATGTGCGCTCCTCCGTGCAGTGTAAAAATATTTTTTTCACTGCACTGCGCATTTATGATAGGAAAAATTTTATTCGTTGTCGAGCCCGAAATTGTGGATGAGTCCCTCTCTGTTGCGCCAGCCCTCTTTGACCTTTACCCAGCAGTGGAGGTTGATTTTGCACATGAAGAAGCGCTCCATATCCTCGCGCGCTTTTGTCGAAACTTTTTTGAGCATCTCGCCCTTTTTGCCGATTATTATGCCCTTGTGGCTCTCGCGCTCGCAGTAGATTGTAGCGTCGATATCGGTTATATTCGAGTCCTCGCGCTCGTGCATTCTCTCTATGCATACCGCAACGCCGTGCGGCACTTCGTCGTCAAGGAGATTCAAAAGCTTTTCTCTGATTATCTCGGCGGCGAGCACGCGCTCGGGCTGGTCGGTCAGAGTGTCGTCGGGGAAGAAATGCGGCGAGGGCTGAGCCTGCTTGAACAGCTCGTCTTTTAGATCGCCGAATCCGTCGCCCTTGAGCGCGGAGCAGGGGACTATTGCCTCGAAATCATAGAGCGCGGAGAACTGCGCCATGCGCTCGATAAGCAGCTCTTTCTGCTTGACGGAATCTATTTTGTTTATGGCGAGAATGACGGGCATTTTCTCGTCTTTGAACTTCTTGAGAAGATCTTTTTCCGCGTCGCGCAGCTCGCCCGAGGGCTCAACAACGAAGAGGCACGCGTCAACGCCCGAGATGCTGTCGCTGACCGCCTTTATCATCTTCTCGCCGAGCTTCGTGCGCGGGCGGTGGAAGCCGGGGGTGTCGGTGAAAACGAGCTGAACCTCGTCCTCGGTCAGCACGCCCATTATCTTCGTTCGCGTGGTCTGCGGCTTGGGCGACACGACGGCGACCTTCTGCCCGAGCAGGCGGTTGAGTATCGACGACTTGCCGACATTCGGGCAGCCGACTATTGCGATGAAAGCGGTTCTTGTCTGAGTCATAACTTCTCCTCATATAGATGACCGCTGATATGACAGTCAGCGGTCATTGATTTTTTATATATTATTTGTCTTTTTTCTTGAAATTGAAGCCCGTGAATATGAAAGTGAAGCTCAGCACAAGGCTGGCGATCAATACAGCTATCATATACGGCTTCTCTGCGTAGTAGGCGAACATCGCCCTGAACGCGTCGGGCTGAGCGAGAATCGCAATGCCCGTGCAAACGGCGAATATCGCGCCGACGAGCACGGCTCCCGCTGCGGTATCTTTCGATATTTTAGCAAGGCGGTTGTATTTCTCGCTGAACTTCTCCTCCGCCATGTCAACGACCGCTTCTATAGCGGTGTTGAACAGCTCGCCCATGACAACTATCGCGTTCGCGATAAAAATTATCGCAAACTGGGTGCGCGAGACCTCGAAGAAGTCATAGATCAGGAGATATGAATACATATATATCATGCACACGAGGTGCACGCGCATATTTCTCTCCTGCCTGATGCAGGTGACGATTCCCGAACCCGCATAGACAAAGCTTTTGAGCAGACCTTTCATTTATTCGTCACCCATATAGTAGCTTCCGCTTCTGGGCAGACCGAGCTGAGTCAAGACGGTCTCCTCCTTTTCGCGCATACGCACGCTCTCGATTCCGCCGCCCTCGTGGTCATAGCCGAGCAGGTGGAGCATCGAATGTACGGTAAGGAATGCTATCTCGCGCTGGAGCGTGTGGCCGAAACGCTCGGCCTGGCTGACTGCGTGGGGGATAGAAATGACTATGTCGCCGAGCATCTTTGCGCCCGTGTCAAGATTTGTGTCATACACTCCGTTTTCGCCAAGGGGGAACGAGAGCACGTCGGTGCTCCTGTCCACGTTGCGGTATTCGCGGTTGAGTCTGTGTATCTCTTCGTCGTCCACAAAGCGGACGCTTATCTCGGCAGGATCGTTAAATTCCTCGAGTGTCAGAACCGCGGTGCATGCGCGGCGCACGAGCATTCTTACTCCTGTCGGTATTTTGACCTCATGCTGGTCGTTTGTGATAATTACCTTAACTTTGCCTCTCATTTTCTTTTTTTCACATCCTCGTGTTTTTCGTAGGCTTTGATTATATCCTGAACGAGCTTGTGTCTGACCACATCGCGCTCGTTGAACCTGACAATTTGAATATCGTCGACATCTTTGAGAATCTTCACCGCGTCGACGAGACCGCTTCGCCTGCCGTCTGGCAGGTCGATCTGGGTGATATCGCCCGTGACGACCATCTTCGAGTTGAAGCCGAGACGGGTCAGGAACATCTTCATCTGCTCGACCGAGGTATTCTGCGCCTCGTCGAGGATAATGAAGCTGTCGTCAAGCGTGCGTCCGCGCATATATGCGAGGGGCGCGACTTCTATATTTCCGCGCTCGAGCTGCTTCTGGAAGCTCTCCGCGCCGAGCATATCGAACAGTGCATCGTAGAGCGGGCGCAGATAGGGGTCAACCTTCTGCTGAAGATCGCCGGGCAGGAATCCGAGCTTCTCGCCCGCTTCAACTGCGGGGCGGGTAAGAATTATACGGTTGACTTCCTTTGCGCGAAAAGCCGTCACCGCCATGGCGACCGCGAGATAAGTTTTGCCGGTGCCGGCGGGGCCGACGCCGAGAGTGACCGTATTTTTGCGGATGGCTTCGATATATTTCTTCTGACCGAGCGTTTTCGGCTTGACCGGTCTGCCCTTTGAAGTGATGCAGATGCAGTCCGCAGTCATCTGCGGGAGCTGATCCTCGTTGCCCTCGTTGACGAGCGAGATGACATAGCGGACATTCTGGTCGCTGAGCGCCTCGCCTCGGTTGATGAGCATCAGAAGTCCGTTTATCGCGCGCACGCCCTTTGAGACGTTCTCCGCCTCGCCCGTGACCTTTATCTCCGAGCCGCGGCTGACAACGCCGACATCGAACTCTTTTTCTATCATTTTAATATTTTCGTCGAAACTGCCGAACAGGCTGACCGCCTGCTCCATTCTGTCGACGCTGATTGACTGTTCAAACATAGATTATCTCCGAATTTTGCTTTATATTAGCGTTATGGCAAAATAAATTTTCGTCATAACTGATAATATTATCGAAATATTTTGTTAGATTATACCATATTTTCTTAGTTCTGTCACCATAAAAAGGACGAAATTTTATTAAGTTTTAATAAAATTTTTGTATTTTTTTGTACATCGAGCTTAAAAAGCAATTTTTGTATCGATAAAGAAATATTTCTATATTTTTTCGCCGTCGGAAATGACAATTTTAAGTTCTTGAAGTTTGCAGAAAAACAATGTAAAATATATATGTTATAGGTATATGGAAGTCTTGACTGCGGAGGGAGACCGATGAAAAAAAGCTCGAAAAAGCTGATTGTCGCGCTTTTGTGCGCGGCGGCTGCTATACTAATCGGTCTTGTGGCATACGACGGCATAAAGCAGAGCCGTGAGTTTTCGTCTTCGTCTGCGATGATGAACACCGCCGTCAGCGCGGACATCGAGGGAAAAAACGCGAAAAAGGTCGGCGAGGCGGTTTTTGACTGCATATCGGAGCTCGAAAACAAGCTACTTTCGCGCCATATCGAAACATCCGCCGTCAGCGAGATAAACGACGCGGCGGGACAGAGCGTTAAGATAACTCTCTTTTCGTCTTCTGCAAACGGGAAGATAAACGACCCCGAAAAGAAGATGGAGGATATACTCTCGAAGTGTGAAGAGCTGAGAAAGTCGAGCGGCGGCGCGTTTGACCCTCTGCTCGGCAGGCTCAGCGACCTCTGGGGCTTCGGCACGGGCAATGAGAGAGTGCCCGGCAAGGATGAAATCAACTCGGCGCTCAACGGCACAGGTTCCGCCATAGAGATAAACGAAAACGGCATAAAAATACCGTCGGGCACGGTGCTCGACCTCGGCTCGGTCGGCAAGGGCATCGCCTGCGACGAGGTGCGCGGAGTGCTCGAAAATTCGAAAATAAAGCGCGCAGTCGTCTCCGTCGGCGGGAGCATACTTCTCTACGGCGAGGGAGAAAGATTCACTGTCGGGATAAGAGATCCTTTTTCGGAGAGCCCGACCGAGAGCTTTGCGGTTTTGACTCTGCCCGCGACATGCGTTTCGACTTCCGGCAGCTACGAACGGTATTTTGACCGCGACGGCGTGCGCTATCACCATATACTCGACCCGAAAACGGGTTATCCCGCAGAGAGCGGACTTGTCAGCGTGACGGTCGTTTGCAGCGACGGGTTTATGTCCGACGCGCTTTCGACTGCGTGCTTCGTGCTCGGCTACGAAAAATCGCTGCCGCTGCTTGAAAAATACGGCGCGCAGGCGGTGTTCGTGTTCAATGATAAGAACGTCAGGGTCACGGGTTCTCTCGCGGACAGCTTCAAACTTGAAAAGGACGGATTCAAACTTTTATAATGGGGGAGACAGATGCAGTGCAGATTCGTAAAAAAAGCCGATATCGCATTGATAGCGGTCATACTCTGCGTCGGCGCGGCTCTTCTGATATGGCGTTTTCTGCCGTCGAACGGAAAGACCGAGGCGGTCATCTATGCGGGCGGCGAAGTGTACCGCCGCGTAACGCTCGACAAGAGCGCTGATATGACAATAACACCCGACACCGACCCCAGGGTCGTGATAAAAATAAAGGATGGCGCTGTCTGGTTCGAGGACGCGGATTGCCATGATAAATTGTGCGTAAAATCGGGCAAACTCACCCGCCCGGGTGACACAGCCGCGTGCCTGCCCGCAGGGGTCGTGATAAGGCTCGAGGGCTCGGAGAAACGGCACGATGCCCTGACCGGGAGGATATGCCCATGAAAGCGAGAAAAACCGCTCTTTTAGGTATCCTTTGCGCCCAGGCGATCGCGCTCTCGTTTCTCGAAAATCTGATTCCATCTCTGCCGTTTCTGCCGCCGGGAGCGAAGCCTGGATTTTCAAATATAGTGACGATGTTCACTGTTCTCACTCTCGGACTGCCGCAGGCGATGTGCATAACCGTGTTCAAGGCGCTCTTTGCGCTGATGACACGCGGCGCGACGGCGTTTTTCATGAGCCTTGCGGGAGGAGTGCTCAGCACCCTCGCGATGTGGGCGGCAACAAAAATAAAATCCGATCCCTTCGGTCTGCTCGGCGCGTCGATAATCGCCGCCGTATGCCACAACGCAGGTCAGCTCGCCGCCGCGGCGGTGCTCACGGGGACGGGAGCCGTGCTCGGCTATGCGCCGGCACTGCTGATATTTTCGCTTATAACCGGAGCTGTTACTGGAACGGTGCTGCGCATAGTTATGCCGGCACTCGAAAAACAGACGCGGTTTATAATAAAGAAGTAATAATTAATCATAAGGAGTTGAAGAAATGAGCTCGGTTAAACTCGACGGTGTTCTCAAAGCTGTCAAGCAGGTACGCGGCGGCGTGCATGTCAACCACAACAAGAACACCGCAGACTGTGAAGTCGTAAGAATTCCAGTCCCCGAAAAAGTGCTCCTGCCCATGCAGCAGCATATCGGTGTACCGTGCACACCCACTGTAAAAGCGGGCGACAAAGTTTCGGTCGGACAGATAGTGGGCGACAGCGACAAATTCCTCAGCGCGCCGATCCACGCATCGATATCCGGTACCGTCAGCGCAGTCAAGCAGGCGACGCTTGCAAACGGCGTTATCACTCAGGCGGTGGAGATAGAGTCCGACGGCGAGATGCGCCTTTTCGACGGTCTTGAGCCGCCGAAGGTGACGGGCAAGGAGAGCTTCCTTCGCGCCGTCAGGGATTCCGGTCTTGTCGGACTCGGCGGAGCGGGTTTCCCCACGCATGTCAAGCTGCGTATCCCGCCCGACAAGAATGTTGACACACTTATAGTCAACGCCGCGGAGTGCGAACCCTACATAACCGTTGACTACCGCGAGTGCCTTGAAAATTCGTGGGACATCCTCTCGAGCATCTATACTTTAAAAGAGATACTCGGCTTCAAGCGCGTCGTTATCGCCGCGGAGGACAACAAGCCCGAGGCTTTCAAAGTGCTCAAGGCTATAGCGGACAGAGATGTTGCGGAGGATAACGCGGTGCGCCTCATGACGCTCAAGTCGAAGTATCCCCAGGGTGCAGAGAAGATGATGGTGCTCTCCGCCACGGGCAGAAAGGTTCCGCCCGGAAAGCTGCCCGCCGATGTCGGCTGCGTTGTTATGAACGTCGCCTCCGTCGCATTTATAGCAAGATATCTCAAGAGCGGCAAGCCGCTCGTCAGCCGCTCGCTGACCGTTGACGGCTCCGCGATAGCCGACCCGAAGAATGTCCGCGTGCCTATCGGCATGAACGTCGGCGAGATAATCGACTTCTGCGGCGGCTTCAAAGCCGAGCCCGGAAAGATAATAACCGGCGGTCCGATGATGGGACTTGCCGTTGTCAACACGGATATTCCAGTTCTCAAGCAGAACAACGCCATTCTCGCCTTTGCCGACGATGCGTCGAAGGTCAAGAAAGAGCGCGACTGCATCCGCTGCGGCAGATGCGCGGCGGCATGTCCGCTGAGCCTTATGCCCACGCTTGTTGAACGCTATATAAAGGCGAAGGATATAGACAGGCTTGAAAAATCCGGCGCCATGGTCTGCATGGAGTGCGGCTCATGCGCTTATTCATGTCCCGCGGCAAAGCCGCTTGTCCAGTATATGCGCCTTGCAAAACAGATGCTGAGAGAGGAGAAGAGCAAAAATGCCTGAAATGCCTGAAAAGAAACTTACAGTCAGCGCATCTCCCCATGTGCGCTCGGCTCAGACGGTCAGCGGAATAATGCTCAATGTTATTATCGCGCTGATTCCCGCCCTTGCGGCGTCCGTCTGGCTCTTCGGTCCGCGCGTCCTGCTCGTCTGCCTCGTAACGATAGGCACATGCATGCTCTCCGAGTATCTGTCGCGCAAAATCATGAAGCGCAGCAACACGCTCGGAGATCTGAGCGCGGTCGTCACCGGACTTCTGCTCGCCTTTAACCTGCCCGTTTCTATTCCGCTGTGGCAGGCGGCGATAGGTTCCGTTATCGCGATAGTTGTTGTAAAACAGCTCTTCGGCGGAATCGGCCAGAACTTCGTCAACCCCGCAATAACCGGAAGAATCATCCTTATGGTCTCGTTCCCGACCGCCATGACAACATGGATAAAGCCCCTCTCGTGGCTCGACAAGGGCGCCGAAGCGGTCACCACCGCAACGCCCCTTACCATGATGACAAAGGGCGGCGAGCTTTCAGACGGATTGCCGAGCCTCGTTGATATGCTCATCGGCATCCGCGGCGGCAGCCTCGGCGAGACCTGCGCAGTGGCTCTGATAATCGGTGGAGTTTATCTGATGATAAGAAAGATAATCTCTCCCGCCATTCCGCTGTCGTTTATAGGCACTGTAGCCGTTATAATGCTCATAGCCGGTAAGGGCGATTTCACTTTTGTCGCCTATCAGCTGCTCAGCGGCGGACTTATGCTCGGCGCGTTCTTCATGGCTACCGACTACACCACCTCGCCCATCAATCTCAAGGGCAGGATAATCTTCGGCATCGGCTGCGGTCTGCTGACCTCGTTCATCAGACTCTTCGGCTCGCTGCCCGAGGGCGTCTCGTTCTCAATAATCCTTATGAACATACTCGTTCCCCATATAGAGCATCTGACCACCCCGAAGCCTTTCGGCACGGTCAAGGAAAAAAAGAAGAAAGGGGCTGAGAAGGCATGAAGAATTTCAAGGAATTTGCCATCCCGACTGTAGCGCTCTTTCTGATATGCCTCGTCGCCACGACTCTTCTCGCCGTCACAAATAAAGTCACGGCTCCGAAGATAGCGGAACTCTCGGCGCAGACCGAGGTCGAAACAAGGCAAAAGGTCCTGCCCGCCGCGACTCAGTTCGGCGAAACGCAGGAGATGAAAGGCGGCAGCGGAACTTACGCCGTCGGCAAGGATGCAAGCGGCAACGAAGTCGGCTATGTCTTTGTCACAGTTTCCAAGGGCTACGGAGGAGATGTGAAGATAATGACCGGAGTCGACAAAAACGGCGCGGTCACCGGCATTTCGCCGCTCGAACTCAGCGAGACCGCCGGTCTCGGCATGAAAGCCCAGAACGCCAGCTTCCTCGATCAGTTCAAAGGAAAGGTCAAGGATATTGCAGTCAACAAAAACAGTGCCTCCGGCAACGAAATTCAGGCGCTCACCGGCGCTACGATAACCTCGAAAGCCGTCACGGCGGCAGTCAATGAGGCGCTGAGCTACTATGAATCCAATTTAAAGGGGGCGGAGTAAAAAATGGCAAAGAAAAAAAGTCTTTTTCAGGAGTTTACCAAGGGCATTCTCGTTGAGAACCCCGTTCTCCGTCTGGTGCTCGGAACCTGCCCGACGCTTGCGGTTTCGACCTCGGTCGAGAGTGCGCTGGGCATGGGCGTCGCAGCTTCGATAGTCCTTGTATGCTCGAACATCGCCATTTCGGCGCTCAAAAAGGTGATTCCCCAGAAGGTCAGAATTCCCGCTTATATAGTTATAATCGCTTCGTTCGTTACGATAGTCCAAATGCTCGTCAAGGCGTTCGTTCCGCAGATCGACGCTCAGCTCGGCGTTTACCTGCCGCTGATAGTCGTCAACTGCATCATCCTCGGCAGAGCCGAGGCGTTCGCCTGCAAGAACTCCGTTGCGGCCTCCGCCGTTGACGGTCTCGGCATGGGCGTCGGCTTCACCGCAGCGCTGCTCCTCATGGGCGCAGTCAGAGAGCTGCTCGGCACGGGCGCTATCGCCGGACTTCAGATAATCCCGGCTTCCGTCAGCCCGATGCTGATATTCATCCTGCCTCCCGGAGGCTTCTTTGTCTTCGGCATACTCATGGCGTGCGCCAACAAGCTTGCCGACAAGAAGGGTCTTTCAAAGGCGGAGCTCAAGGGCTGCGAGGCTTGCCCGATGGCGGCTTCCTGCTCTCTTCGCGGCGAAGTTGAAAACAAAAAGGACGGAAAGGAGGCGGCAGGCAAATGAAAATAATGCTTTCAATACTGCTTACCGGTATCCTTACAGAGAACTTCATTCTCGCAAAGTTCCTCGGCATCTGCCCGTTCCTCGGCGTGTCGAAGAAGCTCAACACCGCAGTCGGAATGAGTGCAGCTGTTATATTCGTCATGCTGCTCGCGACTGCCGTTACATATCCCATCAACGCGAAGCTACTCGTGCCCAATGACCTCGAATATCTCCAGACTATAGTGTTCATTCTCGTCATAGCGGCTCTTGTTCAGCTCGTCGAGATAATCCTCAAGAAGTATATGCCCGCGCTTTACAATGCGCTTGGCATCTATCTTCCGCTGATAACAACGAACTGCGCGGTGCTCGGCGTCGTGCTTATAAACGTTGAGAACAACTACAATTTCGGCCAGTCGATGATGCGTTCGCTCGGCGGCGGTCTCGGCTTCATGCTCGCTATGGTCATGTTCGCGGGCGTCAGAGAGCGCCTTGAGAGCTGCGACGTGCCGAATTTCCTTCAGGGTCTGCCCATAACGCTCATTGCCGCATCACTCACCTCGGTCTCCTTCCTCGGATTCTCGGGCGTTGTCGACGGCATATTCGGTTGAGAAAGGACGGGATAATATGCATCTTATTATAATTGCGGTTGTCATCGTCTCCGTCATCGGACTTATAGCCGGTCTCGGTCTCGCCGTTGCGTCAAAGGTCATGGCTGTCCCGGTCGATGAAAAGGCCGAGGAGATTCAGGCGGCGCTGCCCGGCGCAAACTGCGGCGCGTGCGGCTTCTCCGGCTGCTCCGGCTATGCGGCAGCTCTCTCACAGGGCAAGACTACCGACACCGGACGCTGCATGCCCGGCGGCGCGGAGGTCAGCAAAGCTATTGCAAAGATAACCGGACTCGCGGCGGGGGATGTCGTTCCCATGACTGCCGTTGTCCTCTGCCAGGGCAACATGCACAACACGGACACGAAGCTCAACTATGTCGGAGTCAAGAGCTGCAAAATGGCAACTCAGCTTTTCGGCGGACCGAAAGAGTGCGTCTACGGCTGCATCGGCTTCGGCGACTGCGTTGAGGTATGTCCCTATGACGCGATTCATATCTGCGAGGGCGTTGCGAGAATAAATCCGCTCGCGTGCCACGCCTGCAAGATGTGCGTCAACACCTGCCCCAAGGGCATTATCGATCTGATGCCCCTGCACGAGGCAAAGGCAGCCGTTATGTGCAAGAACCATGACAAGGGCGCCCAGACCAGAAAAGAGTGCAAGGCGGGCTGCATCGGCTGCATGAAGTGCGTCAAGACCTGCGAATACGGCGCGGTCACGGTCGAGAATTTCTGCGCGAAGGTCGATTATGAGAAGTGCGTCGGCTGCGGCAAGTGCCACGAGGCGTGCCCGGTCAAGTGCATCG
This sequence comes from Oscillospiraceae bacterium, assembly GCA_050873305.1. Taxonomy (GTDB): domain Bacteria; phylum Bacillota; class Clostridia; order Oscillospirales; family Acutalibacteraceae; genus CAG-177. The sequence continues at coordinate 32,324 of JBNMIN010000003.1, forward strand.
ATGTTATCGAGCCCGGAGTGAAGATAACCGAAACAAAAATTAACTAAGATAATTAAGCGAGAACACCCGGAGCTGTGAAAACGGCTTCGGGTGTTTTTTATAATTAAATTTTATTTGAAAAAAAGATTGACAATGTTAGTGACATTTGATATTATTTGGTTGTAGGAGAATCTCTTAATTAAAAAATAGGTGGTGATATCAATGGTTAATTAAATAAATAGTTTACGAGATCATATAGGCGGATTTTATTTCACTCAATATAAGCAAAGAAAGCGAGGAAAGTTCTATGAAAAAACTTTTTGAAAAAGTATCAATTACAATAGTTGTTTTTGTTCTTATTACCGTTTTTGCCGGCTCTCTTTTTTCTGTAAATGCTGAGGAAACAAATGCTGTACCTATAGGAGATTCTGCTGTGATTCCTTATTCAGAATATCAAAGTGTTGAAGAACAATTAAGAGAGATGCTTCTGGAATGTAAAACGGATAAACAGAGACAAATGCTTATGAAAAAGGCGTATCAGCTTGGTATAGATAGGACGAGTTTTGATGGGCTGAATTTGAGCGAAAATGAATTGTCTATACTTCAGGGAGAAACGTGTTCTGCAGATGTATCTGCGGGTTCACAAAAAAGATCTATAATTACTTCTGATTCAGCTAAAATACGTCAAAGTAGAACTGTTGTGGCTGGGGTTGATATGCCGGATTATGTTCTCAGACCATCGATATATTGGCAAGACAAGTCTGATTATTGCAGTGCCGCGACTATTGTCATTATAGCTGACTATTTAGGCGCAAATGCACCGGAGCAGGCAACAATCATGAAATATTGGAAGAATACATGTGGCGTTACTTATCCGGATTTACCATTGGTGAGAAATTATCTGAACAATGTGATTACCGGTAAACCTGACGATTATGTGAGGTATGTGTATAAAAAATATGCCGGAAGTCAAAATGTATTTAATGCTGATTTAAAAAATAATGTTTTAAATTATCAGCCGATGGTTATCCTTATGAAAAGTGTAAATACAAGTGAATGGCCATATATAACGCCGGGACATTTCTGCGTGTGCAGCGGCCTTTTTACTTGGGAAGGAAACAAATATTTTATAGGAGACCCTTATTATTGGACTCGGTATCTTTCTTCCGTTCCGAACGCTTATGGAGAACACAAAGTTTCTTGGACGAATTTAAACAATGTTATAGGTCGTAAGTTTGGATTCGGTTCGCAGTATTATCTTACCTAAGGCGAATACATTGCAAGGCGGATACTTGTGTGAGAAAGGAAGCATTGCTATGCGTCGAAATGCTTTGATACTTACGACTATAGTTTTTTTGATGTTTTTGTTTGGCTGTTCCTCAAAAGATAAAGCAAATTCAAATTCATTTCAAACGAAAAGTCGGATTGATGAACACATAATAAAAACTGAGATAACAGCTCAAGGTCTGATTTTGCCGCAAGTGACTGCAGATGATACGGTAAAAAGCGTAGTTTCGCGTATATCTTATGACACTGCATTTTTTGTATCTGATAAAGTGGGAAATAATCTGTTAGGCACTGAAGATATAAGAAAGAATGATATGCTCGAGACCGTAAGAAAGGTAAAAGATATATTTGACGAAACATACAAAATAGTAGAATATCCTGAAAAAGTCAAGAATTGGATTGTTGCATCCGGCTCATCTGTAGTGATGCAAGATCGTTATAGGTATGAATGGCTATGTGCGGAAGGTACAAATGGTTTATATACGGTTTACCTGACAAAGTTGGACTGCAAAACCGGAACTATGGAAATAGAAGATAAAGCAATGCAGACGAGCCCGTTTATATATTTGTGTAAACTGAATAATAGGGAATTTATATCCTATTCAAATTATCAGGTTAAATCAGACACAACACCTTATGCCGTCGTATCAGCTCTTGCGGTTTATAATATTGACGGTTCAAAAAAAGAAATTTTAAACGTCAAGTATGAAAACAGCGAGTCATGGAAAAATAGCCGAGGCATGTTAATCGAACGTTTCTTCTGTGATGGCGGAGAAATCTATGGCTTAGTGCATGGAAGAAACAACAATAAAGAGTTCTATAAACTTTGTTCTTTTGATAACGAAGGAAAAATAAGAACGGAGAAGGAACTTATCGGTCTCGATAAAGTTATCGGTACGACTTATCCTATTGTTATGGAAAAAAGAGGCAGTTACCTTGCCTTTCGCATGTATGATGGTTTGAGAAACTGTATCTGCCGTATTGATTCAGAAGGAGCCGTTCGTATTATTATGGAAGAGTCTGACACCGCAAATTGCAAATTTGCGATTGTTGACGATTACATATTTTTTTCAGAGAGTAATGTTGACCCGAATACAGATGCGGTGATAAAAAGGCCTTGTCCTGTTTATGCAATTAATACAAAAGAGGAGGAGATAAAAAAAATAGAAATTGATATACCGCTTAATAAAGCATATTTTGCACAAATTGATTCCATTAGTAATGGTTCGCTTATGCTGACGTATTGTGAAGATGGCGTTTACAATGTACAGAAGGTCTTTCAATTTGAATTAAGCAAAGATGAAATAAACAGAATATTTCAATAGCCAAAACAGAGACCCATGACGGGAATATCAAGCCCGGAGGCGAAAGCTATGAAAAAAGCAATACTTTCTATATTAATATCGGTTCTGCTCATAACGAGCCTTGCGGCGTGCCGAAACGGTGACGCGGAGACAGCGGGAACGACAGTTCCGGAGGACACTTCGGCAGAAAGCACTGCCAAAATGAGTCCAGCTCTGCAGACAATTGAAAAAACTCTCGACGGAGTGACGCTGAAAGTTTATATCGAAAATCCGAAAGTCAAATCCGGCGGCGAAGTGCATATCACGGCAACCGTCACGAACAACAGCGGAAAAGATATAATTTCAACGCTCCCGATATATAATCAGCAGCACTATGAGATACGCAAAAAAATTCTGACGCAGGACGGAAAAGCGTTCTACGACAAAGATTATCCCGTAGAAATGACCGAGGACGCCACGCGACAATTTATTATCAGGAGCGGGGAGAGCTATGTTCAGGATATGTATCTCGTCGCCGCCGAGATGGACTCCGGCATGAGCAGCACCGCCGATGCCGTGCCTTACGGCGCGGGAAAATGCGCGGGAACTTCAACTTTCAAATGGGACGGCAGCAACGGCGCAGAGAAGTCGCTGGCGGTTTCGTTTGAGATAGAAATAGCCTGAATTTTATAATGAAACCCGACCCGAAGATATAATTTTTCGGGTCGGGTTTGCAATTTTAAGTGTAAAGTGATATGACTTTACACAACATTCGGCTGTTAAATGCGCTTTTTGGGTCAATATCGCAGAACACTTGATATTGCTGAGATTCAGAGACAGCTTTATATAAAAATCCGCTGATATAACATAAATCCATATGTAAAGTTAAACTACTTTACACATGGATTTATCACTTAATCGAACTGTGTCTCCCAATGTTTGCTCCCGTTTGCGTCGAAGCACATCAGTATCTGCTCGCGCGAGGTCTTTTCGCCCGCGAGATTCTCCGGCAGTTCGTCTCTGCCGAAATATTTTGTTTCGGTCGTCTCGATATTCGGAATGAATTCGCCGCCGACAACGGAGCAGAGGACGAAAATTTTTACGACCCCGTAGGCGTATATCGGCTTGTTGTGCTTGTTCCTGTCCTGAACGGCGATGAGCCTGTCCGCGGTGACGTGCAAGCCCGCCTCTTCAAAGGTCTCTTTCACGGTGTTCTCCGCGACCGACTGATCGACGTCGCACCAGCCGCCGGGGAGCGACCATGTGCCGTTTGACTCGTGGACGAGCAAAATCTTTCCGTCATTGAAAATCGCGGCGCGGGTATCGACTTTCGGCGTCTGATATCCTGTCTCGTTGCAGAAAAGCTCTTTGACCTTTTCTGCCGGAATGTCGCTCTTGTGGGCTACCATCTCGGCGGATATCTCTCTTATCCGCTCGTATCTCTCGCGGTCATATGGGTCGCGCCCGTAGGTCAGCCCCGCCTGCGCGAGGCTCTGGAGTTCAATGGCCCAGCTGAGCCATCTGTTCTGTTCGTCCATATTCTCTCCTTTTATAAAGGCTCCGTCAGATCCACTCCTTGATAACTTCCGGGTTCTTGAAAGTCTCGTCGATAGATTTCAGGAAGGGGACTACATCGCCCATGTCGAGCGCACGGTGGTCGAAAACGACGGTGAAGACGAGCTTCTTGCCGACCGTTACCGTGCCGTCGGGGTTTGCGATCGCCGTGTCGCGCGGAGCACCGACGCCTATCGCGGCGACCTGCGGCGGGATTATCTCAAGCAGCGCGCAGATGCCGTCCCAGTCCTTGTAGAGCGAACCGAGGTTCGATACGGTTATCGTGCCCTGCTCAATGTCGTATTTTGTGAGCCTGTCGCGCTCGGGTATGTCATAATATTCTTTCTTGCTCTTGCCGGAGAGGGTCTTGACTTTGTACTTTCCGGTCTTTGAGCCGATGAGGCGGGATATCGTCTGAACCAATTTGCCTTTTGCGAGCCCCTGCAGCGTGTCGTTGAGCGAGACATCGTACATGACCTGCGACATATTTGAATTTTTCGCCCTGCGCTGAACGTCGGCGAGCGTATCCCTGATATCCCTGAGGTTCTTGTCCTGCATGTTGTGCAGGTTGACCGTCATCATCTCGCCCGAGTCGAGGAGCATGGGCATCGAGATATTTATCTCGTCGAACTCCGTCACGCACCCACGGACAAGGCGGGGCTTAAAATCGATATGTGCATTCATCGCGGGGCACTTCTTGAGCGCCTCTGTTATTACTTTTAATATAACTGCGTTGAGCGTGATCTTATCTTCTTTTGCGCGCCCTTCGTTGATTTCTTTGAAAACTTTCAGAAATTCGGACGCCTCAGGCTCGTTTGTAACAACGACATGGGGAATGTCGTGCCAGCTCTGCGCGGTCATGTTTGCGATTATCTTCCTGTTTATGCCGAAGTGCTCGGCTCTTCTGACTGTGAGTGACTGTCTCATTCTGAGGACTCCTTTCATTTTAGCGGTTATGCCGCATTAATAAAAGTATATATTGTCCTCGAGCCTGAAAACAAGGAACAGTATCTGGAAACATGTGCAGAAAGCGACACAAAAAGTGATTTGTGTCGCCAAAAATTATAAACAGTTTAGAAATATTTTCTGAAGCCGTTAAAATATATGCTTGTGGTGAAAGAGACGATAGTCGACGGATCTTCGCGGAAGCCGGAATTTATCCACTCCGCAATGACGCTGACGATTCCGTTGAAGAACATTATATACATCCAGCGGAACTGCTTATCCGTGATCTCGGGGAAGAATTTCTTCCACTTTATCTGCGTCCTGTCGTAGTTCTTGACGAACAGGGAGTTGATGAAGCCCTTTCGCGGACCGCATCTCATCATGTAGCAGCACAGGTCGGAATTATCCCTGACAATATCAAACAGACCGACCAGTACGGCGTCGAAAACCTCGGGGTCCATTCTCTCAATCTGATTATCGATATCGGAGACGAACTCAGCCTCGATGCTCTTCATCAGCGCGTTGATGTCGTCATAGTGGCGGTAGAAGGTGCTTCTGTTGATGTCCGCGCGCTGACATATCTCTCGCACGCTGATCTTGTCGAAGTCCTTTTCTTCAAGCAGTTCGAAGAAGGTGCGGCGTATAGCCGTTTTTGTGTATGCCGTGCGCCTGTTGTGCGCGGGTCTTCCGGTTGCCGGGCTTGTCATGAAAATCACCTGCGTTCGTTTCTGATTCATATAAATATTACCACTAATATGCCCGATTGACAAGAGTTAGCGCGATTTTACTCATGTAAAAAAATATGTTGACAAAAGTGCTAAACACTGTTAAAATAACTAATTGCCGCAGGAAAAAGGCGGCTAATCCTTGCTGCGGACGAACCGCAGCCAAAAGACCAGAAGGAGGTGCTTTAAGAATGTCAGCAAACAACAGCTATGAAGCAATGATGGTTTTCTCCGTCAAGAACGGTGAGGAGGGCGTTCCCGCTCTCATCGAGAAGTTCAAGGCTCTCATCGAGCAGAACGGCACTCTGGACAGCATTGATGAGTGGGGCAAGCGCAAGCTCGCTTACGCTATCAACGATGAGCCCGAGGGATTCTACGCTCTGTTCAATTTCAGCGCTGCACCTGAGTTCCCCGAGGAGTTCTACCGTATCGCCGGTATAACCGACGGTGTTCTCCGCTCACTCGTTGTCAGAAAGTGAGGAAACAAAGATGCTTAACGTTGCAATAATTATGGGCAGACTTACTGCCGATCCCGAACTGCGTACCACCGCTTCCGGTATAGCAGTTACAAGCTTTTCTGTTGCTGTCGAGCGCAGCTACAGAGCCGGCGAGGAGAGACAGACTGATTTCATCAACGTAGTTGCATGGAGACAGACCGCGGAATTCGTTTCGCGCTATTTCCAGAAAGGCTCTATGATTGCCGTCCGCGGCAGAATCCAGCAGCGCAACTACGAAGACAAGAACGGCAACAAGCGCACCGCGTTTGAGATAGTTGCCGAGGAAGTCAGCTTCTGCGGATCAAAGGCAGAGACCGGCACGGGTGCCCGCCAGAACGAGCAGCCCGCGCGCGTTCAGCCCGCAGCGTCCTTCGCCACAGGCGGAGCGGACGATTTTGAGGAGATCCCGATAAGCGACGATCTCCCGTTCTGAGAAAAACTTGAACACGGCGTCTGACGCCGAACGAATAGCCCCGAGCCGCGAAACGGCTTTCGGCTTCCATCTTAGCCAAAGAGGAGGTTAACATCATGGCATATGAGAAAAACGACAGAAGACCCAACCGCAAGGGCCGCAAGAAGGTTTGCGCTTTCTGCGTCGACAAGGTTGAGTGCATAGATTACAAGGACACAGCCAAACTTCATAAGTATATCTCTGACAGAGCGAAGATTCTTCCCAGAAGAGTCACCGGCAACTGCGCCGCTCACCAGAGAGAGCTTACCACCGCTATCAAGCGTGCCCGTCACGTTGCTCTTCTTCCTTACACGAGCGACTGATAAAGCTGAGGGCTGTCGCATCCAGCGCAGACCAAAGAGCAAAAATGTTGAAGGTCATAGTTTGCGTCCGAAAACGCAGATTGTGACCTTTTTGTTTTTGCCGCAAATGCGTCAGCCTTATTTTTTCTTTTTGCTTTACATGGCGGCACAGATGTGATAACTTTATATTATATAAGCAGTAACCAGAACGAGAGGAATAACAATGTCTCAGAATATGAACCGCCATTTAACGGCTTTGGAATTTGATAAAATATTGGAGCGCCTCGCGCAGTTCACGGCATGTCCCGACGCGCGCGAGCTTGCGCTGAGCCTCCGCCCGGAGAGCGATATTGATCTTGCGCAGGTGCAGATGAATCAGACGCGCGACGCGCATATGCTCCTTGCTCGCTTCGGCGGTCCGTCCTTCGGCGGGCTTCGCAATGTAAATAATGCCGCAGCGCGAGCCGGCGCGGGCAGCACGCTTTCCATGCGCGAACTGCTCGATGTTGCCGAGGTGCTCAGAACCGTGCGTGCCCTCGCTCAGTGGCGCAGCACGAACGCGGGAGTCGAGACCGTTCTCGACCCGCTTTTCTCGGCGCTTCAGCCGAACAAATATCTTGAAACGAAGATAACCTCCGCCATAATCTCCGAGGAGGAGATTGCGGACAGCGCCTCGCCTGAGCTCTTTGAAATAAGGCGCAAGATTCGCGTGCAGGAGTCGAAGGTTCGCGATCAGCTCGACAAGATGACCCACTCCGCGCACCACTCGAAGTTCATGCAGGAGAATATCATAACCCAGCGAAACGGGCGCTATGTCGTGCCCGTCAAGGCGGAGTACCGCGGCGAGGTGCAGGGACTTGTCCACGACACGTCTTCATCGGGCGCCACTGTATTCGTCGAGCCGATGCCGGTCGTCGAAGCGAACAACGAGATAAAAGTCCTGCGTTCCAAAGAGCAGGACGAGATTGAGCGCATACTTACAGCGCTCTCCGCTATGGTCGGCGAGTTCGAGCAGGGGATAAAAAACAGCTATGAGTGCGCCGTTGAGCTCAATGTTATCTTTGCAAAGGCGCAGTATGCCTATTCGATAGGCGCGACGGTGCCTCTGCTCAACTCCGACGGGGAGATTGAGCTGCGCGCCGCCAGACATCCGCTAATTGACAAAAACAAAGTAGTCCCCGTTGATATAAGGCTCGGCACTGACTTTGACACGCTCGTTATAACCGGTCCGAACACGGGCGGCAAGACCGTCTCGATAAAGACAGTCGGTCTTTTCACGCTCATGGCGATGTGCGGACTTATGATTCCCGCGGGCGACAGGAGCAGACTTTCAGTGTTCAGCGAAGTCCTCGCGGACATCGGCGACGAGCAGTCGATAGAGCAGTCGCTCTCGACTTTCTCGGCGCATATGACGAATATTATAGATATCATGGGTCAGGCGGGCGACCGCAGCCTTGTGCTCATAGACGAGCTCGGAGCCGGCACGGATCCCATTGAGGGTGCGGCTCTTGCAATGGCGGTGCTCGAAGACCTGCATTTCAAGGGCGCGAAGATCGCCGCGACAACGCACTATGCCGAACTCAAGGCTTATGCCCTCGAGACTCCGCGCGTCGAAAACGGCTGCTGTGAGTTCAACGTTGCGACCCTCAGCCCGACATACAGACTGCTTATCGGCGTTCCCGGACGCTCGAACGCGCTTGCGATTTGTGAGCGTCTGGGCATGGATATGCGCGTTGTGGACAGGGCGAAAGAGCTCGTCAACAACGAGAATGTCCGATTTGAAGATGTCGTTGACAAGCTCGAAGAGAACCGCCGCCGCATGGAGGAGGAGCACGAGCGCGCCAAGGAGCTGACCGCAAAGGCGCGCGCCGAGCTGGAGAAAGCCGAAAAGCGGCTCGCCGAGGTCGATTCTCTGCGCGAGGCGGAGATAGAAAAAGCCAAGGCGCAGGCGGCGAAGCTTACTCAGCAGGCGAAGCGCGAGAGCTACGCTCTGCTCGACGAGCTCGACAGGCTCAAAAAAGAAAAAGAGAAGACAAAAGATGCCGCAGACCTCGCGCGCCGCGCACGCGCCGCAGTCAGAAAGGGTCTCGGCGCGATAGACGAGGCAGTCGACCCTGTGGTCGCCATGGGCGTTGAGAACGACGGCTATGTTCTCCCGCGCGAGCTCAAAAAGGGCGACACTGTTCTTATAGCCGATCTCGGCAAGGAGGCGACAGTGCTTTCACCCGTTGACAGAAACGGGAATGTCGAAGTCCTCGCGGGCGCGGCAAAGACGCGTGTAAAGCTCAAAAACCTGCGCCTTATCGAGAACGCGCCGAAGAAGCGCAGCCCGAACTCCGGCGCTCGCCGCACGGGAGTCGAGAGCAAGATGAACATGGATGCCTCCGCGCGGCTCGATGTCCGCGGGCTGACCGTTGACGACTGCATCATGGAGCTCGACAGGTATATTGACTATATGCTCCGCATGGGTCTCGGCGAGTTCACCATTGTCCACGGCAAGGGAACCGGCGCGCTCAGGAGCGCTGTCAACCAGTATCTGCGCAAGTCGCCGTATGTCAAGAGCTTCAGGCTCGGCGTCTACGGCGAGGGCGAGGACGGCGTGACAATAGTCGTGCTCAAGTGACTTAAAAAAAGTTTTCCACACGGTTTTCCACATGTCTACGGGCGCATAACGGCACATTTTGTTGTCTTTTGCCGCTCGAAACACAAGCGGTTGATGATAAAAAAACGATCTTGTTTTTCCGCCGCTTTTCCACATCCGGAATGTTGAAAAAAGTTCGGTTTCGGCGAAAAAATGTGCTTGACAGCCGACGATATTTTTAGTATAATAACCCCCTGTAAAGCGTTTTGACTTTACAGAGGGGTTTGACCTTTACGCGATCATAATGAAAAGGGGGAGAAAATAAAGTGGCAAAGAATCTGGAAATAGCTGTTTTGCTTGACCTTTACGGCGATATGCTGACTGAAAAACAGCGCGACTTTCTGGGCTATTACTACAACGACGACCTGTCGCTCTCCGAGATCGCGGAAAACGAGGGGATAACCCGCCAGGGCGTGCGCGATGCAATAAAGCGCGCCGAAGCCCAGCTTTTCGATATGGAGTCGAAGCTCAAGCTCGCCTCGAAATTCGACGAGATACGCAGCGGACTCACTGAAATCATCGACTGCGCCGGCGAGATAGGGGACTACAATCTCAACCACAGCCTGTCGCGCGAGGTGAATGATTATACCGTTAAGATTAAGGCCATCGCCATGTCTCTCATGGAGTGATCGGACTGCGGAAAAATCCGCCATAGCTGCGTTGTGAGAACCTGCGAATTCAGTCACGGCTGTAGGGGCGGATATCATCCGCCCGTGAAATCAGCTCAGTCCTCGATTGAGCGATGTAATTGCGGAAAATCGCCCGGCACAATTCGGCTTGAAACGGTAACATAAAAACTACTTACTTTTTATACAGAGGTGAAAACATTGGCATTTGAAGGTCTTTCGGAACGCCTTGAAGCGGCGTTCAAGCGTCTTAAAAGCAAGGGCAGCCTCAACGAGGCGGATGTCCGCGCGGCGATGCGCGATGTGCGCATGGCTCTGCTTGAGGCTGACGTCAGCTACAAGGTAGCCAAGGATTTCACCGCCAAGGTCACCGAGAGAGCTATCGGCGCGGATGTTATGGAGAGCCTTACTCCCGCGCAGATGGTCATAAAGATAGTCAACGAAGAGCTTATCGACCTCATGGGCGGCACCAAGACCCGCCTTGCGACTGCGGCGCATCCGCCGACAGTGATAATGCTCTGCGGTCTTCAGGGCGCAGGTAAAACGACGCACTGCGCAAAGCTCGCGCTCATGCTCAAGAACCGCGGCAGCAGACCGATGCTCGTCGCGTGCGATATCTATCGCCCTGCGGCTATCAAACAGCTTCAGGTGCTCGGCGAAAAGGTCGGTGTGCCGGTCTTTGAAAAGGGTACGCAGGATCCGGTTGAAACAGCCAAACAGGCGGTCGCGCTTGCAAGGGACGAGGGCAACGACTATGTCCTCATCGATACCGCAGGCCGCTTGCATATAGATGAGCAGCTCATGGATGAGCTCAAGCGCATCAAGTCGGAAGTCCGCCCGCACGAGATCCTCCTCGTGGTCGACGCGATGACCGGTCAGGATGCGGTCAATGTCGCCTCGACCTTCAACGAGACGCTCGGCATTGACGGACTTATCCTGACAAAGCTCGACGGCGACACCAGAGGCGGTGCGGCGCTCTCCGCGCGCGCTGTCACAGGCAAGCCGATAAAGTTCGTCGGCGTCGGCGAAAAGCTCGGCGATCTCGACACCTTCCACCCCGACCGCATGGCTTCGAGAATCCTCGGCATGGGCGATGTCCTCTCGCTTATCGAAAAGGCGGAGACCGCTATTGACGAGAAGAAGGCGGCGGAGCTCGAGGAGAAGATAAGAAAGAACAAGTTCGACCTCAACGACCTGCTCGATCAGATAACCCAGCTTCGCAAGATGGGCTCGATTCAGGACACGCTCGCAATGCTCCCGGGCATGGGCAAGAAGCTCCAGGGCGTGGATGTTGACGAGAAGCAGTTCGACCGTCTCCAGGCACTCATCCGCTCGATGACCCCAAAGGAGCGCGAGAATCCAGACATAATCAACCCCTCCCGCAAAAGGCGTATCGCCGCGGGCAGCGGACAGAAGGTCGAGGATGTAAACAGGCTTCTCAACCAGCACAAGCAGATGCAGAAGCTCTTCAAGCAGTTCAACGGCAAAGGCTCAAAGAAAAAGATGCGCCGTATGGGCTTCGACCCGAGCAAGCTCGGAATGTAAAAACGGATGTTATCCTATAGGTCAGCCTTAGGGTTTACATTATATATTAATTTTGTATTACTTTTGGAGGTACAATTATCATGGCAGTTAAAATCAGACTTCGCCGCATGGGCGCAAAGAAGAACCCCTTCTACAGAATAGTCGTTGCAGATTCGAGATATCCCCGCGACGGCAGATTCATCGAGGAAATCGGCACCTATGATCCGCTCAAGACTCCCGCTGATGTGAAGATCGACGCAGACAAGGCAAAGCAGTGGATCGCCAACGGCGCTCAGCCCACCGATACCGTTAAGGATATCCTCAAGAAGAGCGGCGTCATCGACTGATAACGCTCAGCGTAAAACATGGCTCTCGGCAGTCTGCGGGGAGTTTTGTTTTTCTATGAAAGGAACATCGAAATGAAGGATTTACTTATATCCATCGCTCAGGGTCTCGTTGAAGAGCCCGATGCAGTTACCGTCACCGTTGACGAGCCGGATGATGAGGGCGTTACCGTCTATCATCTCCACGTCAGCGAGAATGACATGGGCAGAGTTATCGGCAAGCAGGGCAGAATAGCCAAGGCTATCCGCACTGTTATGCGCGCTGCCGCAACGCGCTGCGATGAGAAGGTCGCAGTTGAGATAGACTGATGATAAAGGACTATCTTGAAATAGGGCAGATAGTCGGCACCCACGGCGTGCGCGGGGAACTGCGCGTTCAGCCGTGGTGCGATTCGCCCGAATTCTTCAAAAAGTTCAAAACGCTCTACTACGACGCACACGGTGAAAAAAGCGTGGGCGTTGTTTGCGCTCGCCCCCACGGGAATATTGCGCTGCTGCGCCTCGACGGCTGCGCCACGGTCGAAAAGGCGGCCTCGCTCAGAGGCAAGGTGCTCTATATGCGCCGCAGCGACGCGCATCTCAAGAAAGGCGACTGGTTCATAGCCGAGCTCATCGGCTGCCGCGCCGAGGACGCAAACAGCGGAAAAGTCTACGGAACCGTTACCGATGTCAGCCAGACCGGCGCAAACGATGTCTGGCACATAACGGATGATAACGGCACCGAGACTCTTATCCCCGCCATTCCCGATGTTGTTTCGAGCGTCGATGTAGAGAACGGAATTGTCCTGATAACACCGCTGAAAGGGCTGTTTTCAGATGAGGATTGATATTCTTACCCTCTTCCCGGAGATGTGCTGCGAGGTGCTCAGGGAGAGCGTCATAGGCAGAGCGCGCGAGCGCGGCTGCGTTGAAATAAA
>JBNMIN010000004.1:0-43947 GCA_050873305.1 Oscillospiraceae bacterium
GAAAATGCCGAAACGCGGGAAGTATATATCGTTTGATTATTGTGGGGCGCGAAGGCAGTGAGTCAATTATATATAAACAAATCAAAATTGTTGTATCGGCTACGCCGATAACGGACAGCCGCAAGGGCTGTCCCTACGAACGATTGACAATAGACATTTGCCGCTGTCGCGGCATCGGTGCGTCGAGTCACCGCATCCTACAAAATGCATGACAATAAATCATCGCAGATTTCGCGGGCGGATAATATCCGCCTCTGCTGCACAACTTTGGGCGAAGCGAAATAACCCCTCAGTCTTGGCTTCGCCAATCCAGCTCCCCTGCAGGGGAGCCAAAATAGATTCTTCGTCAAATAACGCGCCTCTATACGCATTTCGGCGTCCCGTACCATCTGCAATTCTGCGTGGCACAACAACATAAACCCCGACCATGAATCATAGTCGGGGTTTGTTTTTGGGTTTATGACGAATCTGCCTCTTATTTCGGCAGGTTGGCGAACAGCTTTACATTGTCGAATGTATATGTATACTTGCCGTCCTCAATGCCGTGGATTATCTCGCAGACCTTGTCGTTATACGGAGTCGGCACGCCGTACTTTCTGCCGTAGGCGCAGACAACGCCGTTTATCGCGTCGACTTCGCACTTCTTGCCCTTTTCGAGGTCCTGGAGCATGCTCGCCTTGAGGAGCCTGTGCTTCTTGATGCAGATCGGAATGAGCGCGAAGGATATCTTCTTCTTTATGCCGTTGCCCTTGTAGTCGAGGAGCTTGACGATATCTTTGCCCTGAACCGGCTCGATTTTTATTCCCGCCGCCGCGGCAACATCGATGCACTCTTTTATAAGATTCTGACAGCAGACGCGGGAGGTCTTGTTCTCTGCGGCGTCGCCGAAAGTGCCGCCGATAACGGCGGACATGCCGCTGAACGCGGCGTTGATGAGCAACTTCGACCAGCGGACGCCCATAAAGTTATCCTCAACCTCGACAGGGCACATTTTCTCAAGCAGAGCCTTGACCTGCATGAGTTTGTCGTCCTTCTGACCGTTCATTCTGCCCAGACCGAAGCTCATGCTGTCGGGCTCGCTCGTAAGCTCCGAAACGCCCTTGCCGTGGAGAGTCGCGCCCCAAGCGACGGTGCAGCCCATCGTTCTGTCCTCGCCGACGACCTCGGAAACCGAGAGCTCCGGCAGTCCGTTCTGAAGCGTGCAGACGATGCAGTCATCGGTCATGTTCTTCTGAAGATTCTTCAGAACATTTACATTGTCGAGCTGCTTTGTCAGCAGGATTATCAGCTCATATTTTTCGGTCATCTCGTCGGGAGTCAGCGCGTGAACCGGGACGGTCATATTGACAGTGCCGATTATCTTCGCGCCATCTTTGTTGAGCGCGTCGACATGTTCGCGGTTGCGCGTGATAAGATCGACATCCACGCCCGCCTTTGCGAGATATGCGCCGAGCACGGTGCCGAGCGACCCTGCGCCGTAAATTGCGGTTTTCATAGAAATCCCCTCTTTGATAAAATTTTATCGATATGATTATATCACGCAGAGCGGCGATTTACAAGAAAACTTTTCGTTCCCTGCGGAGTGTATCCGCGAGGATTATTTTGATTTATCCCAATAGGGGTAATCGGTAAACACGAACTTTCCCTCCGCATTTTTCCCTGTCGGCAGCTTGACATAGATGATATCGTCAACCGAGCGTTTTCTTACGGCCATAACAACCGTGAAATTCCCGTTGCCGTCATCCTCGACGTGATGCATCCAGCTGTTATAGGAGACTTCGCCGTCGTTTTTCTTATATGCTACATATATGTTGTCGTTATGCTCTATCAAATCCCTGTCGGCGACAGCTTGGCTCAGTATTTTATCTGTAAACTCCTCGGAAAAGACCTCTAAAAATTTTTTGCGGACCTCTTCCATCGTGGTCACATACCGGTATTGGGGGAACATTGGAATATACTTTCTGAATCTTATTGTCACGGGCTTCTCCCCGGCGGAATACTCGCCCGCAAAATTCAGAGTCAGCCAGAGGCTTCGCGCCTTATCCGCCAAATCCTGCGCGTCGGTCTCATGCAGGATAGACCCGTCCTCGGGATAAAGCTCATACCCGTTTATGCCGTGCAGGCTTTCTATTATTTCTCGTTTGTCGCTCTCATAGGTCTCCCAAAGCGCAAGCGCGGCCTCGGAAACTTTTTCCGAGTATGCGTTTATCCGATAATGGTCGCGCGCCGTAACAAACAGGGTGTTTTCGTCCGAAACAAGCCGCCCCACTTCCACTCTGCCCTTGTAGGAGTCCGAGGAATAGCCGTTGCCGGTATCGATTATAAAGAACGTGAGCTCATCGCCGTCCGTTTTATCGACTGAAAACGCCACCATGCCCTCCGAAAAACTGGCGCTGACTACGCCTACCCAACTTTTGGGCAGCGAAATCGCATAGCTCCCTTCGGAAAACTCGGTGCTTCTTATTTTATTCGAGGTGATCAGCCTGTTAATCCCGGCTCTTAATGTTTGGTAATTTTTCGGGAAGTTATTGCTCCCGCTCGCCTCAATCTCCGTTCCGTCCGCCAAGACAGCAGAAAAACTCATCGAGCTTCCGTCGAGAACATCGGGGGGATTTGAGCCTCGGAAGCCCGCCCATTCATCTATTCTGCAATTTCCGAACAGGGCGCACACCTCGCGGTAGAGATTCTCGTCCCCGTCAACCGAGCGGATGACGTCGCGGGATTCGACAAAGCAGGACAGCTCGTTATCCCAGTCGTTCGAGCTCATATAATACTCAAGATGTACTCCATCCTCTGTTTTGCATCCCTCATACACGGCGTTCTGTGCCGAGCAGTTGTTCTCCGTCAGCTTAAAGCTTTTAAATTCCATAGGATTGCCTCCGTAGTCATTGTTCTGTTTCGATGAGCACGCGGGAAAAATCAGCAAGAGAATGCACACGAGTGCAAAAGAAATAAAGCGCTTTTTCATTTTCCTGTTACCTTTCCTTGATATGCCGCACTGCGCCAAAAGAGCAAGGGCTTCGGTTCTCTTATGTCCGTTATAGTTTCTGTTCCGAACAAGTCACTCCTTTATAAGCTCATTTCTCAATATTAATTATATCACAACGCATTGATTTTTCAAGAAATAACCGAAAACTCGGGAGTTTGCCTCCAAAAAAAGCTGCCGGGCGCAAAAAGCCCTTCAAAAATGCAGAAAAACTCCCGAACAGCAATGCTGCCCGGGAGCTGATATTCGTCTTGTAAGCGGTAAAAATTCAGCGCTTCGAGAACTGGGGTGCACGGCGAGCGCCCTTGAGACCGTATTTCTTTCTTTCGGTCATTCTCGGGTCTCTGGTCAGGAAGCCTGCCTTCTTGAGTGCGGGGCGAAGCTCTGCATCATACTGAAGGAGTGCTCTGGAGATACCGTGGCGGATAGCACCTGCCTGGCCGGTCACGCCGCCGCCGTTGACGCGGCAGATGACGTCGAGCTTTTCGCTGGTGCCTGTAAGAGCGAGAGGCTGGCGGACGATGAGCTTGAGGGTCTCAAGGCCGAAATAATTGTCAATCTCTCTGTCGTTGATGATGATCTTGCCGGTGCCGGCATAAAGACGGACTCTGGCGACTGATTTCTTTCTGCGGCCTGTGCCGTAGAAGTAAGGAACTGAATCGTACATTATTTATTGCCTCCCTTCATTAAAGAGCCCACTCTTCGGGCTTCTGTGCTTCGTGCTTGTGCTCAGCGCCTCTGTAAACGCGGAGTCTTGTAAGAGCGGTGCGGCCCAGAGTAGAATCGGGCAGCATACCCTTGACTGCAAGCTCGACAGCGAACTCGGGCTTTGTCTTCATGAGGGTGCTGTACTTGACCTCTTTCATGTTGCCGATATAGCCGGTGTGATGATAATACATCTTCTGGTTGAGCTTGTTGCCGGTGAGGACAGCCTTCTCAGCGTTGATGATGATTACATGATCGCCGCAGTCGGCGTGAGGAGCGAATGTGGGCTTATGCTTGCCGCGAAGAAGGACGGCAGCCTGAACTGCTACCTTGCCGAGAGGCTTACCGGCAGCATCGATGACATACCACTTACGGGTGATGTCGCCCGCTTTGGGCATATAAGTTGACATACTTGTTACCTCCGATTTCTTAATGCTACGATATATTACCACATCACTCTATGCTTGTCAAGCACTTTTTCTTTAAATTTTAATTTATGTTTTGCTATCTCCGTTTTCCTCGCGTTTTCTCGTTTTTTCATATCATTTGCTCGCTTATGATTTACGGATCTGCAGTGCAAAAATATATTGTCCGACAACGCAGACTCCGAAACACTGTTCATTAAACTCATTTTGCAAAAGTCTTTTTAAAAAGTATAATCAGCACAGCAACAAGCGCCGCCGTTCCGACACAGGCGAGAGCGATAATCAATACGGTGTGCCATACCGTGTTTCCGTTTGCTGAACCATCCTGAATGTCGAGTGAAGAAATTCTCAAAGCAGGGCGTATTCCGAGTTCATTGCTGCTCACCATGCCGTCATCGCTTGTGTCTATATCGCCGTCCGAGCCGACAGAGCAGGCAAAAGCGGAATGTTCGGCGGCGGTGCGCAAATACCAGGGCGACATTCCGCCATCCTCATCAACCCACAATCCCTGGCATTTGGCATAGTCGGAGCCATCTGCGAGCAATGACGGTTGTGTATTATTTTGTGTAAAGCCGTATGCCGAATTTTTCACTTCGTCAAAAGAAAGCAGAAACACATTATCATTTGTAGTTTCGCCGCTGTATTTATCATAAGCCGCATCAAACGCCGCGTTTTCTATGCCGGATGTAATAATACATTCTTTTTCAAAATCCGAAAACACCGTATTGTAAAAATCGTCATTGAGCCATTCCCTGATGCTGCTGGCAGCATAGTAATTAGCATATATTGACATTCCTGCATCATTATAACACTCTTCGCCAAAATAATCCTCATATAGCTTTTCATTATACGGCTGAGAATCAACAATGCTGTCACATATAACAAGTCCGCTCTCGGGGTCAAGAACATTCCACCGAATCGGCTCATATTTAAAATAGTATACTTCGTTGACTTTATATCCGTTCTCTTTCTGTGTGCTGTAGCCGTAATCTTCTGACGCTTCATCGTAAGTGCAGTCAGGCATATACAAATAAAAGACAACTGCCCTGTATTTCTCATCATTATATGTAATGTCGGCATATTGCATCCAGTCGCCGCTCACCATACTGCCCACCGTCTCGCCGTCTGTTCCGGAATAATAACCATAGCTCACCCAATTCTTTGCTTCCGCATCAAGAGCCGAAATCAGCGCTTCATCCGTAACAATCTGCTGCGGATATGAGCCAAAACTTATAATATCGCCCACCTTAAAATCCGAATCCAAGGCCGCCGCTTTAGGCACAAAACCGTATGTGCCTGACGGCACCGCACCGAGCAGAACAACTATCGCCAGCGCCAACGCCGCAAATGATTTAAAGATACTCTTCGTTTTCATATTTTTACCTCCGTTTTTTGTATATCTTATTCTTCTGCAACATGATATCATACTGAATTTTCAGTTCAATAGTTTTAGTATGAAATGCATTTTGAGCGGTATGAAAAGCACGTTAAAGCTGTGAGCAGCAGCCAAATTGACTTTATCCGCAGCATAGTATATAATAAATGTATTATATAAGCTCACGGAGGCAGACATGAAAAAAGAAGAGATAAATCGCATGAACGATCTCTATCACCTGTCGCAGGAGAGGGATCTGAGCGAAGAGGAGTTCGCAGAATGGGAGGGGCTCAAAAAGCAGTATGTCGCCGATTTCAAGGCGAGCCTCACCGCCCAGCTCGACAATACATATATAATAGACGACAAAGGCAACAAGCGCAAGCTCGAAAAGAAGTTGGGCGACAAGTAATCTGCGCGGACACAAAAACGAAAGAGTGATATTATGTTTTGCAGAAATTGCGGAAAGCAGCTCGAAGACGGATTCAAGGTCTGCCCCTATTGCGGCGAACCGGTGAGCCTTGCAGAGAGCAACGCCAGACGCGCGGCGAAGGAACAGCCCGCCGCAGAAGAGACTCAGCCCGTAAATAATAATATTCCGAAAGAGCCGACTCCCCTGCCCACTCCCGCACCCGCTCAGCCGAAAGCGAACAAAAAGCCCGAGCAGGAAAGCGAAAGCACCGGCGGATGGAAAGTTCTCGGATTTTTTCTCGGCTTCTTCGGTCCGCTGCTGTGGTTCCTGCCGCTCGTCAGCCTCGTGCTCTATCTCATATGGAAGAGCGACAAGCCGAAGGTAGCCAAGGGCATCGGTCAGTTCACACTGATAGGTCTCGCGGTCGGCGTGGGACTCGCCGTTATTATTGCGATAATCGTCGGAGTGCTGTTTGCGATAACCGCGTCGATGACTGTGTTCGAAATGATACGCAGCTTCTTCCACGGTTCACTCAGCGGGATAAACGATCTCGTCAGAAGTCTCCCGTTCATCGGCTGAGCAACATAAAAATATTGAAACCGCCCGTGTTTTTCCTTCAGAAATCCGGGCGATATTTTTTGCGCAATTTTAAATTTATTCATTGATATTCATTAGATATTCAGCGATTATTCATCGATTCTTTTCCGCAAGCGGTAAAGCTTTCCTCCTTGCTGATGTGGATAACTATGTGGATAATGTGGATAACTTTTATGTTTTGATGATTATTTAGAATATATGCGTAAAGTAAAAAACTTTACAGTGCAGTTTTAATAGTTATATAGAAATATTCTGCATAAACCGCATATACAGTGTAAAAAAATCAACCCGGCTGCAGGAAAACTTGCAGTCGGGTTTTATGCATAAAATTTTGTGCGTGATTTTTGTCTATTTTGCTAACTTCAGACGTTCGCGAGAGCCGCGTCGAGATCGGCGATTATGTCATCGACATTCTCTGTTCCGACGGAGAGTCTGACGAGATTTTCGTAGACTCCGCAGTCGTCGAGCTCCTGCGCGGTGAGCTGGCGGTGGGTCGTGCTCGCCGGGTGCAGGCAGCAGGTGCGGCTGTCCGCAACATGGGTAACTATCGCCGCGAGCTTGAGGCTGTCCATGAATCTGACTGCGTCCTCTCTGCCGCCCTTTATTCTCAGCGAAATGACGCCGCAGGTGCCGTTGGGCATATACTTCTGCGCGAGGTCATAGTATTCGTCGCCCTCGAGGCCGGGATAGCGGACGGACTCGATCTTCGGATGAGCCTTCAGGAACTTTGCAACCGCGAGAGCGTTTGAGCAGTGGCGCGGCATGCGCAGATGCAGAGTCTCGAGTCCGAGATTGAGCAGGAATGCGTTCATCGGAGACTGAATCGAGCCGAGGTCGCGCATGAGCTGAGTCGTGCACTTCGTTATATATGCAGCCTTACCGAACTGCTCGGTGTATACGACGCCGTGGTACGACTCGTCGGGAGTCGTGAGCCCCGGGAACTTGTCGTTCTGAGTCCAGTCGAAGTTGCCGCTGTCAACTATAACTCCGCCGACACTTGTCGCGTGACCGTCCATATATTTCGTGGTCGAATGGGTGACTATATCCGCGCCAAACTCAAACGGGCGGCAGTTTATCGGAGTCGGGAAAGTATTGTCGACTATCAGCGGCACGCCGTGGAAATGAGCCGCTCGCGCGTATTTTTCAATATCGAGCACGACGAGCGAGGGATTTGAGATAGTCTCGGCGAATACGGCTTTGGTGTTATCTTTGAATGCCGCGTTGAGCTCCTCCTCCGTCGCGTCGGGGCGGACGAAAGTGAAATCGATGCCGAGCTTTCTCATCGTGACATTGAAGAGATTGAAAGTTCCGCCGTATATCGCGGACGCGGCAACGACATGGTCGCCTGCGGAGCAGATATTGAAAACGGAGAAGAACGACGCAGCCTGACCGGACGAAGTGAGCATCGCGCCGACGCCGCCTTCAAGGTCGGCTATCTTCGCGGCGACGCAGTCGTTGGTCGGGTTCTGGAGACGGGTGTAGAAATATCCGGACTCCTGCAGATCGAAGAGCCTGCCCATCTGCTCGCTCGACTCGTATTTATATGTCGTGCTCTGGACTATCGGCACAACGCGCGGTTCGCCGTTTTTCGGCGTGTAGCCGGACTGCACGCACTTTGTTTCTATATTAAAGCTCATTTTGTCTCCTCCTTTTTGTCAGTCTTTGAGAAAATGACCCATGAGATCAAAGCCGGGATCGATAAAATTGCCGGTCTCGGATGCTGATTTCTCATTTATGCTCGCAACACCGCCGTCAAGCTCTTTACCTTTACGGTAAATCAGATACGGCACGGGGTCAGAAGCGTGTGTGCGGGTCGCTATCGGGGTCGGATGATCAGGCAGAACCATGACTTTATAATCGTCCTGAGTGTTGAGATAGTCAAGGATTATAGGCATTATGCGGCTGTCGATAAGCTCGATCGCCTTGACTTTGTTTTCGGGCTCATTTCTGTGACCGCACTCGTCGGGAGCCTCGACATGGATATAGACAATGTCCTGACCTTTACGCCATTCGTCGATTGCGGCGTTCGCTTTGCCCTCGAAATTCGTGTCGATATAGCCGGTCGCACCCTCAACTTCGGGGGTGTTCATGCCCGCGCAGATGCCGATGCCCTTGAGTAGATCGACTGCCGAGACGATGCTGCCTTTCACGCCAAACTTCTCTTCAAAAGACGGCAGAGCCGGACGGCTTCCCTCGCCCCAGAGCCAGATTGAATTTGCGGGGAGCTTGCCCTCGGCGATTCTCTTTTTGTTCACGGGGTGATCTTTCAAAAGGTCGTAGCTCTCACGCATCATGGCGATGAGCTTTTCGGCGTTCGGCGAAGTCGAAAGATACTCGCCGATAACTCTGCCGGAGATGTCATGCGGAGGAGTCATCTTGCCGAGATCCGTCGTGCCGTTATGTACGATAAGGCAATGGCGATAAGCTACGCCGCTGTAAAAATCAAATTCGCTGCTGCCGAAATGCTCCTGCACGGTCTCGATTATCTGCGCCGCCTCTTCGGTCGAGATATCGCCGCCGGAGTAGTCGAGCATGGTCTTTGCGCCGTAATCCGCCTCGTCGCTCAAGGTGACAAGGTTGCAGCGCAGAGCGATATCAGTCTCACTCATCTTGACTCCGATGCTGACCGCCTCAAGGGGCGAGCGGCCGGTGTAGCACTTCTTCGGATCGAATCCGAGCACGCTCATATTTGCAACATCGCTGCCGGGTTTGAGTCCGGCGGCAACGGTTCTGACAAGTCCTACTTCGCCCTTCGACGCGAGCGCATCGATATTGGGCTTCTTCGCGACTTCCATCGGCGTCTTGCCGCCGAGAGCCTCGACGGGATAATCCGCCATGCCGTCGCAGAGAACTACAGCATATTTCATATATCTTCACCCTTTCAGAGAATTTATGCACAAACGATGCATATCGGGCGCGGCAAGTTCGGTTAGCATATGCATACTCGCCCGCCGCTGATTTAATTATATCATAAAGTATCAGCGCATTAAAGCGGAAATTAAGAAAGATTATACACATATACTATATAAAAAAGAGTGCAAAATGACGAAAAATTATTTGTTAAAATGCGCATGCAGCATATAATTCAATACTGCTCAATGATATAATCGATTTGGAAGAAATATTCAGGAGGAGGATACATATGACAAGAAAATTATTCGCGATTTTGCTCGCATGCCTGCTGATTCTCATGAGCTTCACGGCGTGCAGCAACAAAACGCCGGAAGCGGACACTACCGCCGCAGAAAACACATCCGCCGAAGAAACCGAAGCCAACGCGCAGACGAGTGCAGAAGAAACGAACTCCGAAGCGGTATCCGAATCCGCAGAGGAGAGCACTGCACAGAGCACGCAGAAACCTACGGCAGATAAGCCGGCATCGAAACCCGCGACGACTGCAAAATCGAATAATTCCGGTTCAGCTTCAAATGGCAAGCTTGAAGTCAGCGCAAGAAGCGTCAAAAGCATCGCCGGAGCAAAGGTGCTCAAAGCGTGGAAACTCAATTCAAACGGAGTAAATATAGAAATTCACAGAATAGCCTACGGGCCGCAGATAACTCAGGCTTTCAAAAAAGCGAACGCGGACGGCGCTATCGACTACGACAAGACGGTTACTTATCAGCCCATAATCAACGTCGCGATAATCACCTGCTCGCCCGAGCATATCGGCGCTGCATCGAGCCAACAGCTCCTCGGCACAAATGTCGGCAAGGTTGAGGATATGGGCAGAAAGAGCGGCGCGCTCATAGCAATAAACGGCGAGGCAGGCTCAACATATAAAAAAGGTGCGCCAACAATTCGTAACGGCTCTGTCGTTTCGACCGACGGCAGCGGACAGGGAAGACTGCTGATATACAAAAACGGCACATGGAAAGTCGAAACGCTCACAAACGAGAACTGCAAATCTTATATCTCGCAGGGTGTTTACAATTCCCTGCGCTATCAGTGGCAGATTATAACAAACGGCAAGGCGACCAACGAGCGCGATACTTATTATCACAACCGCACGGTGTTCGCGCAGATATCGGAGAACAAGTATATCATGGCCGTCGGCGAATTCATGCCGCTCGAAAATATGACAAAGGTCCTCATAGCATACGGCGCGAGAAATGCGTTTTTGCTAAACGGCGGCAACTGCTCGTCGATGTATGTCAAGGGCATCGGAAACACGACCGGCACAAAGGCGACTCAGCTCAAGAACCTCAACAAACCGTGCGTTATCGAGAGCGAATTTTTCGCGGCAAACGGCATGCTCGGATTGAACTCCGCCGGGAAGCAAAAGCTGGGCGGACCTTGCAACGAGCTCGACATAGTATATGTAAAATAAAACAGAAGGGGTGAGACGATGAAAAAGGCTTTCAGAGCGGCTGCAATTGCGGCAATATTGCTATTTGCGCTGACTTTTATCGGAAACGCAAAAATCAAAAGCGCATCGGCTCACCTGCTGTTTTCTTCGTCCGTCAGCGTCGGGGGCAATGAATCGCGGGAAGTCACGCTCAAAAGCGGCGACAGAATAGCCATCGGCTCATATCTCGGAGAGCCTATTGTATGGAGAGTCGTCGAAACGGGCGGCAAAACTCTGCTCATGAGTGAAAAGGTGCTGTGCTTCAGGGCGTTCAACCCGTCCGAGGACGGCATCGGCAGTTCCGATTATCTCACCTCTCCCCTGCGCGCATGGCTCAATTCGGAGAGCGGATTTTTAAGCCCGGAGAATTTTTCAGAGTCTGACCTTTCGCTCATATTGCCAGACAAAAACGGCGATTCAATATTCCTGCCGTCAAAAGATATGCTTAAAAATATAAATGCCGCCGACCGCCGCAGAAGCCCGACCGAGCAGTGCATCAAAAATGACGGTTCGCGCTATTTAACTCTGCGCAAATACTGCTGGTATTGGACGAGTTCCCCGGTTTCGACAAATCAGAGCAGCGTTACGGCGGTCACGACGACCGGCGGATTCTATAAAACGCTCGCGGCGGATGAGTTGTGCGGCGTATGCCCTGCGATGTATCTTCGCAGCAATATTCTCGTTCTTTGCGGAAGCGGAACCGCCGAAAATCCGTATGCGTTGGTGGGAGGCGGCGAAAGATGAGAGAAAAGCTGAAAGAATTTCGAAACTCTCCGCGCTCGATAATCGCCGCATTCTCCGCCGCCGTGCTGTTTTTCTGCACGGTGTTCACGCGGCTGATTCTCAAAACCGACGACGGTCACTTTCTCGGCATACTCCACCGAAACGGATTCACGGTAACAAGCTGGCTGCATGAGCGGTACACGACCGTGTCCGGGCGGATAGTCGGCGAATGGCTGATGATAAACTTTCTGCGCCTGCCGCTCATTTTCTGGAAGCTGTTCATCACCGCGCTGATAATATATATAATGTATTTTCTCTGCCGCCTGTCGGACTTTTTCGGTGAAAAGGCAGATATAAGACAGAGATACATCTTCGCCTGCTCGGTGCCGTTGGCAGTATTCCTGCCATGTCTCAACCCGTCGGTGTTCTGGTTTGCGGGCTCGTTCACATTCCTCGTTCCGTTCGCCGCCCTGCTCATCACGGTGACCCCGCTCACATTCGAGGTGTTCGGCGAGCGCGTGAATCCCATAGCGTATGTCGCCGCCGCGATTGCTTCTGTCGTCGCGGCATCTCAGGAGCAGTCATGCGCTGCGGTGCTCGCGCTGCAGGTGATTCTGCTGATTTTTTCGGCATATCAACGCAGGCTCAGATTCCGTCAATTCATTCCGCTCCTGCCGAGCGCGGTTTCCGCCGCGGTGTTAGTTCTCTCGCCCGGACTTCGCGGGCGTGGAGCGATGGAAGTGGCGTCGGGTTTTGAAAGATTCTCTGAAATGAACATATTTGAAAAACTGCTCTGCGGATTTTCGAATTATTTCGCGTTTTCGTTTTTCTTCTCGCTGATAACAACTGTCGTTTTTCTCGTTCTGCTCGGCACATCGGTATATGAAGCGTTCGGCGGCTCGCGGAAAATAAAGAAAATCACATCAGTCTTTGCAGTATTCGCCTCGGTGCTGTGCGTCGGAGTCAACGCAGCATATATTATTATCCGCCGCACTACCCCGGACAAGGGCTTTGAAAAGATGTTCAAGAGCGGCAATTATCTTACGCTCGAACTCGCGGTTATCGCGCTCTGCTTTGTCTTTCTCTTTAGTATTTTCATTCTTATAGCGGCGCTCATCAAGAAGAATAAAAAGCTCGGTTTCACTGTCGGCGTGCTGTTCAGCGCCGCCGTCTGCTGCGCCGCAGTGCTTGGATTCTCTTCCTCCGTCTACGCCTCAGGTCAGCGCGTATTTTACTTCACCGAGATGTTCACGCTCATCGCCTGCGCAGCGATGTATTCTTCACTTTCGGAAAGCAAGGCGAAAAAATTCGCTGGATATGCAGTCCCGACATCCGCATTTATTTTCTATATTATCAATTGTTTTACCTACACATTCCTCGAGATACCAATAATGGGCTAAAGCGAATTGTAAAGCGATTTACTTTACAATTATAAAGCTTATTTTTTAGCGCAAAAGTCAAAGCTCCCGTGCGATTTTCCCGATATATCAACATATTCGGGGACGCATGGGAGCTTTTGTTTTTAATTTATAAATCATGTAAAGCTTAACAGCTTGTCATCAATGACCGTGCGGAACGACATCGAGTTTGTCATGTTCCTCGCCGAGATCGGCGCGCAGGAGCGCAAAGAACACTATCGCGAGCAATATTTCGGCGCACCAGATAGTCTTGCCGCCGAGATAGCCGCAGAGAAAAGTTGAAGCGACCGCGCCCGCGACAAACGAGCCTATCATCAGCAGATGCGCAAACATCTTGCCGCGCGCCTCTTTATTCCCGCTGCGAAGCCACTTGACGAGGTTCGAGCCGACCTGGCGGACATGGTTGGTGCAGAAGGTCGTCGCCATCGGAATCTTTTTCGCCTGGCGGAATGTGTTGAACTGCATCGAAGCGATAAAATTCACAGCCACCTGGCAGATCTGCGGCGGCGCATCGTCCGGGACAAATCCGAGTGCAAATATCCACGCCATTTCAAACGCCACGAACGCCGTGTCCCAGCGGACTATCTTGCGGCGGTTTATGTGCTTTGGCAAAAATTCCGAAATGACCGTGCCGAGCAAATAAGCCGAAGCGGGCAGAAGATAATACAGCGCCTTGCGCCAGTTCCCGCGCCCGAGCTGAACCGCCATGAGCACGAAGTTCGCCGTCTGCGCGTTGCAGAACACGCCGCCCTTTTGAACATAAGTATATGCGCCGAAAAATCCGCCGACGGCTATCATAACAGCAAATATCCAGAGCTTTTCGCATTCGAGAAGCTCTTCCTCTTTTTTGAGAGCCTTTTCTTTCATCGTTCACCACACCGTTTCTTTTCTACAACGCATAAGTTTATCACTGCTCCCCGTCTCTGTCAAGGAATCGTAATGTCCGTAACATCTTGAAAATCACCTGTTTTCATGGTATTATTTAGGGTATTATATACCATTATAGAATGCAATATATAAAAGAGGAGAATAGCATGTCAAAGCTTTTGAAGTATTTGAAAAAATACAAAATTGAAAGTATTCTCGCGCCGTTTTTCAAGCTCATTGAAGTGGCGTTCGAGCTGACTGTTCCGCTGATAGTCTCGACGATAATCGACGTCGGCATAGAGAACGGCGACAAGGTTTATATCATCAAACGCTGCCTGCTGCTCGGTCTGCTCGGCATACTGGGTCTTTGCAGCACGCTTGTGGCGCAGTATTTCTCGGCGAAAGCGTCGGTCGGCTTCGCTTCCGATATCCGCCACGCGCTTTTTAAGCATATCGGCAAGCTCTCTTATTCCCAGCTCGATTCGCTCGGCGCGCCGACACTCATAACCCGCCTGACGGGCGACATAAATCAGGTTCAGACCGGAACAAATTTGACCCTGCGCCTCGTCCTGCGCTCGCCGTTCGTCGTGTTCGGCGCGGTGATAATGGCGTTCACGGTCGATGCAAAATCGTCGCTCGTGTTCGTCGTTGCGGTGCCCGCTCTCGCCGCGGTCGTGTTCGCTATAATGCTCGTGTGCATCCCGATGTACCGCAAGGTCCAGCAGAAACTTGACGGGCTGCTGAGCAAGACGCGCGAAAACCTGCTCGGCACCCGCGTTGTCAGAGCGTTCTGCAAAGAGGAAGAGGAAATTGCGGACTTCGACGCGAAGAACAATGCCCTGACCGAGATGCAGACGGCGGTCGGCAGAATATCCGCTTTCATGAACCCCGCGACCTTCGTGCTTATAAACCTCGCGATAATCGCGCTGATATACGTCGGCGCAATACGCGTTGATTCCGGCGCTATCTCGCGCGGCGCGGTCGTTGCGCTCTATAACTATATGTCCCAGATTCTCGTTGAGCTGATAAAGCTCGCGAATCTCATAATCAGCGTCACAAAGGCGATAGCCTGCGGCAACCGAATTCAGTCGGTGCTCGATATCGAACCCGGCACCGTCCCCGGTCATGTAATCGACGGCAACGAAAACAGCGAATACTCGGTCGAGTTTGACAAGGCGTGCCTGTCATATAACGGCAGCGAGGAATCGCTGCACAATATCGATCTCAAAATTAAGCGCGGCAGCTCGATAGGCGTTATCGGCTCGACCGGCTCGGGCAAGACCTCGCTCGTCAATCTTATTCCGCGATTCTACGATGTCACCGGCGGGTGCGTGCTCGTTGACGGAGTTGACGTGCGCGACTACGACACAAAGGCTCTGCGCTCGAAAATAGGCGTCGTTTCGCAGAAAAAAGCCTTGTTCGCCGGCACTGTCAGGGATAATATCCGCTTCGGCAAGCAGGACGCCACAGACGAAGAAATCTGGCAGGCACTCGAAACGGCGCAGGCAAAGCAGATGATAGAAGATAAAAGCGGACAGCTCGACTTCGTCCTCGAACAGGAGGGCAAGAACCTCTCGGGCGGTCAGCGTCAAAGAATGACTATAGCCCGCGCCCTCGTCAGAAAGCCCGAGGTGCTCATTCTCGACGATGCGGCGAGCGCGCTCGACTACGCCACCGGCGCGGCGCTGAACAAAGCGCTGAGGAACACCGACTTCGCCCCAACCGTCATAACCGTGTCACAGCGCGTTGCGGCGATAAGAAACGCCGATACCATAGTTGTCCTCGACGAGGGCGAGATAGTCGGCATGGGCACGAACGACGAGCTTCTGCGCTCGTGCGAGGTCTACAAAGAAATTTTCGATTCCCAGCTTGAAAAGGAGGATGCGTAACCGTGAAGAACAAAACCGTTTTCAAGCGAGTTATCGCGGTCATCGGCCGCTCGAAGCTTCTGCTGTTCCTTTCGCTCATCCTCTCCGTTGCAAGCGTCATTCTCTCGCTCTATATCCCCGTCCTCGCCGGACGCGCGATAGACGGAATAAAGCTGCACGGCAATGTTGATTTTGAGGTCATAAAGAAGTGCCTTTTCGGCATTCTGATCTGCGCCATAGTCGGCGGAGTGCTACAGTGGGTGATGAACATCATCAACAACCGCATAGCCTATAACACCGTGCGCGACATACGCTCAAAGGCGTTTTCGCATATGCAGACCCTGCCCGTGGCGTTCGCCGACTCCCACCCCTACGGCGACATTGTAAGCCGCATAACGGCGGACGCGGAGCAGTTCGCCGACGGACTGATTCTCGGCTTCTCTCAACTGTTCACGGGTGTTGTCACAATAGCCGTGACGCTCGTTTTCATGCTCACTATATCGCCGCTCATCACTCTCGCGGTCGTTGTGCTGACCCCGATATCGCTGTTCACGGCACGTTTTATAGCCCGCCGCACTTATTCGATGTTCAAAAAGCAGTCCGAGACACGCGGCGAGCAGACCGCGCTCATCAACGAGATGATACAGAATCAAAAGACCGTTCAGGCGTTTTCATATGAAGACAGAGCGGTTGAAAGATTTGACGAGAG
This sequence comes from Oscillospiraceae bacterium, assembly GCA_050873305.1. Lineage (GTDB taxonomy): Bacteria > Bacillota > Clostridia > Oscillospirales > Acutalibacteraceae > CAG-177. The sequence goes on from JBNMIN010000004.1 coordinate 16,428, forward strand.
CAATGAAAAATTGCGCAAATATTCGCTCAAATCCATATTTTTCTCGTCGCTTACAAACCCGACCACCAGATTTATCAACAATCTTATCTACGCCGTAGTCGGGCTCATGGGCGGAATATTCGCCATCGGCGGCATGGTGACCGTCGGCGGATTCGTCAGCTTCCTCGCCTACTCGAACCAGTACACAAAGCCGTTCAACGAGATTTCCGGCGTCGTGACGGAGCTCCAGAACGCGCTCGCCTGCGCGGCAAGAATATTCGAGCTCATAGACGAAAAGCCCGAGGAATCGGACGAAAATTGCTCGGCGCTCAGCGATCCCGAAGGAAGCGTGGAGTTCGACAATGTCCGCTTCTCATATGACAAGAGCAAGAAGCTCATCGACGGCTTCGATTTCTTCGCCCCGTCCGGCAAGACAATAGCCGTTGTCGGTCCGACAGGATGCGGAAAGACTACGCTTATCAATCTTCTGCTCCGCTTCTACGATGTTGACGGCGGCAGCATAAAGGTTGACGGCGAGAATATAAACGACATCACGCGCCACAGCCTCAGACACCATTTCGGCATGGTGCTCCAGGACACCTGGATAAAGAACGGCACAGTCCGCGAGAATATAGCGTTCGGCAAGCCCGACGCCACGGACGAAGAGATAATCGCCGCCGCCAAGGCAGCACGCGCTCACAGCTTTATAAAGCGCCTCAAGAACGGCTACGACACCGTCATCGGCGACGACGACGGACTCTCCGAGGGCGAAAGACAGCTGCTCTGCATCGCGCGCGTCATGCTCATGAAGCCGCCGATGCTCATCCTCGACGAGGCGACTTCATCGATAGACACCAGAACGGAATTGAAAGTTCAGGATGCGTTCAACACGCTCATGCAGGGGCGCACCTCGTTCGTTGTGGCGCACAGACTCTCGACCATCCGCCACGCCGACTGCATTCTCGTCATGAAAGACGGCAAGGTCGCCGAGCAGGGCACGCACGAAGAGCTGCTCGCAAAGAACGGATTCTATACGAAGCTCTACAACAGCCAGTTTGCACAGTGAAATATATGCCATGGAACAACGGAGAAGAAAACCTAACAGACTGAAAAATTATGACTATTCGCAAAACGGAGCATATTTTATCACGATTTGCATAAACGACAGAAAGCCAATATTGTCACACATTGACGTAGGTCAGCCGCATAATACAACAGTTCAAAGGTTCCGTAACTAAGCAAGTCAAAAAAATCAATTTGGCAAAAAGGTTTTTATGACCATATAATCCGTGACGAATACGATTATCAAATCAAATGGCAATATATTGACTACAACCCGATCAAATAGGTTGAGGACGAATTGCATCAGGATTGAGAAACAGCCGAATAACCGCCGCAGTATCTTTCATTTGAAAGTTCGCGGCGGTTATTTTTTAACTCGGCGTAAAATGGCGGCTCGGGGCGAAAATATAAAGCTCAATTCGACAAATATCATTTTTAATCTGCCTTGTTGACATCGGCAAAAAGTGTGATATAATTATAACGGATGTTATAAAACAAGCGTTTTATAATTATTATTGGAGGACGCCATGGACTACATTCGCCTGTCACCCGAAAATCTCGAGAGCGAGCACATATGCTGCGCCATATCAAACGCCAAGGACCCGCAGGTCATTGCAAAAAAGCAGTGGCTTGCCGAAAGGCTCGGCGAGGGTCTGGTATTTTTAAAAGCCGACGCGCGCGGGAAGTGTTTTATTGAGTATATCCCCGCCGAAAACGCATGGGCGCCGATAGACGCGCCCGGCTATATGTTCATCGACTGTCTCTGGGTTTCCGGCTCTTTCAAGGGGCACGGATATTCAAACGACCTGCTCAACGAATGTATCCGCGACAGCCGCGAAAATGGCAAATCGGGGCTGTGCATACTCTCATCGGCGAAGAAGCGCGGTTTTCTTGCCGACCCGAAGTATCTGAAATATAAAGGCTTCATAAAAGCCGATTCGGCAGAGCCGTATTTCGAGCTGATGTATCTGCCGTTTGACCCGTCCGCGCCCGCTCCGCGCTTTCGCGAACAGGCAAAGAGCGCTCAGACTGACGGCAGCGGGTTCGAGATATTTTATACAAGCCAGTGCCCGTTTACGGCGAAATATGTTCCGATAATCGAGAATATAGCAAACAATATGAACCTGCCGCTGAGCGCCGCGCATATCTCATCGCGCGAGCAGGCTCAAAACGCGCCCTGCGCCTATACCGCATTTTCGCTGTTCTATAACGGAAAGTTCATAACGCACGAGATACCGAGCGAAAAGAAATTCGCGGCAATTTGTGAAGAGTTCGTAAAATAAAACACCGCCGGATTGACCGGGAGTGTAAAATATACTAATATAGAAAAGGGAAAAGATATCTGTCCGCTTCGGCGGACGAAAAGGAGACATTATGCTTAACATCAAAAACCTGACCAAAACCTACGGCGAGAAAAAGGCTGTTGACGACCTGACGCTGCATATCGCGCCCGGCGAGATATACGGCTTCATCGGCCACAACGGCGCGGGCAAGACCACAACGCTCAAATCCGTTGTCGGCATTCTGCAGTTCGACGAGGGCGAGATAACGATAAACGGCATCTCGATAAAAGATGACCCGCTCGCCTGCAAAAAAATCATAGCCTATATCCCTGACAATCCCGACCTCTACGAATACATGACGGGAATAAAATATCTGAACTTCATCGCGGATATTTTCGGCGTCAGCGCCGACGACCGCCGCGAGCGCATACATAAATATGCCGACATGTTCGGGCTGACCGCCGACCTCGCGCAGCCTATCTCGGCGTATTCACACGGCATGAAGCAGAAGCTCGCGATAATCTCCGCATGGATCCACGAGCCAAAGTTAATTATCATGGACGAGCCTTTCGTCGGTCTCGATCCCGCCGCATCGCATTTGTTGAAAGGCATGATGCGCGAGGTCTGCAACTCCGGCGGCGCAATATTCTTCTCGACCCATGTTCTCGAAGTTGCCGAAAAGCTCTGCGACAAGGTCGCGATAATAAAGAACGGAAAACTCATCCGCTCAGGCACAATGGAAGAGGTCAAGGGTGACTCCAGCCTTGAGAACGTGTTCCTCGAACTGGAGGGAGAAGAATGCTGAAAACACTGATAAAAAAACAGCTTCTCGAACTCAATAAAAGCTTCTTTGTTGACCGCAAGACGGGCAAGGGCAAATCTCCCCGATCGGCGACATTCTCGATAGTGCTGTTCATATTGCTCATGATTTTCGCCATCGGCGGAATGTTCTGCTATATGTCATATTCGATGCGCCCGCTGATAACCTATGGCATGAGCTGGCTCTATTTTGCCATTATGGGCGCTACCGCTGCGCTTTTCGGCGTTTTCGGCAGCGTGTTCAACACATATTCGAGCCTCTATGACGCAAAGGACAACGACCTTCTGCTCTCGATGCCTATCCCCGTGCGCGATATCATGGCGGCGCGCCTCATCGGAGTCTATCTCATGGGGCTGATGTATTCGGGCGTTGTGGTAATCCCCGCCGTCGGCGTGTATTTCATAACCGCGCACCCCGGAATATCCGGCATAACCGCCGTTATAATGGCTGTTATGGTGACTGTTCTCGTGCTTATACTGTCGTGCATACTCGGCTGGGTCGTTGCAAAAATCGCTGTTAAATTAAAAAACAAGAGCATTATAACAGTTATAGTTTCGATAGCGTTCCTCGGCGGCTACTACTATGTCTATTTCAGGGCGAACGAGATAATCACCGGCATCGTCGCAAACAGCGCGGCTGTTGCCGCAAAGGTGCGCACCTCCGCCTATCCGCTCTATATTTTCGGCAAGGCGTTCGCGGGCGATGTTCTCCCGACGATTATAATTTCGCTCATCATTCTCGCCTTGCTCGCCGCGACATGGCTCATAATGTCGCGCACATTCTTGAAGCTCGTCACGAGCAGCGGAAAGACCGCAAAGACAGTCTACAAAGAGAAGACGGTCAAGCAGCAGGGCACCGACCGCGCGCTTCTGCGCCGCGAGATAAACCACTTCCTCTCGAGCCCGTCTTATATGCTCAACTGCTCGCTCGGGGCGCTGTTTATGATAGCCGTCGCTGTTTTCTCGCTGATAAAAAGCGACTGGTTTATCGGCGTTGTCACCCGAATGGACGAGGATTTGCTGGAATATGCCCCGACATTCGCGTGCTTGCTTTTATGCCTGCTCTCTTCGATGAATATACTCACCGCGCCCGCGATATCCCTCGAGGGCAAGAGCCTTTGGATAGCCCGCTCGCTCCCCGTCACCTCGTGGCAGATTCTCAGAGCGAAGCTGAAGCTCCATATGCTCTTCACCGCCGTTCCCGCGCTGATATGCAGCATATGCTTCTGTATTGCCCTCAAGCCGAAGCTTCTCACAGCGGCAGTCATAATCATCCTGCCGCAGATATTCACGCTCCTGTGCGCCGTTTCGGGGCTCAGAGTGAACATCAGGATGCCCAACCTCACATGGAGCAGTGAGAGCGGAGCGGTCAAGCAGAGCCTCGGCATCATGCTCGCGATGTGCCTTGGCTGGGCGTATATCATCGTGCTCGCCGCTGTCTATCTGCTCGCGGTGCAGGTGCTGCCGAATGTGTTCGCGCTGATAATCGCGACAGCAGTAATAGCAATAATAACCGCGATATCCTTCGCAAGGCTCAAGCGCAAAGGCGTAAAGAGATTTGAGACACTGTAAGCAAAAATAAATATCAGCAGCCGTGGTTCGTTGAGAATCACGGCTGTTGTTTTTTCGGTCTGCGCCGATATCGGACAGCCGCAAGGGCTGTCCCTACGATTCGCGCTGCAATTCGCGAGCAAAAGCGCAGACAAAAATAAAAAAGCGGCAGACAAGTACAAAACCTGTCTGCCGCAATTCTATTTAATTATTTCTCAAGATTAGCCTTAAGGGTGCTGAGCTCGTCGCTCAGAGCCTTGGGAAGTCTGTCGCCGAACTTGGCGTAGAACTCCTCGATGCCCTTTGCCTCGTCCTCCCAAAGGGAGTTGTCAACACTCAGGATCTCCTTGAGCTGATCCTCGCTGACCTCGTCCTCGATACCCTCAAGGTTGATGTCCTCAGCCTTGGGCACGAAGCCGATAGCGGTCTCCTCTGCGTCGACCTTGCCCTCGCAGCGCTTGATTATCCACTCAAGCACGCGCATGTTGTCGCCGAAGCCGGGCCACAGGAAGTTGCCGTCGTCGTCCTTACGGAACCAGTTGACGTTGAAGATCTTCGGAGCCTTATCCTCGTCGAGGCCTGCGCCGATGTCGATCCAGTGCTGCCAGTAATCAGCCATGTTGTAGCCGCAGAACGGAAGCATAGCCATGGGGTCGCGGCGGACAACGCCGACTGCGCCGGCTGCTGCTGCGGTGGTCTCGGAAGCCATTATCGATCCGACGAACACGCCGTGATTCCAGCTTCTTGACTGATAAACCAGCGGAGCGAGCTTAGCTCTTCTGCCGCCGAAGACGATAGCGGAGATCGGAACGCCTGCCGGGTTCTCAAACTCGGAGCTGATGCACGGGCAGTTGACAGCGGGAGCGGTGAAGCGGCTGTTCGGATGAGCGCCTTTTTCCTCGCTCGTCTTGCCGTTCCACGGTCTGCCCTGCCAGTCAATGGCGTTCTCGGGCGGATTCTTGTCGAGACCTTCCCACCAGACGGTGTTGTTGTCAAGGTTAAGCGCAACGTTTGTGAAAATGGTATTCTTTCTTGTCGCGGCAAGCGCGTTGGGATTGGACTTCTCGTTCGTGCCGGGGGCAACGCCGAAGAAACCGTTCTCGGGGTTGATAGCATAAAGTCTGCCGTCGGGACCCTTTCTGATCCAGGAGATATCGTCGCCGACGCACCAGATCTTGTAGCCCTTGTTTCTGTATCCCTCGGGCGGGATAAGCATGGCAAGGTTGGTCTTGCCGCAGGCGGACGGGAATGCCGCGCAGATATATTTGACTTCGCCCTTCGGTTTCTCGAGGCCGAGGATAAGCATATGCTCAGCCTGCCAGCTCTCTTTCCAGCCCTGATAGGAGGCTATACGAAGAGCAAAGCACTTCTTGCCGAGGAGGACGTTTCCGCCGTAAGCGGAGTTGACGGAGATGATGGTGTTATCCTGCGGGAACTGGCAGATATAACGCTTCTCGGGGTCGATGTCGCAGCTGCAGTGCAGTCCGCGAACCCAGTCGTTGCTGTCGCCCAGAGTATCCATAACCTTCTTGCCGATTCTCGTCATGATAGCCATGTTGAGAACGACATAGATGGAGTCGGTCAGCTCAATGCCGATCTTCGAGAACGGAGAGCCGACAGGACCCATCGAATAAGGGATAATATACATTGTTCTGCCCTTATAGCTGTCTCTGGCTATATCGTAGAGCATCTTATAAGCCTCGGAGGGATCCATCCAGTTGTTGGTCGGACCTGCCTGATCCGCGCTCTCGGCGCAGATGAATGTGCGGTTCTCAACACGCGCAACATCGTTGGGCTTGGTTCTGTGAAGCAGGCATCCGGGGAGGAGATCCTCGTTGAGCTTGGTCATCTCGCCGGTCTCGCAGGCCTTGGCGCGCAGAGCGTCAAGCTGCTCCTCGCTGCCGTCGATCCACATGACTTCGTCGGGAGATACAAGAGCTATCTTCTCTTCGATCCAGTCGATCACTGTCTTGTTCTGTGTCAAATGTTTCATGATATTTGACTCCTTTCGTCTAATCTATTAAGAAAGGTACCATCTTTACCCAGTATGTATTATACCCCAATAAACTCGGTTTTTCAATGACGAAACTGTTAACTTTCAGACCTTTTTTGATAAAAATTTATCAATTTCATCAATAGGCATCGAAGCTCGCGCATTGAGGGTCAGCGGGGCGATGTTTCCCGCCTTGAATTCGTAGTAGCCCTGGGCGCCGACCATCGCCGCATTGTCGCCGCAGAGCGACAGCTCGGGCATAAACAGCGACCATGAATGAGCCTTGCAGATATCGGTCATCTCCGCCCTCAGGCGCGAGTTTGCGGACACGCCGCCCGCCAGAACTATCTTGTCGAATCCGAAGTTCAGCGCCGCTTTTTCCGTGTTTTCGCGCAGGCATCTTACGACCGCCTCGATATACGACGCGCCGAGATCGGGCACGCTTATCTCCTCGCCCTTTTGCTTTGCGTTGTGGATGATATTGACGGCGGCAGTCTTGAGTCCGGAGAAGCTGAAATCGTATTCGCTCCCATCAACATGCGGGCGCGGAAGCTTGTAGCTCTTCGGGTCGCCGTTCTTAGACACCCTGTCGAGGTTCACGCCGCCGGGATAATCGAGCCCCATGGCGCGCGCCGCCTTGTCCATCGCCTCGCCTGCCGCGTCGTCGCGCGTTCTGCCGATGATATGAAAATCCGTGTAGTCGCGCACCTCGATTATGTGGCTGTGACCGCCGGACACGACGAGCGCGAGAAACGGGGGTTCAAGGTCGGGGTGGGTTATATAGTTCGCCGCAATATGCGAGCGCAGATGATGCACGGGCACAAGCGGTTTGTTCGCGGAAAACGCGAGTCCCTTTGCAAAATTCACGCCGACGAGCAGCGCGCCGATAAGCCCGGGCGCATAGGTCACGGCTATCGCGTCAACATCGCCGACATTCATCTCCGTCCTGTCGAGCGCTTCGCCGACAACGCCGGATATCGCCTCCGCATGTCGTCTTGACGCTATCTCCGGCACGACTCCGCCGTAGAGTATATGTTCCTTTACCTGCGACGCTATGACGCTTGAAATAACGCGTCTGCCGTCCTCAACGACCGCCGCCGCGGTCTCGTCGCAGGAGGATTCGATTGCAAGTATCTTCATTTTGCTCACCCTCATCTGTCAAAAAACTTTGTCATTATCTCCGCATCCTCGCGCGGATCGGAATAAAAATTTTTTCTTGTTCCGACTTCTTTAAAGCCGCGTTTTTTATAGAGCGCCTTCGCCGGGGCGTTCGAAGCCCTGACCTCGAGCGTTATCAGCACACAGCCGCGTTCCATTGCGCCGCGCTCCGCCTCTTCGAGCAGCTTTTCCGCTATCCCGCGGCGGCGGAATTTTTCGGACACGGCGACGTTGGTTATATACGCCTCGCCCACTATCTCCTGCACGCCGATGTATCCGGCGACGCAGCCGTCGGCGACTGCGCAGAGAAAATGAGCCTGATCGTTATCAAGCTCTTCCCGAAGCGACTTTTCGCTCCACGGATGCGAAAAGCATTCGCGCTCAAGCGACGCGACGCCGCCTATATATTCTTCTGTCATCGGGACCGTTTCAACTTCAAAAATACCGATCAGCTCCCGCTCTTTATCTTTTCGTAAAGCTCCGGCAGCGCGCCGTTTATCTTCTTTGCGCACTCGCGGTAGACTTCGATATCGCATCCGTAGGGGTCATCGACCCCGCCGGCGAGCACATGGAGTCTCTCGTCGGGAATCATGCGGTTGAGCGTCTCATACTGCTCATCGGTCATGCAGACTATCAGATCGGCCTTGCGCGCGATGCTGCGGGTCAGCATACGCGATCTGTGTTCCGAGATATCGACTCCGTATTCGAGGGCGACCGCCTGCGCGTTGTCGCTCGCGGGGCGTCCGTCAAAGGTCGCAAGTCCCGCGCTCGAGCAGTCGATGCCGCTCTCCCCTTTTTCTTCGAGCAGTTTTTTGAACATCCCCTCCGCCATCGGACTGCGGCAGATGTTGCCCGTGCAAACAAAAACCAGATTCATATTTGCCTCCGTTTTATCAGCCTTTCGCGTCATACCATGTGCGCCCGGAATGGACATCCGCAGTGAGAGCTACGGAGAGCTTGACAGCGTTCTCCATTTCCTCTTTGAGCAGGGCGCTCACGCGCTCTTTTTCGTTCTCCGGCGCCTCGACTATCAGCTCATCGTGCACCTGCATTATCAGCTTCGCCGCCAGATTCTCGCGCTCAAGGCGTTCGTAAACTCTTATCATCGCTATCTTGATTATATCAGCCGCCGTGCCCTGAATTGGCATATTGCGCGCCACGCGCTCGCCGAACGCGCGGGTGTTGGCGTTCGACGCGGTGAGCTCCGGCAGATATCTGCGCCGCGCAAACATTGTCTCGGCGTAGCCGTCCTTTTTCGCCTTTTCGACCACATCGTGCATATATTTGTCAACGCCTGAATAGTGCCTGAGATAGCCTTTTATATATTCATCCGCCTCGCTGCGGCTGACTCCGATATCCTTTGCGAGCGAGAACGCGCCGATGCCGTATACTATGCCGAAATTGACCGCTTTCGCGCGGCTTCTCATTATCGGAGTGACGAGCTGCGGCGGCATATCAAAGACCTCGGACGCGGTCACAGTGTGGATATCCGTGTTGTCGTTGAACGCCTTTATCATGTTTTGGTCGCCCGAAATATGGGCGAGAACGCGCAGTTCTATCTGCGAATAGTCCGCGTCAACGAGCACATATCCGTCCCGCGCGACGAAGAACTTTCGCATCTCGCGCCCGAGCGGAGAGCGCACGGGGATATTCTGAAGATTCGGCTCGGTCGATGAGATTCTGCCCGTTCTCGTCTCGGTCTGGTTCAAAGTCGAGCGGATGCGCCCGTCCTCGCCGATAACCTTGAGCAGTCCGTCGCAGTAGGTCGACCTGAGCTTTGAAAGCGTTCTGTATTCGAGGATATCGCGCACCGCGGGGTGCTTGTTCTCGAGCGATTCGAGCACCTGCGCGTCGGTCGAATATCCGCTTTTTGTCTTTTTTCTTGCGGGCAGCTTGAGCTTTTCAAACAGCGCTTCGCCAAGCTGCTTTGGCGAGTTGAGATTGAACTCGTAGCCGACGAGTGAATATATCTCCTGCTCAATTTCGGCTATCCTCTCGCCGAGCTGTTTGCCGAATTCCGCGATTCCGTCGCGGTCAACAGCGAAGCCCGTCTGCTCCATTGAAGAGAGCACATGCGCGAGCGGAAGCTCGATGTCATGAAGCAGCTTCTGCTGTCCGTTTTCCTCTATTTTTTTGTCCATCGCCGCAAATAATCTTCTCAGCGACGCGGCGGCGCAGTCGTTTTCGTCGCCGTTCTCAACCGGCACTGCCGCCGAATATTCGCCCGCAAGGCGCAGCGCATCATAGGACGAGGCGGAGGGGTTGAGGACATAGCCCTCAAGCTCCAGGTCGCCGCACATATTCCTGCACTGAGCCGAGCAGCCCTGCGCAAACGAATAGAGCGACTTTATATCCGCCGTGTATTTCTTTATATTTTTATCTTCGAGCAGCTTTATAAAGAACGGATAAAAATTCTCATTTTCGCAGTCGCACACGAGCACTTTGTCCCCGAGATCGAAGCGGCACTTTTCGCCGTCCCAGAGAAAATAGCTCTCGCCGTCGGATTTAAGGCGCGTCATCAGCTGGCCGAAATCATCCTCGGTGCAGACCGGAACTGGCTTCTCCTCCTTCTGAGGCTCGGAGGCGGTGTTTGATATCTCAAGCCCGAGACGGTCGATGAGCTTGAACATTTCGAGATCCGCGAGCATTCTCGTGACCTTGAAATTGTCCGGCGCTCTGAGAATATAGCTCTGCGGGTCATTGTCAATCGGGATATCGCAGTTTATCGTGCCGAGCTTTTTGCTCAAGAACGCCATGTCCCTGTCTTTTTTCAGCTTGTCCCGCACGCCGGGTTTGATATCTATCGTGTCGATATTATCATAGATATATTCTATCGAGCCGAAGCGGGCTATCAAATCGCCGGCAGTCTTTTCGCCGATTCCCGCAACGCCGGGGATATTGTCCGAGCTATCGCCCATGAGGGCTTTTATGTCAATGAGCTTTATCGGCTCAACGCCGTATTTTTCGCGTACTGCCTCGGGCGTGTATCTGTCGGTCACGGGTCTGCCCATCTTCGTCGCGGCAAGCAGAACATTGACGCTGTCGGAGACCAATTGCAGGCTGTCTCTGTCGCCAGTGGCTATCGTGCAGACGGCGTCGCCGCTGTGGCGCGCGAGAGTGCCGAGGATATCGTCCGCCTCGTATCCGGGCTTTTCGACTATCGGCACGCCCATCGCCTCAAGCAGCTCCTTGAGCACGGGCATCTGCTGCGCAAGTTCATCGGGCATACCCTTTCTTGTCGCCTTGTAGCCGCCGTACATCTCGTGGCGGAAAGTCGGCTGCTTGACATCAAAAGCGACTGCCACCGCCTGCGGCTGACACTCGTCTTTGAGGCGCAGAAAGATATTCATAAAGCCGTAGATGGCGTTGGTGAATCTGCCGTCCTTCGTCGTGAGCACCTTTATGCCGTAAAACGCGCGGTTCAATATGCTGTTGCCGTCAATAACAAGAAAGTTCATGTTCAGCCTCCGAGCTTTGAGTCTAAGATACTATATTATACCACACAAGCGGCGATTTGCATACTTTTTTATATTCTTTTTCCCTTTATATAGACGCACTCGAGCTCTTTCAAATCGGACGAGAGCACAGTAAAATCGGCGCGCTTGCCGACCGCTATACTGCCTGTCACATCGTCGACGCCTATCGCGCGGGCGGGATTTATCGTGCAGGACTTCACCGCCTGGCGGACGGGCACGCCGAAGCCGATTATATTCTTAAACTCGGCGAAAATATTCGTCGTGCTTGCGGCAATCGTGCCGTCGGCGAGCAGAGCTTTGCCGTCCTTTACATACACCGTCGTGCCGCCGAGCTCATATTCGCCGTCGCCGAGACCCGATGCGCACATGGAGTCGCTGACCGCAACGCTCCTATCCTCGCCGAGTATTTTATATAACAGGGTGAGATACGCCGGGTGGATATGCATGCCGTCGCTTATCAGCTCCGCCGTGGCATTTTCAGCTTTGAGTGCCGCGACTGCCGCGCCGGGCTTGCGGTTATATATCGGATCCATGCCGTTCAAAAGATGCGTTGTGTGGGTTATTCCGTTTTTGTAGCCGAGCTCCGCCTGCTCAAATGTTGCGGCGGTGTGCGCGGCGGACACCGTGCATATCTTCGACGCCTCGCGCGCAAATTCTATAGCCCCCGGAAGCTCGGGCGCCAGCGACACAAGTCTTATTTTGCAGATTTTATCGAGCTTTTTGAGCTCGTCTATATCCGGCTCATGCAGATATTCGGGGTTCTGCGCGCCGCGCTTCGCATATGAGAGGAACGGCCCCTCCATGTTGATGCCGTGGATATACGCGCCGCACTCCTCGCCGAGATAGCCCGCCGCGTTCTCGAATGCCTTTTCTATCCTGTCATATGGCAGAGTCATCGACGCGGGGCAAAACGAAGTTACGCCGAAGCTCGCGAGAGTCCGCGACATGGTTTCGAGCGTGTCCGGCAGAGCGTCGGAGAAATCCGCTCCCCCGCAGCCATGGATATGTATATCGATAAAGCCGGGCAGGATAACGCATCCGGAAAGATCGTGCTCCTCGCCGCCGCTTAAATTTTCGCCTATTTCGGTTATTTTGCCGTCCTCAACGCGCACATCCGCGCGGCGCAGAGCAAACTCGGAATCGAAAACATCCGCATTCTTCAGTATCATTTTATATTCCTCCGTCGCAGTAAAAAAGGCTGTTTCATATTGAATCCAATACAAAACAGCCCCTTTGTTATTGATTATATAAATTACTCGTTGTCCTCAATGAACTTAACGATATCGCCGACAGTTCTGACATGATCGAGAACATCGTCGGGAACTTCGAGGTTGAACTCCTCTTCGATGGACATCGAGAGATCGACAAGATCAAGGCTGTCTGCGCCGAGATCGCCGGAAATAGATGCATCCTCGGTAACAAGATGGCTGTCTATCTCGAGCTGCTCGCAAATGATTTTCTGGACTCTTTCAAAAGTTGACATTTTTATTTCTCCTTATACTGTAATTTTAAAATCAACCTTTTGTTTTCGAGGAAAGCGGAATTAATTTCCGTGCCTCTTATAGTATAGATATTATTAATATTATCGCTGTTTGTCAATACTTTATCTGTAAAAATTTTATTAATTTCACGGTGTGTATTTTTCCCCGATACAAAAGGCGTGAATATAGCCGCGCCGCGGGGAAAAAATAGATTTGAAAAAAAATACTTTCGGGTGATGATATGGATATATTTCTCAGCTTTCTCAAGGCGTTCGCGGTCGGCGGCGCGATATGCGCGGTGGGTCAGATAATAATGGATCTGACAAAACTCACACCGGGGCGCATACTCGTCTGCTTCGTCGTGGCGGGAGTCGTGCTCGGCGCGGTCGGAGTCTATGCGCCGCTCGCAGAATGGGCAGGCGCGGGGGCAACGGTTCCGCTGACGGGCTTCGGCTTCGCCATGGTAAAAGGGGTCAAGGAGGCTATCACCGAAAAGGGCGCGCTCGGCATCCTAACGGGTCCTCTGACCGCATCGAGCGCGGGTATAACCGCGGCGGTGCTCTGCGGTCTTATCGCGTCATTTGTTGCGAGACCCAAGGAAAAATAAGAAAAAGTCACCTGCCATACACAAGAGCGTATAGCAGGTGAAATTTTTTCAAAAAATCAGTTGGCTGCGGGTGCGCAGGTATCGCAGCAGGAGCAGGAGACATAATTCTCCGGCTCGTCGGCAGCAGCCTTCTTCTTGTCTATGATCTTCTTGACGGCAAACGCTATACCGACAACAGCGGCGGCAACAGCGATGATGATAGCGACGATCTTGATTATCTTCTTGGCCTTGTCCATGGTCTCACCTCCTGTTTGATTCTTATCGATTATGATTATACGCCAAACGCAGGCAAAAGTCAAACCATACGATAAAAATTTACAAATGGATATTATGCCGCATCAAAAAGAAAAATAGCGAAAAAGCTTAAAAATAAAAAAATTAACGGTCATGGCAAAAGCCAGAACCGTTAATAATTTGTTTGCAATCTTACGCCTCGTTGAGAAGCTTTGCAAGAGCGGACTTCTTGCGAGCAGCATTGTTCTTATGAATAAGGCCCTTGGCGGCTGCCTGATCGACCTTCTTTATAGCTGCGGTGACAACTTCCTTCTTATCTGCCGCGTTGGTCTCAGCAGCAGTGTGAGCCTTCTTTATGGCAGTCTTAAGGGCTGAATTGCGGGACTTGTTGCGGGCGGCCTTTGTCTTGTTGACGATGACACGCTTCTTAGCTGACTTGATATTAGGCATTTTTGCACCTCCTTCATCATACAGTTAATAATCTTATCATAGACTTTGCCAAAATGCAAGAGAAAAAGAAAAAATTTTTGCCTTTCGCACCCCTGCGAAAGCGAAACGGAGACGAAAAAATGAACTTCAGAACAGACCTTGCGCTCGAAGTGCGCGAAAATCTAGAGGGCAGCAAAATTGACGGCGTGGAATGCACGAGCTTTGAAAGCGCGGGAGCGGAAATAACCCGTTTGCGGGTCACGGACAGGCGCGGCGAAGAAATATTGGGCAAGCCGCGCGGAGAATATATAACCGTGCAGTCGCAGTCATTTGCGCGCTCCTCGCGCATAAGCGACGAGCTTATAGACGCGGTGGCGCAAGAGCTCTCTCGCTTGCTCCCGTCAGAGGGCACGGTGCTCGCCGCGGGGCTCGGCAACACGAATATAACCCCCGACGCGCTCGGCCCCAAATTCATCGGCGGCGTGTTTGTCACGAGGCACTTAAAGCGCGAGCTGTGCGAGCAGTTAGGACTCGGCAGGCTGCGCCCGGTCGCAGCGATAGCACCCGGAGTGCTCGGTCAGACGGGAGTCGAGACAGGCGAGCTGCTGCTCGGCGCGGTGAATGTGATAAAACCCTGCGCTGTGATAGTCGTCGATGCGCTCGCCGCGCGCAAGCTCGGCAGGCTCGGGAGCACAGTTCAGATATCCGACAGCGGAATAATCCCCGGCTCTGGGGTCGGCAATTCCCGCGCCGAGATAAGCCGAAAAACGCTCGGCGTCCCGGTCATATCCGTGGGCGTTCCGACGGTCGTTGACGCGCACACGCTCGCCCGCGATGTGTCGGGCAATAACACGAATGAACCCGTCGAGGACGCAAAAATGATGGTCACACCGAAAGAGATAGACCTGCTTATCGAACGCTGCTCGGGGCTGCTCTCGCTCGCCGTAAATCGCGCTTTACAGCCGGAGCTGAGCATAAAAGACCTCATCGAGCTGACAAGCTGACAAATTCGCCTGAAATTGTTACAGAAATGTTACAATTTAATCTTTCTTTGTAACCATTTTGTATTCAACTGTAATCGTTTTGTGGTGGCTTTAGCCCCCTGTTCGGTATATACTATGTATCGTAGGAAAGAGAAACTACGAAACGGTTAAGGAGGACAACAAAATGGTATTACAGGCATTAGGAATCATCTTGGTATTGGCAGTCGTCATGTCAGTGGCGGCAGTAGGCAGTTCGACCTCCGGCAGAACCGAACCGTAAACGGGTTCTGAACGGACAAAAAACTAAACAACTTCTCGATTGCCGCCGCTTGTGCGGGCGACGGCAAATCAGTTCCCCATCACCCCCAGAGCTTCCGGTGCTCTGGGGGTTTCCCATTTTTGAACTAAATTTTTATGTCATTAAAACAATACAGTCATAACTCGTTATAAAACGGCAGAAAATAATATTAGTCTCCACAATATAACTCATGCTCCGCGACCCCGAATTTATTTATACAAATATATATAATATATCGTTCCATGTTCACGCTAAAACATAAATACTATCCGCCCTATTTAATCCTGCTTTCAATAGCCGCGCCGCAGTGTTTGATAAGCCAACTAAGATGGGCGAGGGAACGGCTTGCGAAGCAAGACGCACGAGCACGCATTCGTTCAAGCTCCAGCGCGTTTGCGTGCGAATGTGCCGAGCAACTAATTGAGAGCCGCGAGCCATGTACTGCGGCGCGGCGTTACCGGGGTCTCGGGGTGAAACCCCGAGTTTGCTTTTCTTTTGCAGACGTTTTCTTTTTCAAATAAAAAGAAAATGCCGAAACGCGGATAGTATATATCTTTTGATTATAGTATGTAGCGAAGGCAAAAGTCCATTTCAATTAACACAAAAAGAGCCGCCATATTGGCGGCTCTCGTCTTTTTTGATTTTACTCTGCGTCGTCGGCGTTTTCCCAGTTGTGCCAGACGTTCTGAACATCGTCGTTATCCTCGAACATCTCGAGCATCTTGCTCATGTTCTTGATATCGTCCTCGTTTTCGAGTCTGGTGTAGCTCGAGGGAACATACTCGACCTCTGCTGAGAGGAAGGTGTAGCCCTTCTTCTCGAGATCCTCGCATATTGCGGAGAAGTCGTTAGGCTCGGTGCGGATATCGAAAACACCGTCGTCGGTCAGGAAGTCGATAGCTCCTGCCTCAAGCGCATCCTCCATCAGCTTCTCCTCGTCGATATCGTCGTCCTTTTCGATAACGATAACGCCCTGCTTCGAGAACATGAACGAAACGCAGCCGCTCTGACCCATGTTGCCGCCGAACTTGTCGAAATAGTGACGCATGTCGCCAGCAGTTCTGTTGCGGTTGTCGGTAAGGGTCTCAACTATAACGGCGATGCCCGACGGGCCGTAGCCCTCGTACATGATCTCCTCGTAGTTGTCCGCGTTGCCGTCGCCGGCAGCCTTCTTGATGATACGGTCTATGTTGTCGTTGGGAACGTTGTTCGCCTTAGCCTTGGAAATGATATCCTTGAGCTTCGAGTTCGACGCCGGATCGGGGCCGCCCTCACGCACCGCAACGGCTATCTCGCGGCCGATCTTCGTGAAGATCTTCGCGCGCTGGTTATCCGTTTTTTCTTTCTTTCTCTTGATCGTACTCCATTTTGAATGTCCTGACATATAAGCCGCGCCCCGGGCGCGTCCCTCCTTTGACTATCTGATAAAGCTTGTCACTAACGGCTAATTATACAATGAAAATATATTATCTGTCAAGTGTCTCGCCTTTATTTGACTATCGCATCGACTATCCTCTCGGCGCTTTTGCCGTCGAGGGTGTCAAAATTGAAGTTTTTGAACTTCTCCTGCCTGTCTTTTCCGAAATCGCCGCTTGATATCACATCGAGCAGTTCATCGAAAGTTTTCGCCGTTCTGCCGGGCACATAGTCTTCATAATCGAAGAAGAACGAGCGCTCGCGCTCATATTCCTCGAGGTCGAATGCATAGAAAAGACACGGCTTTTCGAGCAGAACGAAGTCCATGCATATTGAGGAATAGTCGGTTATCAGCAGGTCGCATATCTGAACGAGCTCGCCGACATCCGGATATCCCGTCATGTCTATCGCGCTCTCGCCCGCCTCGACTTCGCCCGTGTGGACCTGCGGATGCAGGCGGATAAGCAGAACATATTCATCAGAAAAACGCTCAGCGAATTTCTTCGCGTCGAAGTTTTTCATTATCTCGCCGTCGCGCTTCGGGTCGTCGCGGAATGTCGGGGCATAGAGCGCGAGCTTTTTGCCCCTGCACTGCGGATATTTTTCGTCAAACTCCGCTCTGAGCTTTTCGGTGTCGCAGGGCAAGAAGAATCTGTCCGTGCGCGCGCTCCCGAGCGGCAGTACACGCTCCTCGGGCAGGCCGAACGCCTTGGCATAATACGGCACGACATTTTTTGACGAGCAAACAGCGTGGGTATAGCGCTTGCAGCAGCGTTTTTCAAGTTCCTCAATCTCCGGCGGAAGCGCCGAGCAGAGCCCGAATCGCTTGAACACGCCCTCGGCGTGCCAGAGCTGGACAACTTTCGTCTCCGGGCTGAAATTTATATAGGCGAGGGGCATGAAATTGTCGTTCAAAAAGACATACTGCGCCGTTGCAAGACGGTATGAGCTGACGAAGAAAAACCTGAACGCGCCTTTTATGAGCTTCGCGGGGTTCTTCGAAAGCTCGATATCGCGGCGGGTGATGAGCTTTATATCATAGCCACCGCGCCTCTCAAGCTCCGCCTTGACCGCGCCGAGCGAATCGTTGAAATCCGCGTTGTGCGGAGATACCAAAGCCACCCTTCCCCTTTTGACAGGGAAAAGGCGGCATATTCTGAATATCACTGCGTAAATAGTATAAAACAGCTTTTTCATTATTTGTCCCAATCGATGACGGTCTTGCCGAAGTTTCTCATATAGTCGGCGTTGAACGCCTTGTGGATATCCGGGATATCGCGAACCTTGAACTCATCGCCGATAAGATTTTCAAGATAGTGTCCGACCTCCGGATGCTCTGCGAAAATCTGCATCGTGCGCAGGAAATCGCTTCTGCCGCTGCGCGAAGAGCCGAAGAGATTGAGACCTTTTTCGAGCACCATTCTCGTGTTGATATCGACGAAGTTCTCACTGACGCCCATGAGCGAAATGCTGCCCTCGGGCTCAATGAGGTCTATCATCTGATTTATCGCGGGTCTTGAGCCGGGGCCGCCGACGCACTCGAATGCGTGGTCGATGCTGACTCCCTCGGGCACCGCGTCAACATGGAATGTCTCTTTTGCAAAGGTGAAGAAATTGAGCTTGTCCTCAACTGTGCCGAAGATATAGAGCTCGGCGTTCGGGTAGAGATAGTGCAGCATCAATGCGGTTATAAATCCGACATTTCCGTCGCCCCAGATACCGATTCTGCGGCGGTTGGAATTCGCGAACTTCTCGAAACGCGAGATGGACTGCACGCTGACGCTGACGAGCTCCGAGAACGAAGCGACGCGCATATCGAAGCCCTCGGGCACCTTGACAAGGCGATCGTGGGGCATTTGGATATAGTCGCGCATGAAGCCGTCATATCCGCTCGAGCAGAAGTGGCTCGAACGCAGGTAGTTCTCGGCGATGACCGGGTCGGTCTCGGTTGGTGTATTGGGTATCGGTATAAGCATCTCGCCGACCGAAAACTCGCCGCTCGGGTCATATATAACCTCAGCGACACACTCATGGATAAGAGCCATGGGCAGCTTCTTCATGAGCACAGCACGGTTGCGCAGACCCTGATAGTAGCGCTGATCCGCCTTGCATATTGACATCTTGACGGGGCGGAGAATGACCTCGTTCTTCGAGAGGTCTATCTCCTTGTACGCCGTGTCAATGAGCTTGGGCGCTATAAGCTGATATACTTCATTTATCATTGTTCACAACCCCCAGAAGTGCGTTTGCAACTTTGAGATCATAGGTGTAGGTTATCTTGATGTTGAACACTTCGCCGTCAACGATGCGGACGGGCTTGTTCTTTATTGTATAAATCTTGCACGCATCGGTCAGCGTGTTCTTCTCGTCCTCGGTGAGGCTGTTGAGAACGCTCTCGAGTTCCTTTATTCTGAAGGACTGCGGAGTCTGGCCCTGATACAGCTCGCTTCTGGTCGGGATGTTGCTGACATTTTCGCTGTCCTCGCTGCGGACTATCGTATCCGTCGCGGGTATAACAGTATCGCACGCACCGTATTTCTTCGCCGCCTCGATATTTTCGTCAATTATTCTGTGGGTGACGAACGGACGGACTGCGTCGTGGGTAACGATAACGCTGTCGTCGTCAATGGCGAAGTTCTCGTTGATGAACTTGAGCGCGTTTTCGAGCGTGCCGTTTCTTGTCGGGCCGCCCTCAACGACATTTATCTTCTCTGCGATAGCCTCGCCGAGATATTTCTTCACGAGATCCTTCGTGTGGGCTATCCATGCCTTGGGGCAGAGGACTATTATGCGGTCGATTCCGGGATTGACGACAAACTTCTCTATCGTGTGGACTATTATCGGCTTTGAGCCGAGCTGGAGATACTGCTTGGGCATATCTGCGCTGCCCATTCTGCTGCCGATACCGCCGGCAAAAATCGCTCCTATGACCATCTGAAAAACACCCTTTCTTATTTTATTCCCTTGACCATACGGTCGTAGATATCACAGACCTCCTGGCTCGTTCCGGAAGCTATCATCTTGCCGTGATCGAGGATTATGGCCTTGTTGCAGAGTCTGCGCACCTGTTCTGTCGAGTGCGAGACGAAGAGCACCGTTACATTGTTTTCAAACATCGACATGACGCGTTTCTCGCTCTTGGCTCTGAAACGGGCATCGCCGACGGAGAGCACCTCGTCGAGGATAAGCACCTGCGGATCGACCGCGGTGGCTATCGCAAAGCCGAGACGTGCGCGCATACCGGAGGAATAGTTCTTGACCGGGACATGCATGAAATCTTTGAGCTCGGCGAACTCGACTATCTCATCGTAGCGCTCCTCGATGTATTTTCTCGAATAGCCCATCGTTGCTCCGTAGAGATAGACATTCTCCTTGCCGGTGTAGTTCATGTCAAAGCCCGCGCCGAGTTCAAGCAGCGGGGCGATAACGCCCTTTGTCGTGACCGTACCCTTGGTGGGCTTGAGAACGCCTGCGACGGTCTTGAGCAGGGTGCTCTTGCCGGCTCCGTTGAAGCCGAGCACACCGAGGCGCTCGCCCTTTTCGATCTGGAAATTGACATCGGTCAGCGCCCAGAAATCGTCATACTTGAGCTTGTGGGTGACGAGCTTTATGAAATACTCTTTTAGATTGTCTACCTTTTCCTGATTCTGAATGAATCTGATGCTGACGTGATTTACATCAACCATTACGTTGCCCATAATTACGCCCTCCCATCAGATGTGCAGGATGAAATCATCCTGCTTCTTGTAGAACACCAGCACGCCTATGAGCAGCATCGCAACGCTGAAGACGGCGGAGTAGATTATATGATTCGGATTCATCGCCCTGCCGAAAAGCACGCAGTCCCTGAACATCGAGACTATCGAATAGAGCGGATTCGCCATGAGCGCATACTGTGCATACTTGTTGGTTATATGCAGGGTCTCGACATTATAGAATATGGGAGTCGCATAGAACAGCAGCATGCAGAAAACTTCGTACATATACTCGACATCCTTAAAGAATACCTCCATGGTGCAGAGTATCATTCCGACGCCGACGCACAGCACAAAGAGGATGAGTATCGGCACGAAAGCGAGCAGAATATACGGAGTCAGGCGCATGGCGGTGTCGGTGAATATCATGTAATAAGCCATAACGACCGCAAGCACGAGAAGCGAGATCAAAAACGTTATGAAGTTCGATGTGACATTCGCCATGGGGTATATGTACTTGGGCACATACACCTTCTTTATGACCGACGCGCTGTTTCTTATCGAGCGCATGGCGCGCTTGGTCGCCTGGGAATAGAACTCATAGAGCAGACGGCCGCAGAGCAAATATACGGGGTAGTTGAGAACCTTCGACTCATCGCGTCCGAAGATATTTCCGAAGATGAACGCGAGCACAATCATCGTCAGAAGCGGCTGAAGAAATGTCCAGAACATACCGAGAACCGAGTTCCTGTACTGGAGCTTAATGTTCTTGCGAACGATCTCGGTGAAAAGGAAACGGTACTTATAAAAATTCTTGAAGTATTTCTTCATCCGGATCACCTCCACTTTTTCATATAGTAGAACATCGAGCGGATATGGACGAGCAGGAGCTTGAAGTTGTGCTTCGACTCCCTCTCCCATTCGTGATATACGACAACCGACGGGTCAAACACGACGCGGGCATATTTGCGCGCGGTGCGGGTTATGTCGCTGTCTTCAAAATAGAGGAAATAGCCCTCGTCAAAGCCGCCGATTTTGCGGAACAGCTCCGTTCTTATCATGAAGAAGCATCCGGAGGCGTTCTCAATGTCAAAGGGCTTTGTGTAGTCCTCGTCGAGCATTGCATATTCGCGCAGGAGCCTGCCCGGCTTCTCTTCGTTGCGCAGGCGGCTGGCAAAAAGATATTTTATCTTCGGGTCGCGCTTGCCGAGGATCTGCATACGCCCGTCGGGGAAGCAGATCTTCGGGGCGAGCATACCGATATCCTCGTGCTCTTCGAGATAGTCCGCAAGGGCTGATATTGCGTCGTCCTTTACGGTGATATCCGGATTTATGACGACATGATACTTTGAATCAAGTCTGTCCATCACCAGATTATGACCCGCTCCGAAGCCGGTGTTCCCGGCGTTGCGGATAAGCTCAAGCTGCGGGTAGTTCTGCTCGATAAACTCCGGAGTGCCGTCGGTTGAGGAATTGTCCACAACATAGAGCTTGAAATCGGCACGGGTGAACTCGAGCAGAGAATCAAGGGTCTTTTTGATGGAATGCATATTGTTGTGCGTCACTATGCACCCCGTGACCTTATATTTTCCCAATTTCACACCTCTTTAAGTGCTGACTTATCACGGTCAGCGTCAGTCTGCGTTTTTGTATCGCAGTATATCTCCCGCCATCTGAATGCGCCAGGATATCTTCTGCGCGGCGGTGGTCTTGCCTCCGGTCACATTGCCGCCGTGGCAGCGATGCTTAATCAGAGGCTCGTATATGAACTCGACCTTGCCTTTTAATTCGGCGTTGAGTCCTATCCACCAGTCATGCATGGCAAGATTTTTGGGGAACGGCATGAACGCAGACTCGAAATCGCGCCTGAACGCCATGCAGCAGCCCATGTATGAATTCTTCAGAAAGTTTCTGACAAATCCTCTCTTCGAGCCGTTGAGGCTGAAGAAAGATTCGTCGGTGACGTTCAGTTCCCCGTCCGTCATCATTGCGTCATGCAGCACGACATCTGCGCCGTTTTCAATCGCTTTCATGACGCGCTCAACCTTGTTCGGGAGCCAGACATCGTCCTGATCGCACAGGAAGATAACATCCCCCGAACAGTTGAGAATAGCGTTTTCGAAATTTCTGCATACGCCCTCGCCCGTGCCCTCGACATATCTGACGCGCCCGTCATATGCCGAGTAGAACTCGACCGCCGCGCGGGTCTTGCCAGCGGGGTTATCGTCGCTGACAACTATCTCGTCGTCCCTGCCGAGCTGAGGGAGTATGGATTCAATCTGTTCTCCTATATATTTCTCGCCGTTATATGCGGCAAGAGCAACCGATATTTTCATATATCAATAGAGCTTTGCGCCCGCGGGGATGCGGCCGGAGACCATGAGAAGATTGAGCTTCTCTTCGCCCTCCTCCGAATGTACGGCGCTCAGGAGCATTCCGCACGAATCGATGCCCATCATCGATCTGGGCGGCAGGTTGGTTATGGCTATGAGCGTCTTGCCGACAAGCTCTTCGGGCTCATAATAGGCGTGGATGCCGCTTAAAATAATGCGGTCGGTGCCCGTGCCGTCGTCGAGGACGAACTTGAGCAGCTTCTTGCTCTTGGGCACTGCGGTGCATTCTTTGACCTTGACGGCTCTGAAATCGGACTTGCTGAAAGTCTCGAAATCGACAAAATCCTT
This sequence comes from Oscillospiraceae bacterium, assembly GCA_050873305.1. Lineage (GTDB taxonomy): Bacteria > Bacillota > Clostridia > Oscillospirales > Acutalibacteraceae > CAG-177. The sequence goes on from JBNMIN010000004.1 coordinate 39,573, forward strand.
GAAAAGAGGCTCTATCTCAACCTTCGAGAAGTCTATAGTCTCGGGAGTTGCTTCCTCTTTTTCCTCTTCGGCAACAGCTGTCTTCTTGGACGCGTCGCCGTCGAGCGACTTCATCGTCGGGAAGAGCAGAACGTCGCGGATAGAATAGCTGTCGGTCAGGAGCATGGCAAAGCGGTCGATGCCGATGCCGATGCCGCCTGTCGGGGGCATACCGTATTCGAGAGCCATGAGGAAGTCCTCGTCGGTGTGGTTCGCCTCATCATCGCCGGCGGCAAACATCTCTTCCTGAGCCTCAAAGCGGCCGCGCTGGTCGATGGGATCGTTGAGCTCGGAGAAGGCATTCGCCATCTCGCGGCAGGTTATGAACAGCTCGAAACGCTCCGTGTAGTTCGGATCGTCGGGCTTTCTCTTTGCAAGCGGGGAAATCTCGACCGGGTGCTCCGTGATGAAGGTCGGCTGAACGAGCTTGTCCTCAACATATTCCTCGAAGAAGAGGTTGAGCAGGTCGCCCTTCTTGTGTCTCTCTTCAAATTCGATGCCGCGTTCCTTGGCGAGCGAACGGGCAGTTTCAAGGTCGATATCTGAGAAATCGACGCCCGAATATTTCTTGACCGCCTCGACCATCGTCATGCGGGCAAAGGGCTTTGAAAGGTCGATTTCCACGCCGTCATAGGTGACAACGGCAGTGCCGAGAACCTTGAGAGCAACAGTTCTGTAGAGCTCCTCGACAAGGTCCATCATGCCGTGGAAATCGGTATACGCCTGATATATCTCAAGGAGCGTGAACTCGGGGTTGTGGCGCACATCGAGACCCTCGTTGCGGAAAACTCTGCCCATCTCGTAGACTCGCTCAAGTCCGCCGACTATAAGGCGCTTGAGGTAGAGCTCAAGGGAAATGCGCAGGTTGAGATCCTCGTTGAGGGCGTTGTGATGGGTCACAAACGGACGCGCGGCGGCGCCGCCCGCATTCTGGACAAGAATGGGCGTCTCGACCTCGATGAAATCCTTGGAATCGAGATAGTTTCTTATCTCGCGGATTATCAGGCTTCTCTTTATAAATGTATCCTTGACATCGGGGTTGACTATGAGGTCAAGGTAGCGGCGGCGATAGCGGGTGTCCGTATCGCGCAGACCGTGGAACTTTTCGGGCAGCGGAAGCAGCGACTTCGTCAGCAGGCGAAGCGCAGTTGCGTGGATGGATATCTCGCCCCTGCGGGTCTTGAACACCGTGCCGCGCACTTCGAGGATATCGCCGATATCCCACTTCTTGAACTTTGCAAATGTATCCTCGCCGACATCGTTTATGCGCACATAGACCTGAATACGGCCCGAGCGGTCACGGATATCGATGAAGTTCGCCTTGCCCATATCGCGTCTTGACATCATTCGTCCGCATATGGAGACCTCTTTACCCTCCATAGCTTCAAAATTGTCGACTATCTCCTGTGCATGGGCGGACTGATCCGCGGTTGTTATTTTGAACGGATCCTCCCCTGCGGCGCAAAGCTCGTTGAGCTTGTCCAGGCGGATCTGACGCAGGGCGTTTATGTCCTCCTGAGCCTCTTCGCTCTCGGCGGAGACGGGGTTGGTGTTTATCTCATCCGGCATTTTTTTCACTCCTTGGATTTATGTGAACTGTGCTTTTTTTACTTTGACTTTGCGATGCTGAGAATCTTGAGCTGAAGAATCTTTCCGGTCGGCAGCGGAACATCGACTACATCACCCTTGCGGTTGCCGATAAGCGACTTGCCTATAGGCGACTGGTCGGAGATTATGCCCTGAGAGGGGTTCGACTCGCTGGGTCCGAGGATAGTATACTCGCTCTTCTTGCCGGTCTCGACATTCTCGACCTTGACCTTTGAGCCGGGATGAACCACGCCCGCATTCAGATTGTCCTCATCGAGGATATTCGCGTTGCGGATGTCGTTTTCAAGGCGGGCGATTTTAGCTTCGAGCTTCGCCTGCTCGTTCATCGCCTCATCATACTCGGAGTTTTCGGAAAGGTCGCCGAAAGAACGCGCAACTTTGATGCGCTCGGCTATCTCATCTCTGCCGGTGGTTTTGAGCTGTTCGAGCTCCTTGACCTTGGCATCGTAGCTCTCTCTTGTCAATACGATCTGCTTTTCCATTTTAAGGCCATCCTTCTTCCTTAAATTTTAAAAATTGATACACTAAGGCCTTTTCAGGCACTTATCCATAATACTGCTATTATATTCATTTTATCGCCTGTTGTCAATAGTTTACGGCGCCGCCGAAAGCCTTATAAGCTCCGACGCGGCGCGCAGAGAAAGCGGCTTTCCGCCGTGATATATCTCGGAAAAACAAAGCTGCGCAAGCGAGTGGATTCGGCTTATAAGATAAAGCGCACCCGCAAATTTAAGCGAGTCCGCGCCCGTCGGCATGAGGCGCGCATATGCGCTCGGGAGCGTTATTTTTCCCGCCGTAAAAACTTCGCCGCCGCAGACAAGCCTTTCGGGCGACGAATCGAGGTCGATGACTGCGTCCGCACTGTCGCTGATTCCGTCGAGAACCGCCGCGCCGAATTCGTCCATGGCGTTTTCTATCGGGCGCGAATACCCGTCCGGACATGAAGTCGCGACGCGGATATCCGAAAACAGTGGCACGGCAACGCCGAGTCTCTGGGCGGCAGAGGCGTTTTTGTCTTTTATCAACAGCTCGCCGCGCACCCCGCACCCGCAGGACGAGCGCAATATAAAGCACGCAGTGTTGAAGAAAACGAGCTTTCTGTAATCCGAGAGATCGGGCTCGTCTATCCCGCCGCCGGGCGCTATATCTTCAGGCAGGAGCATTGTGCCAGAGCATCTGCCCGCCGCTTCGCATATCGCCGCGCGGTTAATTTTTCCGCGCCGCCGGGCTGAAGTTATCTCGCGAAACGGCAGACCGCCGTATACGCGCACATCGCGCACCTGCGGAGCCCTGAACAGCCGCCTCCGCCTGAAAAAGCCGGCGTCGTCAGCAATAACGAGAACCGAAAACATACTATCACCGCCGAAAATATCCTTCTCAAAGATATTATATGCCGCGAAGCGATGAAAATAGACAAAAAGAAAAAGCAGGCCTAAGCCTGCTTATCTGTATTAAAATGATATTACTCGGCAAAGCCGGACTCAACAAGCTTCACAAGCTCATCAACAGCCTGCTCCTCGTCGGGGCCGCCTGCGATGATGCGGATCTGGGTGTTGCCCATGATGCCGAGGGAAAGCACGCCGAGAAGGCTCTTGGCGTTGACTCTGCGCTCGTCCTTTTCCACCCAGATGGAAGACTTGAACTCGTTAGCCTTCTGAATGAAAAAAGTTGCCGGACGTGCATGAAGTCCTACCTGATTCTGTACCATAACATCTTTAACATACATAATATATAATCTCCCACACACAAATTCAAATTTTATTCTACTGCTTATATATTATATCATAAAACTTGTCCCCGTCAACAATTTACTTGCGACTTTCGCCCTCAAAGGCGATAATTCGTTGCCTGTTCCAAAGTTGAAAATTCGGGCGGGGGCTTTGTTGTGTATTTTGACCATACAAGGCACATCTTTTTAATGCAGGTTGCACATTAAATTATTGCCTTCGGAAATCAGTCCTCACTCTTCAAAGACGAGAGAAAAGCTCGGTCTTTTCGGCTCAGCTCCGCTTTTTCGAGCATATCGGGTCTGCGGCGGTAGGTGCGCTCAAGGCTCTGTTCCCTGCGCCACTTCTCGATGTTCGCATGGTGACCCGAGAGCAGAACGGGCGGCACCTCTTTGCCGTGCCATTCGACAGGGCGGGTGTACTGAGGATATTCGAGCAGGGAGGAAAAATGGCTCTCGAGCTCGAACGCGTCTTCATTGGCGAGCACTCCGGGGAGCATACGCGCGACGGCATCCGCGAGCATAAGCGCGGGCAGCTCGCCGCCCGTCACCACGAAATCGCCAATCGAAATTTCCTCGTCGACTATCTCTTCTATAACGCGCTCGTCAATTCCCTCATAGTGACCGCACAGCAGAGCGATATTGTCGAGCTTAGACAGCTCGACCACGCGCTTTTGGGTCAGCGTCTTTCCCTGCGGGGTCAGATATATGAGATGCGGGCGCGTGCCCGTGTCGCGGCAGAGGGACTCGTAGCAGTCATATATCGGCTGCACCTGCATTATCATGCCCGTCCCGCCGCCGTAGGGCGAATCGTCAACGCGGTTGTGCTTGTCGAGCGTATAGTCGCGGATGTTGCGGCAGTTTATTTCAACGCAGCCGCGCTCGCGCGCTCTGCCTATGACGCTCTCCCTGAGCACCTCGCAGCACATCTCCGGGAAGAGGGTAAGAATATCAATCCTCATCTGAAAACAGCCCTTTCAGCGGTGTTATCAGGACAATTCC
>JBNMIN010000005.1:0-40894 GCA_050873305.1 Oscillospiraceae bacterium
ATCGCTTTCCCGCTTAACCCGTATATCGCGCGTGTCAGAAATAAATACGCGAGGCGTGTCTGCGAGTTTATCTTCGGCTCTGTCCGAAGCACCGTGCTTGCCTGTGCGTTCACTCTGCCCGTTATGATACTCGATCTCGGCAAAGTGTCTCTTATCGCGATCCCGGCGAACTTAATTTCCGATCTTCCCGCATCGGCGTGTATGATTCTCTCGGGGTTTACCGCTCTCACCGCGAAGTTTTCATTTTTGCGCGTGATAACGGCGGGTCTTGCGGATCTGTCCGGCGTGTGCGCATCTTTTCTTATCAATTCATCGAAGTCGCTTGCGGCGATTCCTCATTCGTCTTTGAACGCCTCGTCGTTTCTGTTCCCGCTGTGGCTTGTTTTGATTTTTATCGTCCTTGCGGCGGCTGCGCTTATTTATAAATTTTCGGGGCGCAATACTATCCGCGCGGCAGTTTTGATATGTACGCTAACTTTTGCGGGCGTGTGCGTTGGATCTTCTGCACTTTCCCGCGCGGCAACCGTCATAACCGTGGCGGATGTCGGCAACGGCTCGGCTGTTGTCGTCAGCTCCGGCGGCAAAACCGCCTTGCTCGGTTGCGGAGGTGACAGCTACTATGCCCTCTCGAATATAGAGTCCGCAATGGACAGCGTCGGCGCGGATAATCTTGATTTTCTTCTTATCCCGCGCGTCTCTGAGGGCGAAAGTTCTCTCGCACTTGATGTTATCGACACTTTTTCGCCCGAGTATATTCTTGCCGGCGAGACTGATGCCGACCTCAATGAAATACTTAAAACAGAAAATTATAACCTCGCGCCTGCCGCGGATATAAACATCGGCGGCGCGGAATTGAGATATAAAACAACGAATAAAACGAGCACGGCGGTGCTCGGCATGAGCGGCGCTGACGCGGTCATTGTTTTCAGACCGTCTTATGCGCCGGATACAAAAGGGGATATTCTCATTTTGCGGGAGAATCTGCCGCAGGGCATTTCCCCGGGAAACTATAATTTGACCGTGCTCTCGGCGGATGCCGACAGAGCGCCTGCGGTCATGGGAAAATTGCTGTCCATCGGCGCGGACGCATACGCGACGGGAGGGCAGGGGAACATCAGAATTACGGTGTTCCCGTCGGGCAGAATTTTGACGGAAAGGATGGACTGAATGGCTGCTATCGGCGAAAAAGAGATAAAAGCGCTTATAAGAAGCGGAGATATCGGCGGCGCGTTCCTGTTTTTCGGAACAGAGAGCTATCTCAAAGAATTTTATTCTTCAAAGCTCAAGGATAAAGCCGTCAGCCCGGACTTTGCGGATTTCAATTATCATTTCTTCGACGGCGCGTCGTGTACCCTCGAAGATATCGAACAGGCGGTCGAGGCTTTTCCGATGATGAGCAGCAATACCTGCGTGTTCGTCAAGGATATGGCTGTCGATTCGCTCGACGAGGATTCCTATGAAAAGCTCGAAAAAATAGTCGGCGATGTCCCGGATTACTGCACGCTGATTTTCTATATCGGCAAGGCGGATTCGCTCAAAAAGACCGCAAAGGCCAAAAAGGCAGTCTCGCTTTTCACAAAGCACGGTAATGCGGTTGAACTCAACAAAAAGACCGCTTATGAGCTTGCCAAAATGCTCGTCGGCGCGGCACAGAAGCGCGATTCTTCGCTCAGCCAGCGAAACGCCGAATATCTTGTCTCCTGCGTCGGGGACGATATGGTGACTCTTTTAAACGAAATCGACAAGCTCTCGGCATATGCCGAGGGACGCGAGATAACCCGCGCGGACATCGATCTGATGTGCGTCAAGACTATCGAAGCGAACGCGTTCGACCTGACTAAATATATAATCTCGGATAATTTCGACAAGGCGTATGAAACGCTCAATATGCTCTTTGCCCAGCGCGCGGATGTTATGATGATAATGGGCGCGGTGATATCCGTTTTTGTCGATATCTATCGCGTCAAGGTCAGCGTGTCTGCGGGCTACAGAGACACTCAGCCGGCGGAGATATTCTCAAACTATCGCGGCCGCGAGTTCAAATTGACAAAAGTTTCGCGCCAGGCATCGGCTCTGAGCGTGCGCGTTTTGCGCCAGTGCCTCGATGAATTGCACAGAGCCGATACGCTGCTCAAAAGCTCCGCCGTTGATAACAGGATAGTTATGGAGGAGCTGCTTGTCAAGCTGTTTGTGGCGATACAGTCCCGAAAATAAACGCCGGATGGTGTTGATAGTAAAATGATAAAGATAAAACAGGCGGTCATCGTCGAGGGAAAGTATGATAAAATAAAACTCTCCACAGTTCTCGATACCGTTATAATACAGACCGACGGCTTCGGCATTTTCAAAGACAAAGAGAAGCAGAAGCTGATAAAGCGCCTCGCTCAGACGCGCGGCATAGTCATATTGACCGACAGCGACTCGGCGGGCTTTAAAATCCGTTCGTTTATCGGCGGAAGCGTGCCCAAAGACAGCGTAATTCACGCATATATTCCCGATGTGTTCGGCAAAGAGCGCAGAAAGGACACGCCGTCTAAAGAGGGCAAATTGGGTGTCGAGGGAATCGATACAGAAATCTTGCTCGAAGCGCTCAATCGCGCCGGAGTCACCTGCGAGAGCACGCAGGAAAAAAGCCGAGCTGTAACCGTTGCCGACCTCTATGAAGCCGGACTCAGCGGAAAAGCGGATTCGGCGGCTCTGCGCAAAAAGTTCCTGCGCAGTCTGTCGCTCCCCGAACGCCTTTCGACAAGCGCGCTCGTCGATATGATAAATATTTTCATGACATACGATGAATTTCAGGAAAGTATAAGAAAATTTTCACTCAGCGGAGATGATAATCAATGATAAGAATAGGCAGCGGATACGATGTTCATAAGCTTGTCGAGGGGCGAAAGCTCATAATCGGCGGCGTTGATATACCCCATACTATGGGGCTTCTCGGCCATTCGGATGCCGATGTCCTGCTCCACAGCATCAGCGACGCGCTGCTCGGCGCGGCGGCAATGGGGGATATAGGCTGCCTGTTCCCGGACAACGATGAAAAATACAAGGGCGCGGACAGTCTCGAGCTTCTGCGCGAAGTCGTGCGCGTTATCGGTGCTCAGGGCTGGCATATAGTCAATATCGACTCCACTGTCGCTGCCCAGGCTCCGAAGCTGCGTCCGTATATAGATGAAATGCGCCGCAATATAGCCGACGCCTGCTCGCTCGATGTTTCATGCGTCAGCGTCAAGGCGACTACCGAAGAGGGACTCGGCTTCACGGGACGCCGCGAGGGCATAAGCGCCTCCGCCGTCTGCCTTATTGAGAAGTAATTTGATTTCAGACGCATTTTATGGTATTATAGGAATTGAAGAGAGGTATGCCTATGTTTACTGAAAAGATCGCATCTCTCTGGGATCAGCTGAAGGTTGTGTTTTCCGACTTCGCCTTCACGGATTTCCTGGATATCTGCCTCGTTGCGTTCATTCTTTATAGTGTTATCAAGCTCATCCGTGAGACAAAGGCCATTCAGCTTGCAAAGGGTCTTCTGCTTTTCGGTGTGGCTTATCTTGCCATTTACCTGCTCGATATGCAGGCGAGTGAGTTCATATTCAAAAAAGTCTTCGGCGAGATAATTATAGTCCTCGTCATCCTCTTCCAGCCCGAGCTGCGCCATATGCTCGAATCCGTCGGCAGACGCAGCATAACGAAGCTCAATCTTTTCGGCGTGCGCGATGAGGAGACGGAGCGTAATCAGAAGATAAAGGATTCAATTTACGCCGTGTGCAAAGCGTGCCAGAGCATGAGCGAGAGCAAGACGGGCTCACTTATCGTCTTTGAACATGATACGCTCCTCGGTGATATCATAAAGAGCGGAACTCCCGTCGACGCGATAGTCTCGCGCGAGCTGATAGGCAATATTTTCTATCACGGCGCGCCGCTCCATGACGGAGCCGCAGTTATCCGCGACGGCAGGGTAGTTGCCGCGGGCTGCGTCCTGCCGCTGACTCAGAAAGAAAATCTCGATACCCAGCTCGGAACCCGCCACAGAGCCGCCATAGGTATGAGCGAGCAGGGCGATGCGATGATAGTCGTCACTTCCGAGGAGACCGGAACAATTTCCATCGCCTGCAAGGGTCAGCTTATAAGAAATCTCACCGATTCCGATCTGCGTGAGCACCTTGTGCGCTACCTTTGCGGAACGAATAACGAAGATAAAGCCGCCGTCAAGGGCATACGCAAGCTGTTCGGAGGTTTTAAGAAATGAAAAAGAAAAAAATAAGCCTCAAAAATCTCATATATGATAACAGATTCGTCCTGGCGCTTTCGATAATCGCCGCGGTTATAATCTGGATCGTTGTCGCCATTCAGGCGAGTCCCGAGGATGACCGCATAATAAAAGATGTGCCTGTCAAGATAGAGATATCAAACAATGTCTCAAATCTCGGGCTTCAGATGTTCGGCAATACGGATTTCACGGTCGAAGTCAAGGTTCACGGCAAGCGCTACGAAGTTGCTGAAAGTGTGCTCACAAAAGACGATATCTCCGTCGTCGCCAAGACCAACTATGTCGACTCGACAGGCAGTCAGACACTGAAACTCGAAGTGACTGCAAAAGACCCGAGCAAGGCGAACTACGAGATAGTTTCGCTCTCTCAGGATTCGATAAATGTGTATTTCGACTATTACAAAGAGGGCGAATACACTCTCCAGCCCGATGTCGTCTATGACGGCGCGTCGTATGTCACAAACGGACTGATAGCCGAAACCCCGGTGCTCTCCGCGAATACCGTGAAGCTCTCGGGCCCCGTGACCGAGATGGCGAAGATAAAGAAAGTTGTCGCGCGCGTGACTCTGAACAAGAAAATCAGCGCGACCACAACGCTCGACGCCGAGATAATCCCGCTGAGCGAATACGGCGGAAAGCTCCAGTATATAACCGTCAACGACGGGCTTGCCGATATCACGATGACTCTTCCGATTTATCAGCGCGCCGAACTGCCGACTACGGTAACTTTTAAGAATGCGCCCGCCGCTTATGCGAGCAACCCGCCCGCGTTTACCTGCAGCCCCGCGAGACTCAATTTCACCATGGACGCGACGAAGCTCTCGTCCATAACCGAGCTGTCGGTCGCCGATATCGATTTCTATATGCTCGGCGCAGGCAGGAATGAGATAACCATAGACCTGACAACATTGAGCGGAGTCAAGGTCATGAGCGGGGAGACGAAGCTCAAGGTCACGGTCGAGATGAACGGCGTGACATCACAGAAAAGCTCGGTGAGTGCCAACAATATCTCGTTTATCAATGTCCCCGCCGGATATAAAGCGGTCGTGACTCAGACGCGCATACCGTCTGTTGAAGTCGTCGGTCCGAAAGAGAATCTTGAAAAGATAACCACGGATCAGCTCTTCGCCGAGGTCGATCTCAGCAGCGCCGACCCCACCCAGTCCCACGGCACTGCATATGCCCGCGCATATGTCAAGGACAGCAACAATTGCTGGGTGCATAACAGATACACCGTCAGCTACAGACTCGAAAAAGTCCAATAATAAAAACCTGAACCCTCTGCCGAGTGCAGAGGGTTTATTTCTTGCCAAAGTAAAAAGCGGAGCACCGTTTTCAGTGCTCCGCTTTTTGTTATGCTCTTTTCTGAAGCTCACGCTCAAGCCAGATAGAACCGATGTCTATCGCGCTGTAGAGACCTCTGCGCTCCGCCTTCTTGAGGATCCTGTCGCGCGGACGAAGATCTTCATTTGTGCTGACGAGCTGCACGAGTATTTTATCTGAGAGCTCCGCGCCGTTTACGTCCTTGGTCGAGGTTATCTGCATCATGATGATGCAGGGCTCATCCATGTATCCGTAATAAAGCGTGTTGTCTTTTCTGACAAGGGGCTTGCCCTTGTACATGAGAAGCTTCTTGTTCTCCGCCACTCAATGTCACTCCAATCGGGTTATAGTTGCACTTTATTTTTTGATTCCGAGATAATCCTCAACCATGCTCTGCAGCAGCTCGTCTCTGTCCAGCTTTCGCACAAGACTGCGGGCATTGTTGTGGGTGGTGATATATGTCGGATCCTCAGAAAGGATGTAGCCAACTATCTGGCTGACCGAATTGTACCCCTTTTCGTTAAGTGCGTTGTAAACCTCGAGGAGTATCTTTTTCATTTCTTCGTCGTTTTCGTTTTTTATTGAGAACTGAATAGTCTCGTCGGCCATGAGTAACCACCTCCATAAAGTTTATTATATACCAAAATCTGCAACAAAACAATGGTATTTTGAAAATTAACTCAAACTCTCAGCGAAACGCCGATCGCGGACAGCCTGCGAAGTATCTCGTCTATCCAGCCCTGAACCTCTTCCATCTCGAGCGTGCGGTCGTGCGAGGAGAAGGTGAAACGGAGCGTGATGCTCTTTGTGCCGAGCAGCTCATATGTGTCGATGAGCTTAACGCTCTCGAGCTCTTCAATATTCATGCTCTTCCAGTTCTCGGAAAGCTCGTCGTAGGTGACGCCCTTTCTGAGCACGAGCGAGAGATCATAGTAGGTGGACTGCTTGGTCGAGGGCTCCTTGAACTCGATGTCGTATGCCTTCGCGTCGCTGAACCTGTCTATATCCATCTCGATGCAGACTGCCGAACCGGTCTTGTCGAGCTTGGACGCGTTCTGCGGATGAAGCGCGCAGACGAAGCCGACTTCATTGCCGTCTGCAAGAACTGCGGCGGTGTTCTTCGGATGCTGCCATGCGTGTATGGTAGCTATCTTTGCGAACTTCGGCTCGCAGTGCTTGATCTGCTCGAAGATGCAGTTGACAACCTCGATAGCCTTGTAGTAGAGGTCGCGCTCGCTCTGCGACTTCGAGAAGAGCACAACGCCGAGATGGCGGCGCTCGTTGCAGTAACCGTTTTCGAGTGTGCCCTCAATAACTCTGCCTATCTCGAATATGCCGTAGCTGTCCGCGAAGTCCTTGTTCTCGTATGCCGCGACGAGCAGGGTGGGGAGCATGGAGTCGCGCAGAACGCCGTTGTCGGAGTTCTCGATGTTGAGTATCTTGACATTGTCCTCAACCTCGATGCCGAGCTTCTTGTATTTCTTCTTGTCGCACCAGATGTAGGAGTGAACCTCGTGCATGGAGTATTTCTTGACGAGGATGTCCTTTATCTCGTCGCCGACAAGTCTCTCGGGCGCGCTGTGAACAGGCTTGAGGGGGCTGCGGGTCGTGGTGATTTCAAAGTTGTCGTAGCCGTAGATTCTCGTTATCTCTTCGATGATGTCCGCCTTTATCGTGACATCCTTCGTGGCTCTCCAGGAGGGGACGGTGACGGTGAAAACGCCGTCTTTTTCGTCAACGCCGAAGCCGAGCAGGGTCAGCGTATGGATAATGCGCTCGTTGCTTATCTCGATTCCGGTGTATCTGTCAACATAAGCCTTGTCGAACGTGAGCGTTATCTGCGGATATTTCTTTGCGTATTCGTCCGTCAGCTTCGAGTCGATGACTGCGCCGCTGTCGATATCCTTGACGAGCTTGACAAAGCGCTTTATGGCGACGAGAGTCAGCTCGGGGTCGAGCATCTTCTCGTATCTCGCGCTCGCGTCGGTGCGCAGACCGAGGCGTGATGACGACTTTCTGACGCAGATTCCGTCGAAGTTCGCGGATTCAAGCACAACGCTCGAGGTGTCGCCGACTATCTCGGAGTCGAGACCGCCCATGATACCGGCTATAGCGACCGGCTCGTCGTGGTTGTAGATGAGCAGGGTGTTGGTGTCCGCCTTTCTCGTCGTGCCGTCGAGGGTGGTGAAGTCAATCTCCTCTTTGGGCATGTCAACCTTGATGTGGTCAATTTTTGTCGCGTCGAATGCGTGAGTCGGCTGACCGATCTCAAGCATGATGTAGTTCGTGAGGTCTGCAAGCAGGTTTATCGGTCTCATACCGCAGTAGAACAGTCTGATTCTGATTTCCATCGGGCTGACATGCTTCGTGATGTTAGCCATTCTCAGGCAGGAGTATCTGAAAACGTGCTCGGTATCGCCGATAGTTACGGGGACAACATTCTCGCTGTCGCTGTCAAGGTCGGCGAGGTCGAGCGGCTTTAATTCGCGGCCGGTGAGGGCTGCAAACTCGCGCGCTATTCCGTAATGACCCCAGAGGTCGGGGCGGTTCGTGAGAGATTTATTGTCAACCTCAAAGACGATATCGTCTATCGGGAACAGCTCTTTGATGTCGGTGCCGTTCTTGTATGACGGGTCGAACTCCATTATGCCGGAGTTCTCGTCGCTGATGCCGAGCTCTTTCTCGGAGCAGCACATACCCTCGGATTCATATCCCGCGACCGTTGCCTTGCCGATTTCGCCTGCGACGACTCTGCCGCCGGCAGTAGCGAAAGCGACCTTCTGACCGACTCTGACGTTCGGCGCGCCGCATACGCAGTTTACTACTCTGTCGCCGATATCAACCGTGAGCAGGTGAAGCTTCTTCGACTCGGGGTGATTTTCGAGCGTCTTTATCTCGCCGACAACGACCTTCTGAACGTCGCGTCCCATATAATATATGTCCTCAACCTCAGCCGTGGCGAGGGTGAACTTGTTGATGAGTCCTTTTATATCGCATCCGTCAAGGTCAACATAGTCCTTGATCCAGTTTATTGAAACAAGCATGACTTTAAGCCTCCTCTTTCTTCATGTCGTCGGGCACGGTGAACGATGAATTGGTGAACTGCGAGAGCGACTTGAGATTGCAGCTGTTGAACACTCGAATGTCCTTGACGCCGTATTTCATCATCGCAAGGCGCGTCAGTCCCAGACCAAAAGCGAAGCCCGAATACTTCTCGGGGTCGATGCCGCCAGCCTTGAGGACGTTCGGATGTATCATGCCGCAGGGGCAAAGCTCAAGCCAGCCGGAATCCTTGCAGGAGGAGCAGCCCTCGCCGCCGCAGATAAGACACTGGATATCAAGCTCGAAGCCGGGCTCAACGAACGGGAAGAAGCCGGGGCGCAGGCGCACCGTGACATCCTTCTGGAAAACCTCGGAGAGCATCGTCTTCATGAAATAGATAAGGTTCGAAATTGATATGTCCTTGTCGACCATCATGCCTTCCATCTGGAAGAAGGTGTTCTCGTGGCAGGCGTCGATCTTCTCATTTCTGAAGCAGCGTCCGGGGAAGACGGCGCGAAGCGGAATACCTTTTTCGAGGTCGGCGGCGTATTTGCGAAGAATAGTGTTCTGTGCTGCAGAGGTGTGGGTCTTGAGCAGCTGACCGTTGCTCAGGTAATATGTGTCCTGCATGTCGCGCGCGGGATGATGCTTCGGAATGTTGAGCGCCTCGAAGCAGTTGTAGTCGTCGGTGACCTCGGAATAGTCCTCAATGGAGAAGCCCATGTTGAGGAATATCTCGTCAACCTCGCGCTGAACGAGCGTTATCGGGCTGTAAGAGCCGGGATTCGTGTCGCAGGGGAAAGACTCGTCGTAGACCTCGGCGCTTTCAATGAGGCGCTGTTCTTCAAGAGCCTTGAGCTCCTGAAGACGCTCCTGCATGGAGGTCTCGATGAACTGTTTTATCGTGTTTATCTTCTGTCCTGCCTCTTTTTTCTGATCGTTGGGCAGGGCGCGAAGCTCGCTCATGAGATTGGCGATGTGACCCTTTTTGCCGAGGAACTCTATCCTCAGCTCCTCAAGCTCAGAGACCTTGCCCGCCTCGGCGGATTTCTTTTTGAATAATTCTTTGAGCTTTTCGGCGTTTTCGTTCATACTTCTCATCCTTTCAAAAAGCATAATTTACATCTTTTCTGCCGGCAGGGGAGGCAAAATAAAAAATCCTCCGTCCCACTGAGGGACGAAGGAAACTTCGCGGTACCACCCTGCATTCGCGCCCATAGGACGCCTCAGCCTGTTCCGCTCGATGGCGGACAGCACCGTGTAACGGCGGTGAACCGTCTCAGCCTACAACATAAAGCTTCAGCCAAGCCGCTCCGGAGTGAACTTCGGTGTGCTCTGACACGGAATCATTCCAGCCAAGTGATCCCTCTCTGCGGTGTTCGCCGCGCGCCTACTCTCTCCATCTGTGCGTTGTTTTTATATCCTGCTTATCATAGCACATTATTTTTGTTCTTGCAAGTGCCGTGTGAAAAATTTTTATTTGTTGTCATATTCGTCAAGAAAGCTGTGCTTTATCCCGTTCTTTTTGTAGGCGAGAACCGTGTCGATATTGACATTTTCAACGCTGCTGAATATGCATTTTTCAACATCGGGATTGCTCTTTTTAAGCTCGCGTATCAGCTCTTTTGTCTCCTGACGCTTTGAGTGATTCTGCCCGTCGTTGCAGGTCGTGCAGGTGTCGGTGAACTTGCAGGCGCACTGGATGAAGTGCAGCCCGTTGTAGTCGCGCCACGCCTTTATATCATCTTCGCGCACGAGGTAGAGCGGGCGAATCAGCTCCATGCCCGGATAGTTCGTGCTGTGGAGCTTGGGCATCATCGTCTGTATCTGCGCCCCGTGGAGCATTCCCATGAGTATCGTCTCGATAACATCGTCGTAGTGGTGACCGAGTGCTATCTTGTTGCAGCCCAGTTCCTGCGCGAATTTATAAAGATATCCGCGCCGCATCCTCGCGCAGAGATAGCACGGCGATTTTTTGACATTGTAGACGGATTTGAATATGTCCGACTCAAATATATTTATCGGGATGTTCAGCGCCCGCGCGTTGTCCTCAATTATCTTGCGGTTCTCGGGGTTGTATCCGGGATCCATGACGAGATATTTGACCTCGAAATTCACCTTGCTGTATCTTTTAAGCTCCTGAAAGAGCTTCGCCATGAGCATCGAGTCCTTGCCGCCGGATATGCAGACCGCGACCCGGTCGCCCTCGTTGACGAGCTTATATATCTTGAGCGCCTTGGTGAACGGACTCATTATCGAAACGCGGAACTTCTTCCGCAGACTCTGCTCGACCTTCTGACAAAGTTCGCTGTCCTGCCGGTTCTGCATCTCATAGCGCATCCACGCGAGATATCCGCCCTCGAGGCTGTACGCCTCGTAGCCCTGCTCGCACAGCCTGTCCGCAATGTCTATGCTGAAAACTCCGTGCGCGCAGTAGATTATTATTTTTTTGTCCCTGTCCGCGGGCGGATCGTTCTCAAGCTCGTCGGCGGTTGTGTGCACCGAGCCGGGGATGAATCCATACGCCCTGTCCGTCTCGCTTCTTATGTCATAGACGGTGTATTCCCCGTCGTTGAGTTTCTTCAGCTGTTCTGCCGATATTTCCATTGCCTGCGCTCCAATGCTGCATTTTTGCCGTAAACGGCATTGCTATTATACCGCGAAACATGGCGGTTTGTCTATAATAAAGGTGCAAAGTCCAATAAATGTCACAGTGGAAAAATAATGCTTGCTTTGTCAATGTTGGGAATGTATAATAATTGTAGAATAAAAATGTGCGGGAGAACGAAGATGACAAATAAAGAGAAAAATATTGCTGTTTATCGGTCTGCGCTGTCATTTCTGAACGAAATAATACCTGATGGAATGACGAAACAGGATCTTGAAAAATACTATGTTGGCAATAAATTTAATTACAGCTCACTGACAGATGTTTTTGAGCAGCTTATTGCATCGGCACAAAATTATCAGGGAATGCCGAATTTTATCAAATATTTTGAACGGCGCGACAGAATAAAAGCGATTCTGGCGGATTTTGATATTGCTCGGATTTCGGAGATGGATATAGAGACGCTGTATCTGACGTTCAGAAACCGTCAAGAAAAGAACGCAGGTTACTGATGGCTACAAGATACGGAAAGGAATGATAACTATGGGATATCCCGGATTTGAACGCTACTTTTTTGAGCAGGAGCTCGACGATCTTGATGAATCGCTTCGTGGTGGTGGTTGGGACATAATCGTTGATGGCTATCGCTATTATTTTGATTTTGACGGCATGGATTATCACGGTCAGATGGCTGACATGAGGCTCACATGGGAAGAAGAAAAGCAATACAGTGTTTATTACGAGACTCTCGAAGAATTGAAAGACGGATATGTCTTTGCAAACGGACTGACTTTCAAAGAACTTTGGGAGCAGCGAACAAAGAAAAAGCATGATTGAAATTTGCAAAATATTTTCGTAGCATCCGAAAGGGTGCTATTTTTATATTTTAAGCTTTACCTTATCGAGTCGATGCAGCGCAATCTTGCCGGACATCTTGCCGAAGAGGCAAAGACGGGCTTCAGCTATCCGCAGTGGCAGGCAGAAAAGCTAAAAGAGCTGAAGCGATATCAGCGAGAAAACCGAAAAATCGTCCGCAGCCAGACCGAGGGGCTGTCCGAGAAAGTGGCAAAGCACATGAAGTCTGAGCTGCGGCAAGGCTCGAAGCACGAGCTGAAGCGCTATAGAGAGGCGCTTGGCAAGGGCTATAAACCCGCAAAGGTCATGCGCAAAAGCTTTTTCAAAGTCAACGACCGCAAGGTGAGCGGAATGATAAACGCTCTGCAGAACGATCTCGGCACGGCGAACACTGCCGTGCTGCGCATGATGAACGATACATATCGACAGACCATCTTCCGCGCCGGAATGTACGCTTCCAACGGTGTAATGACCGAAACGCAGGCATATGACATGGCTGTGAAAGATTTTTTGAATCGCGGAATCAACTGCATCGAGTACCGCGACGGACGCAGGGTCAACATAGCGGATTACACATCAGTGGCCGTTCGCACGGCGAATCAGCGGGCGTATATGGTGGGCGAGGGCGAATTCCGCAAAAGCATAGGCGAGACGCTCGTCATTATTTCGCACCATGCAACAGCCTGCAAACTCTGCAGACCGTTTGAACGCAAGGTGCTCATTGATGATGTGTATTCCGATGGCAAGCCGGGTTACGGCGATTATATGCTGCTGTCTGAGGCAATGAAGCTCGGCTTGTTCCATCCTCGGTGCCGGCACGGACTCGGAACTTATTATCCGGAACTTGAAGAAATCAATCACTATAACAACGAGGAAAACGATGTTTCCGATTACGGACGGTACAACCGTGCGCACATAGAAAATATGGTGCAGCGGTATAAGCGCCTGACTGTCGGCAGCGTCGACCCTGAGAATGTGGCGAGATATCAGGCAAAGCTCGAAGAGTGGGAGAAAGAGTCAAAACAGTTGCAGTTGAAAAAGCAAAGAGAAACTGATATAATAAATAACAGAAAGCGAATCTCGCAATTTTCGGCATCTCAAATAATAGATAAAGTGAATAACGGTGATTATAGCTTAACACTGAGTGAGCAACAATTTTTCAAACATATAGAAGGAACAAAACAGTTTGAAAGCTACAAAAAGACTCGTTTGGAAAAAGGCGGGAATCCACAAAGTGTTTTGCTTGTCGATAAGGAAAAAGCGCAAGAGATTATAAAAAATAGAGCTGGCACAGGAATAATCAGAAGCGATAGAAAAGGTGAACCAAGGCCGGTAGAGGATATAAATTGTCATTTTGTTGTTGGAAAATATTTCGGGAATGGCAAGTATCATGAGACTACAAAGGCGGCTATACATTATGGCAAAAAGAGGTCACATCTTGTGCCAATAAGAGGTGATGATTTTGATTAATTTATGGGATTTCACAGATGTGCGACGGGTAAAAATAACGGACATTGACGGTGCTGTTTTTGAAGGTAATGTTGTTGACATTACTGATTCAGCTGAGAGATCAGATCTCGAGCCAAAGGAAGATTGTATAACTATTACTACGGACAAAGGAAATATCCAGTTTGAAAACACTGAGATTTTAAAGATAGATGCTCTCGATTAGATATCCGTCAAGCAAAAATGAAGTAGCTTTGTAGTACAATAATTTAATAATTACAGCGTCTTGCATTTGACTGCAAGGCGCTGTTTTTATATCCCAAAATCGTTTGCCTGTATCGTAAAACAGGGTAACAGTTGACCTTAACTGAGAAAAGGAGTGTAAAAAAATGGCAGAAGAAAACAAGAATGTTGAAAACACAGAGGTGCAGGGCAACGAGGAGCAGAATGAGCAGACTCAGCCCGAAAAAAAGTACACCGATGAGGAAGTAAACAACATCAGCGTCAAAAACAGCAAGAAGGCGGTCGCCAAGCTCATGAAGGAGCTCGGTATAACCGAGAAGACCGACAGGGCGAAGGTCAAAGAGCTTATCGAGAAGGCGCAGCTTGATAAGCAGGAAGAGCCGGAGACACTTTAGGTGCATTATAACACTAAATCAAACAATGTTTGCGCCGACAAAATCAACTGTTGCTACAGGGTTACTACGGTTTCCGTTTTTGAGTGCATTGAAATAGAAAAGAAAAAAGCCTTGAAACCGTTGAGGTTCAAGGCTTTTTTCATGGTCGGAGTGACGGGATTCGAACCCATGGCCTCTTGGTCCCGAACCAAGCGCGATACCAAACTTCGCCACACCCCGAAGTGCTTTAAGAATTATATACTATTGTCGCGAAAATTGCAAGAGCTTTTTTAAATAAATTCGTGTGTTGCGCAAATTTATTCTGCGCCCGCGAAGCAGGGGAGCCGGATTGCCGGCTCCCTTTGTGTTATCAGTCTCTGTGTTTTTCTTCGAGCGCTCTTTTGGTTTCGTCCCATTTCTCTCCGGCGAGGGGATAGAACTTCAGGCTTATCGCACAGATTATGAGCAGCGCGGCGGGCACCGCCATCCATGCGACGAGCACGCCCTGCTTCGCCCATTCGCTCTGCATTCCGGAGGCGAGAGTCGTGTCGTAGCCGAACGCCTTGGCTATGAGCAGAAACGCGGAGTTCGCGAAGCTTATCGCGGGCTTTGTTATCAGACTGTTGACTCCCGCGTACATGCCCTCGCGGCGCAGCCCGGTGATGCTTTCATCGTAGTCGATAACATCGCCGTTCATCAGCGGAACAAGATACATTCCGCCCGCAAATCCCATGCCCGCGGTGAAGAATCCGAGGACGGCAATGACGCTTATCTTGCCGAATATCGCCATTGCCGCGGAGCCGCAGGCGAATATCACGCACATGATGAATACGCATTTTTTGACGCCCCATGTTCTGACTTTGGTCGCCCATAGTATAACTCCGAGCACTGCGCCGAGCCCCAACGCGCCGTAGGCTATCGGCATCGGCAGGTCGAATTCGTCAAAGTAGTATATGACGCCCTGCATGAGTATCGTCTGAATGAACACTACCGTAAACGAGAGCACCTCGAAAACGACGAACGAGCGGTTCTTGAAGCAGTCTATAACCGCTTTGAAAATGTTTTCGTTCTTGTCGCTCTCGGTCGTGACTTTCTCTTTGTAGAAGAAAGTGGATGTGAATATGATAACGAACGCGAGGATGCCTATGCCCGCCATTATCAGCTGGAACTTTGTCGGATCGCTTCCGACCTCCGGCTTTATAAGCGGGAAAACAACGAGCGGAACCGCCATCGCGATGAGTGTGAAGAATATCTTCCACAGGAAGATGCCGCTGCGCGCCTTGTTCGATACCGCCATGGTGTAGGGCATGACATAGATGGATGTCGCAATCGCCGTGTAGAGCGTGTCAAACAGGAACAGCGTTGCGAGCATCTGAATGAACAGAGCCGTCTGCGAGCTGCCGAGCGGCCATCTGACCCATGTCAGCACGAAAATCAGCGAATAGAAGAATGCGCCGTATCTTATATATGGTATTCTGCGCCCGAGTTTAGATTTCGTGTGGTCGGAGATATAGCCGAACAGCGGGTCGTTCAATGCGTTCCATATGGCGAATATCAGCCATACCGTGCTCGCACGTCCCTCGGAAAGACCGAGGAATTTCGTGAAGAAATATGTCATTCCTCCGCCTGTCAGCAGGCTGTTTATAGTTGTACAAAGGCAGTCTGCCGAGCAAAGCCAGAATTTGCTTGACGCGGAGATTCTTTCCTCCGTGTCTGCGGTGTTGTTGTTTTTCATGTTTTCGTCCTCATTTCCTGAACACCATGTCCGTGCGGTAGATTATCCCGTCCGGTCTGTTCGGATATTGCGTTATCTTCGGCAGCTTTGAGTTGCCGCGGCTTTTTGCCATGATTTCCTTGCCCCATGTTATGACCTGAGCTATATATTCGCGCTCCAGCTGCGGGACTCTGTGACCCCAGAATATCCTGTAGTCTGCGCTCATGTCATATAGCCACTGCGCGCTCGGGAGCCACTCCTCAATGCTCGTGACTCCGGGCAGCTGCATCCACAGCGCGTCGCAGACATTGTCGCCGCTGAATATGATTTTGTCCTGCTCGTCGATAAACGCGACGCTGCCGTGCGAATGCCCGGGCGTGTGCCTGACGCGAACGGTCTTTCCGCCGAGGTCAAAAATATGCCCGTCGTCCATGGGGATTATCTTTGTTTTGTATTTGCCGGGTTTTACGTCGCTCATTTTGAACCCGTGCGATTTCACGGGCGCGTTTGATGCGAGAAATACTTTGCGAAACAGCAGGGACATCTGCGCTTTGTTGAGCATCTCGCAGTCCGCGCGGTGAATGTATATCTCTTCAAACTGACCCGCGCCGCCGATGTGGTCGCCGTGTCCGTGCGTCGCCGCGAGGATTATCGGCAGATTTGTGAGCTTTTCCGCCGCGCCTCTTATGTCGCAAAAGCCGGTGCCGCAGTCTATCAGCAGAGCCTTTTCGCTGCCTATGACAAGATAACAGTTCGTGCCGTCAAATTCGTTGAGCAGATAAACATTTTCGGCGAGCTTTGTTATCGTGAGATCGCTTCTCATTCTTTGTCCTCCGCCGTCTTTTCGCTTATGCGCTTGTCGTGGTATTTCTTCGCGGGGATGAGCGGGATTATTGTCAGCAGCACGAGTGCCGCGCCGACGAGCAGAAGCGTGTAGGTCGGCAGATATGCAGTCAGCCCGTTTTCGTCAACGAATTCGCCGCTCTTTTTGATTATCGGGTTTGCAATCAGCGGAGCTACGACCATCGGGATGAGCACGAAGAAGAGAATGCGGATTCCCTCAAACTGACCTCTTGCGTCCTCGGGATAGAGCTGCTTGCCCCAAACCGTGCTGCTCTGCAGGAACAGCACATATCCCATGCCGAGCAGGAGAACGCCGATGAGAAGCATCGGGTTCCAAATCGAGTTTGTGTTGACATTCTCGGGTCTTACAAACAATCCGAGCAGACCGACTCCGATGCTGTTGAGAACAGTTGAAATGAAGCAGAGCAGGGGAGCCTTGTTATTATTGAGCAGCTTCGTGCAGGGGATGGTGAACAGCATCGCGAGCACGAGCGCAACGCCTTCAATATATCCCATCATGTCGGCTGAGAAGCCGAGATAATATATCATGTAGTTGCCGATATGGGCGAAATACATGTTGAACGCTATGAAATAGACGGAGAGCGAGAGGTTGACCCAGGCGAGCTCCTTGTTCTTTATGTAGTTCTTGAAGTTGAGTATGCTGAAAAATTGCTGGGCGAATGTGCCTCGCTTGCTGGGTTTTAGTTCCGGGCTGTCCTTCATCGCGAACAGGCAGTATATGCCGAAAAGTATAACCGCAATGCCCATGACTAAGAACAGGCGCATGTAGTTGTCGTTGCTGCCGACGAGCATTCCGCCCGCTACAGTGCCGACTATCGTGCCGATGACCGGTTGAGTGGCGAGCGCCGCGCCGATCTGACCTTTGTTTTTGTCGTTCATATGGTCGTTGACCCATGCGTTGAAGCCGATATCATTGCCCATCGAGCCGAAGAAGCTCATTATCGCGTCCGCCGCGACGACCGCAACGCCGACCGCCATGAGTACGGACGAAGTCTCCGTACTGCCGCGCACGAGATACTGCGTCAGACCGAATACGATGGTGAATATACCCCAAAGAATGTAGCCGACCGAAGCCATCACCTTGCGCTTGCCTATCCTGTCGGAGATGCAGCCGAAGAGGAAAGTTGAGATGGTCGTCGCCGTTGCCGAAACGCCGACCATCCATGAGATTATCGTCGGATCCTTTGCAATCTTCGCGTAGACAAATGTGTTGAACCACTGGTTTTCCATGTTCCAACATATCTGTCCGGCGATTCCGAGACCCCATACGAGGATCCAGAACCTTGCGTTTGAAAGTCCGTTTTTGCTTTTCATTATCTTTCACCGCCTCAAAAGATTTCTGTCAGTTTTATATTAAACTTGCACTGCCCAAAAGTCAATAAAACTATATGCAGAATTGCCGAAAAGTTTATAAATATATTTATTATTTTGTACATGATATAAAAACACGGCCTGAAAATATCAGACCGTGCTTTAATTTAAAATATTTTACTTTTCCGCTTTGAATCGGCGGCCCTTGGCGTTGAGCGATTTCATCGCTTCAATAAATCCCTCGCGGGTCACGCCTGATGGCATGTGCGCCCATTCGGTTGTCTGAACGAATTTGTCCGCCATCTTTTCGAATTCGCTCTCGTCTATTTCAATATCGTCGAAGCAGACGGGGAGACCTATCGAACTGTTGAACTTCATTATGCGTTCAACTTCGCTGTCGTCCTTCTCGAACTCGAGCAGGCAGAGCACGCCGAGCGAAACGACCTCGCCGTGCAGATGATGATGTCCGTGCTTGGTTACGGTCGAGCCGTAGTAGACGCAGTGGGCGAGAGTGGAGTTGTAATAGTAGCTGTCAACCGTGCTCATCATGTTCGAGACGATGCCGGTCGATATAATAATGTCGAGCGTTACCTGGTCGAGCGCGAACGACGCTTTCTTTTCTCTTATGGATTCCAGAGCCTTCGCGCCGTATTCTATCAGCGGGTCGGTGCATATCCTGCTTATCTGCTTGCCCATGAGCGGCGTGTGCGAGAGAGTGTCATCTTTTGAAGAGAACACGGCTTCGTATTCTTTGCTCAGCGCGTCGCCGATGCCAGCCCACAGCAGCTGCTCCGGAGAATCCGCGATAACTGCGGAGTTTATAAAGCAGTGGTTTGTAAGCTTCGGATAATAGTATTCCCTGAACGAGCCGTCGGGGTTGTATATGACCGAGATGGCAGTCACCGACGCGCAGTTTGAAGCGACGGTCGGGAATGTGAACAGCGGCTTGTCAAGCTTGTCTGCAACATATTTGCCCGTGTCGCATGCGCGCCCGCCGCCGACTGCGAATATCATGTCGGCGTCTTTGACGGTGGGATTCGCTATCAGCGCGTCGCCGTTTTCGTATGTCGAATCGCCGCCGTATTCAATGAAGTCAAGCAGCTTTACATCGCTCCCGGCAACGCCGTCGATCATGGCTTTTTTAGCCTTCGCCATTGCGGTCTTTCCGCCAATGACTGCGGCGGTCTTGCCGAAGAACCGCGTGACATGCGGTATTTCTTTGTAGCAGTCGGGACCTATCGAGTAGCTCGGCAGGTATAGGCTGTAGTTGATGTTGTAGTCAGACATTTTTATCACTATCCTTTTTCAGTGTTCCGCGTTATATTTTTCAAGCTCCGTTATGGCGTCAACAATCATATTTTCAGTTACTTCATAGGGGTATTTGCGAACATCGATGCCCTTGAGCGCTTTCTCGGCAACGGTTCTGACATCGTCGGGAGTTGCGTGAATGTCGCTGAGCTTTGTCGGCAGACCCATGGAGCGGTTGAAATTGAATACCTTTTCTCGCTCTTCGTACTGCTTGTCGACCGTCAGCAGAACGAGGATT
Source organism: Oscillospiraceae bacterium (assembly GCA_050873305.1). Classification (GTDB taxonomy): domain Bacteria; phylum Bacillota; class Clostridia; order Oscillospirales; family Acutalibacteraceae; genus CAG-177. Next base: position 19,597 of record JBNMIN010000005.1, read on the forward strand.
CCGTAGGAGACGACCTCGCCGTGCAGATGATGATTCTCTTCTGTGCTCTTGAGAACTGTGAAGCCGTTGTAGACCGCGTGAGCAAGACCGGTCGTGTAATCGACCTGAACGAAGTTCGAGACGAGTCCTGTTGAGACGATTATTCCGAGTATAACTTCGGTCAGCTCGTCCGTCACTTTATGAGCGCGGCAGTCGGCAAGAGCCTTTTCGCCCCAGCGGAGCATCGGCACCGCGCACATTGAGCTCAGCGCAATGCCCATGGCGTCCGAATGAGCCGGTGTGTCGCCGCGCGAAGATACCGTGCATTCATAGTGCTTCGCCATCGTGTCGCCGATGCCTGCCCAAAGATATTTGTCCGGCGCGTCGGCGATTATCTGAGTGTCTATAAAGATGTGCTTGGGCGGGATCTTTGAGAATGAATATTCGCGCAGGCTTCCGTCCGGATGATAGAGTATGCCGAGGCTCGTGCAGGATGCGCAGGTCGAGGCAATGGTCGGGAATGTGAAGAACGGTCTGTCCGTCGAATGGGAGAGCACCTTGCAGGTGTCGATAGCCTTGCCGCCGCCGACTGCGAAAATCATGTCCGCGTCCGCAACTTTGGGCTTGAGCATCTCAATATTCTCGACCGATGCTTCGCCGCCGTACCAGAACGGACCGATAATTTCAATTCCGGCTTCCTTAGCTGCTGCGATTATCTTATCCTGCGCCGCGGCGAGTGCGTGCTTGCCGCCGATTATCGCCGCCTTTTTGCCGTATGCCGGGCAGATTTCTTTTATATCCTCATATGCGTCCGTGCCTACCGAATATCCGGGAAAAAGTGTTCTCTTCATATTATATCATCCTTTCCGAAAAAGTGAAGTTTCATTATTTGCACTCGGGGTGCTCTTTGATGTATTTTCTGTTCTTGTATACGCCGACCGTCAGGAACGGTACAACAACTATGGCGATGGCGAGATATCCGCAGTAGCCGTAGCCGTATTTGATAATATTTGTAAGACCGACGAGCGAGATGGTCATCGACAGTATAATAATGAACGCCGACACAACTGCGCTGCGCACTCTCTGCGACTTGATTTTCTTGAATACTTTGTGGTTCTCAAAGCGGGCGACGAAGCCGAACGTCGTTGTGACGCCTGTCGAAATGAGGCACAGAAGCAGGCAGATGCCGTAGATAACCGTCAGCCATTTCATGCCCATCTCGGTGCATACTGTCAGCGTCGGAATTGTCGAGCCGCCCTCAACCGAGCTGTAGTAGCCTTTCCATGACATCAGCATGAATACCGAGAGAACGAGCGCAACGGAGTTCATAACGAATGAGATCCACATCGACTTTGAGCAGTTCTTTTTGCCCTTGAGCGGAGTGCCGCAGGCTATCATCGTCGGCAGAGTGACGCACTGGAAGCCCGCATATGTGAAAGCATTGAGAATGGCTTTGGGGATATTTTTAAATCCGACTGCGCTGAAATCTGCGCTCATGACTGTGAACAGCGTCTTACTCTTGAAAATACCGATGGTGTAAATGGTTATCGCAGTCACAAGAATAGCTATGCCCATATAGGTCGAAACTTTTCTGACAAGGTCAGCGCCGAATATCGTCAGCAGCAGAACGAGCGCGCCGACAATAACAATGCCGATATAGTAGTTGAGCCCGAAATACTGATTAAGTGCGGATGCCGCGCCGGATATAGCGGCGGCGACTGCCATGAGCACCATTATATAAAAGAAAACTTCAAACAGAACGTAGCATTTGTCGAGCGGGTGATAAAGCGTTTCAAAAAGCTCTTTGTGGCTCTTGAGCCCGCGCGAGTTGTACATGATCATCGCCTCGCGCATCGTGAGCGTCAGCAGAAGCATTGCTATCACTGCCGATATCGGACCGAGCCAGCCGAGCCCGACATAGTATGTGTTTGCCTGGTTGCCCGTTGCGAAGCCGCCGCCGGCGTGCGCCGAAAACAGAACCGAACCGACGGAGAATGCAAGGGCGAACGAGCCCTTCGCTGCGATGTTCTTTGCGGATGTTTTTTCTTTCATTTTTTTGCATCACCTTTCGTGAGTGAGATTTTCAGGCAAGCAAAAAGCCCTTTCGTCTCCTATGCTTGCCACATAAGAGACGAAAGGGCAAAACCTTCCGCGGTACCACTCTTATTCATTCCTCCGGGGAATGCACTTAGGGGATACTGACATATCCCTGCTTTTTAACGGCAGCGTCCCGTCCGCACCTATTTTCCGAAAGGCTTTTCAGCGCAGCCGCTCAACGGTGAGTTCGTCGCTGAATCTCCTTGATGCCTCGCAGCTCCCGGCACTTCTCTGAAAGGGTATCAACGCTTACTATTCCGTGTCATCGCGTTTATGCTTCGTATTTTAGTCCCGAAATCACGGATTGTCAAGTAGAAAAACGTAGGGCTTAAACAGTACATTTTTGTGCATTTTTGAACCACAGTTCAACAAAAACTGTTGCGTTTCGAGTCTTATATCTGCTTGACATTGATATATAAAAGTATTATACTGAAATCAGATGTTATGTAACTTATGTTATATAACGCATTGAAGCAAAAAGGGGATAATATAATGCCGCCAAAACCGAAATTTTCAAGGGAAGATATAATAAACGCCGCGTTCGATATAGTGCAGAAGAGCGGCGCCGATGCCATGACCGCGCGCGAGGTCGGAAAATATCTGGGCACCTCGTCGACGCCGATTTTTACCGCATTCAATGATATGAGCGAGCTGCGCGCCGCCGTATGCGGAAAGGCGAGAAAGGTGTTCGACGAATATATGGCTGTGGCGGAGGACTTTTCGCCCGCTTATAAAAAGCGCGGCATGCAGTGGGTGAAATTCGCCCGCGAAAATCCGATGCTCTTTCAGCTGCTTTTCATGAGCGGCAATGAGACTGAGACCGACTTCAATTCCGCCGTCGAGATAATGCCGTTCGGCAAGGAGAACGATATCGCCATCATAACCCGCGACTATAACGCGACACCCGAGCAGGCGGAGCATCTTTTCAGCCAGATGTGGACATATACCTACGGACTCTGCGTGCTCTGCGCGCGCAAGGTGTGCAATTTCACCGAGGACGAGATAACCAAGAGACTCGGCGAGATTTTTGCCGGCATGATCTATGTTCTCAAAAGCAATCTCGGAAAAACCACTGCCGTCAGCCCCGCCCAAAAAGATTCGCAGAGCGGCATTGAAAACAAGAGCAAAAATCCCGATCTCTCCGAAAGCGAGATTGATGAAATATATCGCGGCGACCGATGAGGTGAATTTATGCAGAAAACTTTGACCCGCAGCGGACTCGATTCAAATATGCTCAAGCTTATCGCGATAGCCGCCATGACGGCGGATCATATTGCGTGGCTTCTGTTCCCGGGCTATCCGACAGACCCTCTGCCGATAATTTTGCATATCATAGGCAGGCTTACCTGCCCGATAATGTGCTTTTTCATCGCCGAGGGCTATCACTATACGCGCGATATTAATAAATATACGGCGCGCCTGTTTGTGTTCGCCGTGATATCGCATTTTGCCTATATATTCGCTTCAAACGATTTTACAGACTGGCACTCGTTTGTTCCGTTTTATTATGGAAATATTCTCAATCAGACGAGCGTCATATGGTCGCTCGCATGGGGACTCGTCCTGCTGCGTATAGCGGACAACGACAAAATCAAAATGCCCGCAAAAGTGATTTTAACTTTACTTATCTGCGCCGTCGCGCTGCCCGCCGATTGGAGCTGCATAGCGTCGCTGAGCGTGCTGTCCATAGGCACAAACAGGGGAGAGCCGAAAAAGCAGATTGCCTGGTCCATGCTCTGGGCTGCGGTATATGCCGTTGTATATTTCTTTGCTATTGATAAAATATACGGGCTGATACAGCTCTGCGTCGCGCTCGCGATACCGCTGCTGTTTTTGTATAACGGAAAGCGCGGACGAAACCCCAAAATCAACAGATTCATGAAATGGCTGTTCTATGCATATTATCCTCTTCATCTTTTGGTAATAGGTCTTATCAGAGAATTTGTGCGCTGACAGCCGGGAAGAAGGTCTTTTATAATGGAAAAGAAGAAGACCGCGCCTCATTCAAGATTCAACACGGCGCGGAAGATATCAATATTCTGGACGCTCTTTATCGGCATCGGCGCCGTCGGCGGAGCTGTCACGATGCTTATTGACCCGAGCGGCGGACTCATGGGAATGGACGCGATGCTTCCCTATTTCAAGAAACTGCCGTTTGCGGATGTGCTTTTCACTGATTTTGTATTCTCGGGAATAGCTTTGCTCATAGTCAACGGCATCACTAATCTTATAGCCGCGGCTCTGCTGTTCGCGAAGAAAAAATCCGGCGCAGTCTGCTCGATGATATTCGGAATAACTCTGATGCTCTGGATATGCATTCAGTTTTATATGTTTCCGCTCAATTTTATGTCAACTTCGTATTTTATCTTCGGCTTTCTGCAGGCGGCAACTGGATATGCCGCAGTCATATTCTATAAACAGGAGCATTTTGAAATAGACGAAGACAGCTATAAAAATATCGGCTCCGACCCGTCGCGCCTTGTCGTGTTCTTCTCCCGCATGGGCTATGTCAGAAAAAAGGCGCTTGAAGAAGCCAATCGTACCGGAGCCGCAGTCTATGAAATAAAATCGACCGAGATGACCGAGGGCACTCTCGGCTTCTGGTGGTGCGGCAGATTCGGAATGCACCGCTGGGAGATGCCGATAAAGCCCGTTGATGTTGACCTCTCGGCGTTTGACCATGTGACCGTCTGCTCGCCGATATGGGTGTTCAATCTTGCCGCCCCCGTCCGGGCGTTCTGCCATGCGGCAAGTGGAAAAATAAAAGAAGTCGATTACATATTGGTTCACCATACCAACGGAAGATATGAAAGCGCCGCCGATGAGATGGATAACCTGCTTGGCATAAAAAGAACAAGTCTGCGCAGCTTCTCATGCAAGGCGGGCAAATATAAGGAGATAAAATGAAAACGCAAAAATTTATGCTCGGCGATATCCCGGCTATACTTTGGGGCGAGGATTCAAATAGAGTCTATGTCCATGTCCACGGCAAGATGAGCCGCAAGGAATATGCCGAAAGCTTCGCCGCAATAGCCGAAACAAAGGGTTATCAGACGCTGAGCTTTGATCTGCCCGAACACGGCGAGCGCACTGACTCGAAGAGATGCGATGTCTGGGACGGCGTATCCGATCTCAGGACTATATCCGACTACGCATTCGCAAATTGGGAGCGGGTCAGCCTCTATGCGTGCAGTATCGGCGCATATTTTTCGCTCAACGCCTATAACGCAATGCCGTTTGAAAAGGCGCTGTTCCAGTCGCCGATAGTCGATATGGAGCGGCTCGTTAAAAATATGATGCTCTGGTCGGGCGTTACGGAATCAGAACTCGAAAACAAAAAGGAGATTCCCTCGCCAGTTGATACTCTGCGCTGGGACTATTATCAATATATAATCTCCCATCCGATAACGCAGTGGAGCATACCGACCGCCATACTCTACGGCGGAAAGGACAATCTTCAGCCCGAAGAATCCGTCCGCGCCTTTGCGGAGAAGTTCGGCTGTTTGCTCACTGTGTCCGAAAACAGCGAGCATCCGTTCATGGCTCAGTCTGACATTCCGATAGTTGAAAACTGGCTTTGCCGGAATATATAAATAAAATAAAAGGAAAAGAGGAAAACAAAATGCAAAATTTGATGAAAGTTCAGAAAGCCTGTCATGTGTTCAAAGTACTCGTCACGATTGCCATGGTAGTTTGCTTTATCGCGGCTGCCGCCACGATTTCGGCATTCGTTTCAATGTACGCGTTCCACAGCAATATTATTTTCCAAATGGTAGCCGAAGAGCTGCCGGATGTGTCAAGAGAAGAGACGCTTGCGGGCATTCTCTCGATGTTCTTTGAAGCTTTGACAGATGTGATTCTTCTCGTCATAGCCCGCAGTTATCTGGTCTTTGAACTTCGCGAGAAAACTCCGTTCACCGCCAAGGGTGCCGATAAAATGAGAAGTCTCGGTATAATCTGCATTGTTATGCCCGTAGTTGCGTCCATACTTTCCGCCGCAGTTTATACATATTACGGATTTGAATCATCTTCCTATGAGACGGAAAACACGGGTATAATTATCGGCATTGTGCTGATAATCCTGTCGTTCGTCCTGCGTTACGGCGCAGATCTCGAGCAGTATGTCAGAAGTATAAGCGCTACCGCGGCACCTCAACCCGCCGCGCCCAAGCCCGCAGAGCCCGAGCCCGAAGAACAGGGGCCGAATACATGGAATGCAGAATAAGAGAGTGTGAGCGACGCAGATGATCTCGCCGCCGCGCTCTCAAACAAAAATGTGCTCGTCAGCATACTCAGTGCTGATAAAATGATAAATTCGGATGTAATATAATGTCTAAAGCTAAAAACGAAAGATTCGAAAATGTCTATTCGCAGGGCGGATTATCAACGATGGAAATCTGGGTCGATAAAGAGATCGGAGTGAATTATCTGTTCCGTGCCGACGGCTATGCAGGCGGCATGACGCCTCTGCTTGACAGAGACGGAAAGCCTGTAATTCCTCCGATCGAGAGATAACTATTGTATAAATAACACGGTACGGAAATCCGTACCGTGTTATTTTATATCTTCGCCGAAACTTTTATGTAAATAAATCTGACTGTCACAAACGCCGTGTATCCGATTATCGCGGCCGCCGCCACATCGGTCAGATAGTGCGCCCCGGCGGCAAGCCTTGTATAACCCATTGCCGCCGTGTATGCCGCGCTGACGCAGAGAGCGGGCTTAAAAACAGAGTATAGGAAGAGGGTGTTAATATTGACACCCTCCCTATTTTATTTATCAGCAAGAAATGTTTCTTTTCTTAACAACAAGATAAATGCTGCAATAGTAATTATCATAGTCAATAATCCCAAATAGACACCTATCGCTGAGTTATTAAATCTTCCGTATGATTCAAACTTGGAAAATTCAAGTGCAAACAACATACTAAGAGAGCACAAGCCGCTTATAAAACATATTGTCTTTAATTTTTCGTAAAGCAATAAACTCAAAAAGTAAATGCATAAAATAATACCTGATAAAACAATATTACCGGAAAGAACAAGTACACCACCGCGTGAAGTTATTCCCTCAATTACTTGCCAATCCAACAGCAGCGTTGATAAATTTACGAATAATAAAGCAGCTAATAATAATCTCTTTAATATACTCTTCATTTGAATCCCTCATTTGTTATTTTCTGACTCGAGCATATTTACCTCCGTCACCGCCGATATTATCCCAACTGTTTTTACTGCTACTTGCCCATTCATTGTAATTGCTTGTATTATATTTGTAATTGCTTCATTTTTATTTGCAAATTCACGATATAAATTATTTTCTTTGCCATCAATAATAACTTGCCCACCATCTACTATTTTTCCAACAGTCGTAAGGACGGTTGCTATATTTATTTCAGGCTTGTTTATAGTATTCCTTTCTTTCGCAAAAGCCGCAATGCAGGTTGTAGAAATAGCGATAGCGCATGAAAGTATAATAGCAATTATTCTTGATATCTTTTGGAACTTATAAGTGTATTTTTCCATGGTTTTACTCCTTTTAAAATTTATTTTTGTATTGATTATTGATAGTAAAGATTATTCAGCACATTGGAAACACTCCCTCACATCATAAATATAAATAATACTATAGTATATTTTACTTTAATTGTTGATAGCTTTCAAAAGTTCAAGTATATTTCTATTACTGTTTTCAGGATTGGTAAGGAAACACACAGCGACTATCAATAATAGACCTACTGAAATTAAAAATACGGATTTAGATTGCTTTTTATATTTAACAATACTGACAACTCTTTCTTTGATATTTTCACGACCAAAATATAACTGCTCTCCTAATGTGAGAGTTTGATTTACAGTACAATTTAATAAAATTTTAGAATAAATTTTTCTCGCTGAAATATCCATCTTTTTGATAACCCTTTCATCACAAGCTAACTCCATATCATCTATAAATTTTTTATAAGCAAGCCAAATCAAAGGATTATACCAATTTAATATCAGTAGTAAATATGCTAACAGCTTCCACAAATGATCTCCGTGTTTAATGTGTGAGTTCTCGTGTGCAACAACATTATCAAATTCAATTTGTGTAAGATTAAACGGAATATAAATGCGCGGCTTAAAAAATCCCAAAACAAACGGAGATGTAATCATATCACTTTCCCATATGTTTTTCGCAAAATGAACAGAAGTACAAAGATTTCTTTTAAGTTTAAGGGTGTTAATAATAAAACCGATTAAAAACACTAGCATCCCAGCGAACCAAGTAATTGATAATATTTTCAATGTAAAGGCTGTGGCACCGGTTGGAACTGTTACCCCCTCGTAATAGCGACTACCAATTACATTATTTATAATTTCATCTAATTTACTTATTCCCGAATGAATACGAAAACTCCTATTATATATATCCTCTATATTAAATGTTTCGATACTCGGAATTAAACTCCATCTGCACTCAAAGGAAAATGGAATAAAAAATTTAAAACAAAGAATCCCCCATAATGAAAAACATACTTGTTTTGACTTTTTTCTTAATATAACGCGCGTAAATAATATAGCAATAATTATCCAAGATAAAACAATATTCATATTTACGCTTTTTAAAAACAAAAACTCCATTTTGTAAATAGCCTATTCTTTATCAATCAGATTTCTAATTTGTTTGATTTCTTCATCAGTTAATTTTTGATGTTTTGTAAAGGTTGCTATAAAATCTGGTAAAGAGCCTTCAAATTTTTTTTGTACCAATTCATCTATTTCCGCTTTTTGAATTTCTTCTTTTGATATTAAAGAACGAACAACGGCATTTTCATTTACAACTACGCCTCTATCTGATAATCTTTTAATTACTGTGTAAGTGGTTGTTCTTGACCAGCCGAGTTTTTCTTTACAAATCTTTGCAAGCTCAGTGCTGCCAATAGGTTCATTTTCCCATAAAATTAAGCAAAAACGGTATTCACTTTCAAATACTTTAGGTGTTGACACTTTCATTATCTCCTTAGACTAATGCATTAGACTACGCTTTTAGTCTAACACATTAGACGGACACTTGTCAATATTTTTAATTAAAAATTTTCTCCTATTGCTATGATTTTTTCAATGATTTTCTAAACTGTTTCATAAGCCTAATCTTTCGGCAACGAGTTTCGATAATTCGGGGAACCTTTTTTATACTCTTTTGACTGTTGACTTCTGATAACAAACGTATTAAAATCCCATTTGGGATTCTGACTTTGGGAGATGTTATTGTGGATGAACAGATGCAAAGCCTGCTTGTTCGGGCGAACCGCTCGTTTGTGAGATACCGCGGCGCATACGCAAAGTGGTCGGCAATGCGCGGGATAGGCTACAATGAAATGCTCGTGCTCTATACAATACACGAGTCGGGATTCTGCACGCAGAAACAGATCTGTGACAGCTTCCTGCTCCCGCGCCAGACTATACACAATGTGATATCCGCCATGCGCAAGGCCGGTACGATATGCGTCAGCGCAGAGAACAGCGTCGGTCACGAAAAAGCGTTTGTGCTGACCCCCGAGGGCGAAAAATACGCCGCTCCGCTCATGGATGATATCACTTCGATAGAGGAGAGGGCAATAGAAACCCTCGGTCTCAAAAATTTTGAAAAGCTCGCTTATCTTACGGAATGTTACGAAAGCGCGCTCAACTCGGCAATGGAAGAGAGAAAATAATTTTATGGCGATAAAAACTGAGAATCAGGATTTCTTCGGAACAGAAAAGATAGGAAAAATACTTTTGAAGATCGCGCCGCCCGTGATGCTTTCTCAGCTCATTCAGGCGCTCTATAATATAGTTGACAGCTTCTTTGTCGGCAGATATTCCGCTGATGCGCTGACTGCCGTCACCGTCGTGTATCCGATACAGATAGTGATAATCGCCATCGCCGTCGGAACGGGCGTCGGGGTCAACACGTATATGGCGCGAAAATATGCCCAGAATAACTCACGCCGTGCGAACAACACCGCCGGAACCGGTATGATACTCGCGCTCTGCTCGTGGGCAGTGTTCGCTGTTTTGTCAACTCTTGTTATGCGCCCGTATGTCATGACGAGCGCGACAGAGCCCGGAGCTATCGAACAGGCGGTGACCTACGGACGAATAGCCTGCATCGGCAGCATCGGAACTTTTCTCGAGAGCAACTGGTCGAAGGTGCATCAGTCGCGCGGAAATATGCGCCTGCCTATGATAGCGCAGGTCGTCGGAGCGCTGACAAATGTTGTGCTCGACCCGATACTCATCTTTGGCGTCGGACCTGTCCCGTCTCTCGGCATTGCGGGCGCCGCATATGCGACCGTCGCGGGCCAGGTTATCGCCGCTGCGATAGTAGGAGTCAAGGGTTTCTGCAAGCCGCCAAAGTGGGATGAATTCAAAATTTGCGCCGCGCGGATATATCGCTACGGCTATTCCTCGATAATCACGCAGATGCTCTATACGGTATATATTGTAATGCTCAACATGATACTCGCGGGCTTCTCTGATTCGGCGGTCACCGTCCTCGGGCTCTATTACAAATCGCAGAGCTTCTTCTTCATTCCGCTGATAGGGCTTCAGACCTGCATCGTGCCGGTCATAAGCTTCAACTTTGCACGGAATAACTATGCCAGGTGCCGAGAAACGATGAAAAAATCGATGCTCATATCCCTTTCGTTCATGGTTGTCGGCGTTATTTGCTTCGTCTTCCTGCCGACGCAGCTTTTGCGCATTTTCTCCGATTCGGAGCAGGTTATAGCAATCGGCAAAAAGGCGTTCCCGATAATCGGATGCAGCTTTATTTCCGCTGTGTTTTCGCTGATGCTCCCGGTGTTCTTCCAGGCGATAGGCAGGGGAGCGGTGAGCCTGCTGCTCTCGCTGACAAGGCAGATATTCTGCCTCGTGCCCGTGTTCTGGGCACTGTCGAAGATAGGGCTTGATTACACCTGGATAGCTTTCCCGGTCGCCGAGACCGTCGCCGGAGCGGTCGGATATATTCTCTACCGCCGCCAGCTCAAAAGATGGCATGTGATATCAAATAAAAATGCGGGAAAAATTGAAAATTGAGCTTATTTGGTATATAATAGATATGCGGTTAGCCCGCGCTATCTGAAAACAAAGGAGCTGTGTAAAAATGAAACTTGTGTTGCTTCGCCACGGAGAAAGCGAATGGAACCTCGAAAACCGCTTCACGGGCTGGACGGATGTCGATCTCTCCGACAACGGCAGAAAAGAGGCGTTGTCCGCAGGAAAAGCCCTGCTCGACGGCGGATATGACTTCGATATTTGCTATACGTCTTATCTCAAACGCGCCATCCATACTCTCGACGCAGTGCTTGATGTCATGGACAGGGCATGGCTTCCCGTTATAAAATCATATAAGCTCAACGAACGCCACTACGGCGCGCTTCAGGGGCTGAACAAATCCGAGACCGCCGAGAAGTTCGGCGAGGAGCAGGTTCTCGTCTGGCGCCGTTCATTCGATGTGCGCCCGCCCGTGCTCGAGCCCACCGATGAGCGCAACCCCGCCAATCAGGCGCAGTACAGAGACGAGGACAAAGCGGAGCTTCCGCTCGGTGAGAGTCTCAAGGACACGATTGCAAGAACTGTTCCGTATTTTGAGAGTGAGATTGCGCCTAAAATGCGCGAGGGCAAGCGCGTTATTATCGCGGCGCACGGCAATTCGCTGCGCGCACTTGTCATGCATTTCGAAAAGCTGACCCCTGATGGGATAATGAAAGTCAATCTACCGACCGGCGTTCCGCTCGTCTATGAGTTCGACGACAACTTCAATGTAATATCCAAGCAGTATCTCGGAGATCCCGAAGTTATAGCCGCAAAAATAAACAAAGTCGCGGCGCAGGGTAAAAAACACTGAGAGTGTGTCACAAATAACCGTACCTCCCGGGTTTTAACCGGGAGGTATTGCTATGCCGTGTTTTTGCATAAATTTTTGCGGCGGTGCGAATCATTTTTGACCGTTTCACAGATAGTAAAAATTTTTGAAAAAAAGTGTTGACTTTAGCGTAGTAACGTGGTATCATACAATCACACTAAACAACACGGAGGAACACACCATGAAAAAAAGAATTGTTGCACTTGTACTCGCAGTCCTGACCCTCGTGCTTGCACTCGGTTTTGCAGGCTGCAAAAAGAACGATAAGACCGATTGGGACTACATCGCAGATAAGGGCGAGCTGGTCATCGGAATTACTTACTTCAGACCCATGAACTACATGGAGAACGGCGAGCTCGTCGGCTTCGAGACCGAGTTTGCCAAGGCTGTTTGCGAGAAGCTCGGCGTGACCGCAAAGTTCCAGGAAATCGATTGGGATTCGAAAGTTACCGAGCTCAACTCCAAGACCATCGACTGCATCTGGAACGGCATGACCGCAACGGATGAACTCAAGAATCAGATCAACTTCTCCAGCGCTTATATGAACAACTCACAGGTCGCCGTTATCCGCAAGGCTGACGCCGCGAAGTATAAGGATCTCGCTTCGATGAGCGGCGCTAAGGTTGTCGCAGAAGCAGGCTCCGCAGGCGAGATAGCCGTCAAGGCGGACGCAGGACTCAGCAAGAGCTACCTTCCCGTCAAGGATCAGGGCACTTCGCTCATGGAAGTCAAGAGCAAGACCGCCGATATCGCGATAATCGACGCTGTTACCGCAGCGGGCAGCATCGGCGAGGGAACCGATTATGACGATCTTATGATAGTCGATGTCATCTCGAGCGCAGACTCCGAGGTCTATGCGGTCGGTATCCGTCAGGGCGACACCGAGCTCACCGCGAAGATCAACGCCGCTATCAAAGAGCTCTACGATGACGGTACTCTTGCAAAGCTTGCCGAGAAGTATAACCTCTCCGGCAGAATCATCGCTCAGTAAAGCAACAAATTAAAAATCACGCAGGTCCTGCCGATTCTTGCGGCGGGGCTTGCGCTGTGCTCAAAAATGGTTTAATATATATCGAAGTCAGATAACCTCAAAGGAAGAAGGATACATAAATGGATTTTCTCGGCGTCAACGCTCAGCTGCTCGGGGGCTTTAAATATACGCTGTTGATATTTTTTATAACCCTCGTCGCGGCCATACCGCTCGGCCTGCCGATAGCTCTCGGTTCGATGAGCCGTTTCAAGCCCCTGCGCTGGTTTAGCCGCGCTTTTGTGTGGGTAATCCGCGGAACGCCGCTGATGCTCCAGATCATGGTCGTCTTTTATGTTCCCGGCCTCGTGTTCGGCACGCCGTTCAGATCGCGTATAATCGCCGTTATCATAGCGTTCATAATCAACTATGCGGCGTATTTTTCGGAGATATACCGCGGCGGCATAGAGAGCATCCCGGTCGGTCAGTATGAGGCGGGTCAGGTGCTCGGACTCACGAAGACCCAGACCTTCTTCAAAGTAGTGCTGTTCCAGGTCGTCAAGCGCATCATGGCGCCGATGAGCAACGAGGTAATTACGCTCGTCAAGGACACTTCGCTCGCGAATGTTATCGCGGTCGGCGAACTTATTATGTCGGCTCAGAATATTGTTAAAGTTTACGCTATAATCTGGCCGCTGTTCTATACTGCGATATTCTATCTCATCTTCTGCGGAGTTCTCACTCTGCTCTTTAATGCGCTCGAAAAGAAACTTAACTATTACAGAGGTTGATCATGGCTATACTTGAAGTTAAAGATCTCAAAAAATCCTTCGGCGATGCCGAGGTTCTCAAAGGCATAAGCTTCTCGCTTGAAGAGAAGAATGTCCTCGCTATAATCGGCTCATCGGGCAGCGGAAAAACAACTCTGCTGCGCTGCATCAATATGCTCGAAACTGCGGACAGCGGCTCGATAACCGTTGACGGCGGCGTTGTTTTTGACGGCAGCAATACCGATAAGCTCTCCGCTCAGCAGCAGCGCGAGAATCAGCTCAAGATAGGACTCGTGTTCCAGTCCTTCAATCTGTTCCCGCAGTATACGGCGCTCGAGAATGTCACTCTCGCCGCAAAAATCCATGCAAAGAGTCGCCCGGATTTCAAGAAGAACCGCAAGGCTATCTTCGCTGAGATAGATGAAAACGGCAAGGCTCTGCTGCGCAAAGTCGGACTCGGCGAGAAGATGAACAACTATCCCTGCGAGCTTTCAGGCGGTCAGCAGCAGCGTGTGTCAATAGCCCGCGCAATGGCTCTCAAGCCGAAGATTCTGTTCTTCGACGAGCCGACGAGCGCTCTCGACCCCGAGCTCACCGGAGAGATTCTCAAGGTCATAAAAGACCTCGCTGCCGAAAAGATGACTATGGTCATCGTCACGCATGAAATGAGCTTCGCGCGTGAGGCGGCGGACAGAATAATCTTCATGGATAACGGAGTTATCGAGGAGGAGGGAACGCCCGAAGAGGTGTTCGACAATCCCAAATCCGAGCGTACCCGTGAATTCATCGCAGGCTATTCGGACTGATAAATCAAAGACCCGTTTCGGCGGGTCTTTTTTTGTTCGAATGTTTACAGATTGTCTATATACATTTTTGCGCTCCTGTGTTAAAATACATATCGTTGTGATATCCCGCCGATGCAGGGATATAATATATGACAAGGCGCAAAAGGAGAAAAATCATGCTTGAATTTAGATACGATACCCAGCTTCTTATCGACGGCCACGATCTTGACGAAGATGTTATAAACGATTATTTCACCGAGCATTTCAAGGGCGACTGCCTGCTTGCCGTCGGCGATGAAGAGCTGATAAAGATTCATTTCCATACCAACGAGCCGTGGAAGGTGCTTGAATACTGCGCGTCTCTCGGCGAGATATACGATATCGTCGTTGAGGATATGGACAGACAGGAACGCGGTCTCAAGGGCTGAGAAAATTTGATATTTCGGGCTGCTGCATCTGAATGCGGCGGCCTCTTTTCATATTATCCGACCTGTCCGCATAGATTTAAATGATATCTATTTTGGAGGCGGATGTATGGACTCGGAAAACGGACGCATGACGCGCGAAGAATACCGCGCGCAGATGGGGCTTGATGCTGAGCCGAATGCAAAACGCGAAAAGGGCGGCGATGCCGGAGCGCGTCTTATATTGCTCCAGCTTATTATATGCGCTGCCGCCGTCGGTCTGGTTTTCGGCATACGCAGGCTGTCTCCTGCGAGCTTTGAAACGCTTAAGAATACATATAAATCCGCCATGCAGTACAGCATAAACGCGCGTGAAGCATGGGGAAAAATAAAGAGCGCCTCAGGCTTCGTGTTTGAACCCGCGGGCGCGCTCGCCGACAACGATAAAGATTCCGAAATGAGCACCGAAAAACTCGGCAAAGGTTCGTCGGAGCTCGATGTAAAGGCATATAGAATGAGCTTCTCGCCTTATTACACAACGATGAGCGCGCATATGCCCGTCAGCGGCAGAGTCAGCTCGCCGTTCGGCAGGCGCGAGGATCCGTTCACAGGCGAAGCGTCGCTCCATTCGGGTCTCGATATCGCGGCGGCGCAGGGGAGCCCTATTTCCGCCGCTTTTTACGGCACCGTAACCAAGGTCGGCGAGGACGAGATAGCCGGCAAGTATATCCGCCTGACTCATGCGGACGGGCTTGAAACTTTTTATTGCCACTGCTCCGAGATATTGGCTCCCATGAACGCGGTTATTCGCCAGGGCGAGACGATAGCCCTCGTCGGTTCAACGGGCATGGCGACCGGACCGCATCTTCATTTTGAAGTGCGGATAAACGGGCTCAAATACGATCCCGCGCGTCTGCTTTTCGGCGAAAATATCTGATGCATTTTTATATAAAAACGACCCGCATTGATTTTGGTTTCCCGTTCGCCGCGTCCGCCGCAGTTATTCTTATGCTCGACAAAAGCGGAACGGCGCTGCTTGTTTTTCTTTGCTGTGCTCTGCATGAAGCGGGGCATATTTTGCTCTTGTCGCTCTGTTCCGCGCCGCCCGACGCGATAATTCTCGGCGTGTTCGGCATGAGGATAGAGAGGGGAGAATCGTGCCTCGATTACCGCCGTGAGGCTGTCTGCGCCCTCGCGGGACCTGCGGCGAATTTTATTGTTTCGCTTGCCGCTCTGCCGTTTGCGCGAGTGTATCCCAATGCCTTGAAACTTGCGGCTCTGAGCGCGGGGATAGGTGTTTTTAATCTCCTGCCCGTCGAGCCGATGGACGGCGCGGCGGCGCTCAAAAGCTTGCTGCTGCTCAAATATGAGGAACGCACGGCTGATAAAGTCGTTGATATCTTTGCTGCTGTTTTGCTGATTCCTTTGACCGTGTGCGGGATAATTCTGCTCATAAAAACCGGAAACAACTTCACTCTGCTCTGCGTGTGTATTTATATATCCGTCTATCTTATAGCAAAAAAGCGCACCGCCTGATTTTTTCAGACGGTGCGCCGTTAATTTTATCTGTCAGATTGTGATGATGCCGAAGGCGGAAAGAACCTGCGCAACGAGGATAACAACGAGAAGAATCGGGGCTACCCACTTTATCATCACGCGGTGCAGCTTCTCGCCCGTGAACTTGGCGGAAAGACCGACCTCGTCCGCGATGACCTTTGTGCCGACAACATGGCCGATAAGAATGCAGGTCAGGAATGCGACGATGGGCATGAGCACGGAATTCGAGATGAAATCGAAGAAGTCGAGCATCTGCATGCCGAAAATCTTGAAGTTTGCAAGCGGGCCGTAGCCGAGGACGGAGAGCGTACCGATGGCTATCATGCCTATCATAACCGCGATAGTCGCCGGGATGCGGTTCCAATGGAACTTGTCCCTGACCATCGAAACGACCGTCTCCATGAGTGAGATGGAAGAAGTGATTGCCGCGAAGAAAACGAGCAGGAAGAACAGCGTGCCGACCACGCCGCCTATTGAGCCCATGGCGTTGAAGACCTGGGGCAGGGTGATGAACATAAGACCGGGGCCCGCGTTGATTCCGTCAGCCGAACCGCCGTTGAATGCGACGACCGAGGGGATGATGATAAGACCCGCGAGAAGAGCAATGCCGGTGTCGAATATCTCGATCTGGCGTACGCTCTTTTCGATGTTGTCCTCTTTCTTCATGTATGAGCCGTAGGTTATCATGATACCCATTGCCAGCGACATCGAATAGAACAGCTGGCCGAGCGCACCGAGAACGGTTGCGGATGAGAACTTTGAAAAATCGGGCAGCAAGTAATATTTGAGGCCGGCGAGCGCGCCGTCAATTGTCAGCGAGAAGCCGGCGATGACGATGCAGAGAATAACGAGTATCGGCATCATGACTTTGCTGACCTTTTCGATACCCTTCTCAACGCCGAATATAACAACGGCGGAGGTAAGCGCGACGAAAACGATGAACCAGAGCATCGGGTTGTCCACTATGCCGCCCTTCATTCCGATGAAGTTCGAGAAGAAATCGGCGGAGGTTGTGGCAATATCCTTGCCGTGACCCGAGACGAACTCGGCGAAATATCTGAGAACCCAACCGCCGATAACGCAGTAGTATGGGGTTATAATAACAGGCACGAGTGCCGACAGCCAGCCCATGAATCCGAAGCGTTTGTCAAGTTTCTTGTATGCGCTGATGCAGGAAAGTCCGGTCTTTCTGCCGATGGCTATTTCAGTTACCATCAGCGCAAAGCCGAATGTTACCGCAAGAATAATATAGACGAGCAGGAAGATACCGCCGCCGTATTTTGCCGCAAGATAGGGAAAACGCCAAAGGTTTCCGAGTCCGACCGCAGAACCTGCCGCCGCCAGAACGAAACCGATGCGCCCTGTAAAGCTGCTTCGTTTTTTCTCCATTAAAGATCCCTCATTCTGATAAAAATTTTTATAAAAAAGTTGCACCAGTATATTAAAGCACAAAATCGCTTGTATTGCAACACTCTTTTTATATTTGTTTGTATTCGCGAACAAACGTCGTGCTTTATTGACAACAGAGAACAGAAATGATATATTATCAGTGCTAAATTATGCAGCAAATCAGATACTACGGAGACAGAGAAAATGAAAAATATATGGCTCGTTGTTCCGTGCTATAACGAAGAAGAAGTTCTGCCGGAGACTTCAAGGCAGCTGAAAGCCGTCATGCAGTCCATGATAGAAAGCGGCAAAATATCGCCCGAGAGCAAAATAGCTTTCGTCAACGACGGATCAAAAGACGACACATGGAACATAATAAGCGCCCTTTGTGCCGATGACGGCATCTTTGCAGGAATAAATCTTTCCCGCAACAAGGGGCATCAGAACGCTCTGCTCGCGGGACTTATGACCGCGAAAAAATACGCTGACGCCGTGATAAGCCTCGACGCCGACCTCCAGGACGATGTCAATGCCATTGAAAAGATGGTGGACAACTTTATTGCGGGTGACGATATAGTTTACGGTGTGCGCTCTTCGCGCAAAAAAGATACATTCTTCAAACGCTTCACCGCCGAGGGCTTTTATAAATTCATGGCGGCAATGGGCGTTGAGATAGTTTTCAACCACGCCGATTACAGGCTCATGAGCCGCCGCGCTCTCGACGCTCTGAGCGAGTTCGACGAAGTGAATCTGTTTTTGCGCGGAATAGTGCCGCAGATAGGCTTCAGGACTTCGACTGTCGAGTATGAGCGCAAGGAGCGCCTTGCGGGCGAGTCAAAATATCCGCTGAAAAAGATGCTCTCGTTCGCATTTGAGGGAATAACCTCGTTCAGCGTCAGACCGCTAAAAATTGCCACAACGCTCGGTATATTCTCTTTGCTCGTGTGTCTTGCAATGCTCATCTACTGCATCGTCAGCAAGGCGACAGGTCGCGCTGTTGCAGGCTGGGCGAGCATCGGCGCTTCCGTGTGGGCGCTCGGCGGACTTCAGCTGTTCATGCTCGGCATTATCGGCGAGTATGTCGGCAAGATATACACAGAGACCAAGCACCGCCCGAGATATATAATAGAATCAATTATTATCGACCGTGAAAAGCTTGAAAAATAATTGATATGCCGCCGAAACTGTGGTAAAATGAAAGTATAAACAGGAAAGGAAGTTGTATTATGACCGAAATTACAAAAGATATGCTTATCGGAGATATACTTGACGCCGACAGAGGTACTGCGAAGTACTTCCTTGAGATGGGTATGCACTGCCTCGGCTGCCCCGCTTCCAGAGGCGAGAGCGTTGAGCAGGCCTGCATGATTCACGGCGTTGACGTCGATTCACTTGTTGACGAGATCAATGAGTATCTCGCTTCCAAGTAAATGATCGTGCTTTCACCCCGCCTGAAAACGGCGGCTGATATGGTGCGCAAAGGCGTGGTCGCTGC
This sequence comes from Oscillospiraceae bacterium, assembly GCA_050873305.1. Taxonomy (GTDB): domain Bacteria; phylum Bacillota; class Clostridia; order Oscillospirales; family Acutalibacteraceae; genus CAG-177. Next base: position 38,931 of record JBNMIN010000005.1, read on the forward strand.
CGATATCGGTACCGACCACGCCTATCTTCCGTCATACCTTGTCCTGAGCGGTATCTGCCCGCGCGCGCTCGCCTGCGACTTGCGGAAAGGTCCGCTTGAAAACGCGGCGGAGACGCTCGAACGTTGGAACATTGCGGATAAAATAACCCTGCGTCTCTCCGACGGACTCGACGAGCTTTCGGCGGGCGAGGCGGATGATATAATAATGGCGGGAATGGGCGGAATACTCATCGCCAAATTGCTCGAGCGCACCGAGTGGGTAAAAAACAAAAACATAAGGCTGATACTTCAGCCGATGTCCCATGCCGAAGAAGTCAGACTGTTTCTCTGCAATAACGGCTTTGATATAATCGAAGAGCGCACCTGCCGCGACGACGGGCGCATATATTCGGTAATATGTGCCGAATATTCGGGAAAAATCGAAGCTTTCCCGCAGGGCTATGAGTTCTACGGAAAGCTTGATCCAAACGATGATATCGCGCGAAAACTCGTTGAGAGACAGCATAAGCGGCTTAAAATACGCGCGTCGTCCCTGCGCGAAGCAAACTTCAAGCTCGACGAGGCGGAGTACTGCGAAAAGGCCTGTCTCGGTATGGAAAGCTTTTTGAACGGAGGAGAAAAGTGATGGCTGTTGTCGGTGATATTTATAACGCTCTTGATGCGTTCTGCCCGTTTGATGTCCATGAGCAGTGGGACAATGTCGGTCTGCTCGTCGGCGAAAGTTCGGCGCAGGTTACAAGGGCTGCTGTCGTGCTCGATATAACGCCCGATGCCGTTGAAAGAGCGCATGAAGCCGGGGCGCAGCTTATAATAAGCCACCACCCGGTCATATTCCATCCGATAAAAAATCTCGGGGCACACGATCCCGTCTATTTATTGGCAAAATACGGCATGAACGCCATCTGCGCCCATACAAATCTCGATTGTGCGGACGGCGGCGTCAACGATGTTCTGGCGCGGTGCCTCGGGCTTGAAAATGTCCGCAAGATTCCGTCCCAGAATGCCGGAACGATGCTTCTCAGAGCGGGCGAACTCAAAGAAGAGCTTTCGCCCAAACAATTTGCGGAGCTTGTTTCGCAGAGGCTCTGCTGCCATGTGCGCTATTGCGACGGCGGAAGAAGCATAAAACGAGTCGCCCTGTGCGGCGGCGCGGGCGGCGAATTTTTCTCCGATGCCCTCGCGTTCGGCTGCGAGGCGCTTGTCTCCGGCGACGTTGCACACCATGAATTCTTGGGCGCGACTGCCTGCGGAGTCACTCTTGTTGCCGCCGGGCATTTCGAGACCGAAAATCCGGTCGTCAAAACAATTTTTGAATATCTTGAAAAGACTGTCACGGGAGTCGACTTCTTTGTTATATCCCAGCAGTCTCCGACCCATTTTATCTGATATATTAGTCTGGAGTTTTACTTATGCCGCTTGACGGATTTACATTGCATTTCTTAACAGAAGAGCTTCGCCGCGATATCGTCGGATGCCGTGTCGAAAAGGTGCATCAGCCCTCAAAAGATGAGCTTGTTATGCACCTGCGCGACAGAAACGGCGCAAAGAAGCTATTTCTCTCCGCGTCCGCAAACAGCCCGCGCGTCCATCTGACCTCCCGCGCGCCGGAGAATCCGGCAGTGCCGCCGATGTTCTGTATGCTCATGCGAAAGCATCTGACGAGCGCGCAGATAACCGATGTGCGCCAGAACGGGCTTGACCGCGTGCTTGCGATAGATTTTTCTGCCACAAACGAGCTCGGTGATAAAGTCGCGCTCACGCTCTACGCCGAAATTATGGCGAAGCACAGCAACCTGATCCTCGTTTCCGAGTCGGGGAGGATAGTCGATGCCGTCAAGCGTATCGACTGTACTCAGTCCTCTGTAAGGCAGATATTGCCCGGCGGTGAATATCATGACCCGCCCGCGCAAAATAAACTGAGTCTGCTCGAAGAGACCGCGGAAAAGACAACCGAAACCGTGTTC
>JBNMIN010000006.1:0-37973 GCA_050873305.1 Oscillospiraceae bacterium
GATAATATCTGCATGCCTTGCACTTCGGATCGATCGGCAGGCTCTCGCGAATAAAATCGGCGGCTTTCTTTGAATTCGCCATCGCTTCAAGCTCATCTGAATTTATGTTGCCGAGCAGCCATTCGTCAAGGCAATAGAAGTCGCAGGGATAGACATTGCCGTTGCCCTCGACCACAAACTGATGCATGCAGTGTCCGCAGACTCCGCACTGCTCGGGCTGTCTGCCGACATACATCTGAACCCAGTTGTCGAACTGGCGGATGCTCGTGTATTCGCCGCGGACGTAATCCTTGACATAGGCGTTGAACAGATGTATCAGAAAATAGGCGTACTGTTCGTTAGTCATATATAATTCGCTCTCGCTCTTGTCGCCGAACGGGCGCAGGCACGGGATGAACTGGAGATATTTAAATCCCTTGCGCTTGAAAAACGAATATATCCTGTCGATATTCTCGGCGGCATAGCCCGTGAGCACGGTCAATATATTGAAATCGACCTCGTGCATGGTCAGCATCTGGGCGGCGTTGAGAATTTTATAGAATCTGTTCGTGCCGTTGGCGTCGACTCTGAAGCGGTTCGCCTCCATATCGCCGTCAAGGCTCAGACCCACGAGGAAATGTTCATCGTGAAAGAACTGCGCCCACTGCTCGTCTATCAATAAACCGTTGGTCTGTATGCTGAAAAATATACGGCTGCCGCGCAGGTTATATTTTTTGACCCGCTCGGCAAAGTCCCTGAAATAGTCCATCCCGGCGAGCAGCGGTTCGCCGCCCTGGAACGCGAAAGCTACGCTGTCCCCTTTTGCGAAGCTGAGCGCGCTTTTTATGAGCCTGTCAGAAGTTTCGGCGGACATAACGCCGAGGTTATGCTCTTCTCTTATCTGCGAAACATCGTGATAAAAGCAATATTCGCACCGCAGATTGCAAAGGCTCGACGCGGGCTTTATCATTATTGAAAGTTCAGGCAAAATTTCACCCCCGGATATTCCGACCGCCGAGCGGACTGTTCACCCGTTCGGCGGCGTTTTATCAGCTGTTTTCTATAATTCCTCGGCGGTTATTTTTGAACTCGTTCATCTTTTCGTCGAGTCTGTCGCGCATCTCATCGGCAATTGTCGGATATGCCGGGGTGCGGTTGTAGTTCTCGCCTGCATCGTCGGTCAGGATATGCAGCCAGTTCTTGCGGAATTTATCGAAGAACGCGGAGTTGTCGTTCTGTATATTCTTGAAATACTTGAACACGACATACTCATTATTCTTGAGAACATCGAAATCATAGTCTTTGTACTCTTCGCGCGAGAGGATATCGGCAGTCGGTATAGCATACTGGATAGCCTTGAGCTTTTCGCGCTTCATGTGGAGTATCGGGGTTTCGGCAGTATGTATAACTTTGTTCTGAGTGAACACGGGAACCATCGAAACACCGTCTATAACGCGGTCTGCGGGGAGATAATTCTTCTCCGTTCCGCCGTTTCCGGTGATACCGCACATCTCGACGAGAGTCGGGAACAGATCGACGAGCGTTGCGGACTCGTCATAAGTCGAACCCGCTTTGAACAGACCGCCGTTGTTGCCCCAGCGAATCATAAACGGCACTTTCTGACCGCCCTCATATGCAAGATACTTGCCGCCGCGAAGATCGCCTGTCGAGCCCTGAAGCGCGGGGCCGTTGTCGCTGGTGAACACTATTATCGTGTCGTCCATGACGCCGAGCTCTTCGAGAGTATCAAAGAGCTTGCCGAGATAATAGTCAAACTCGGTCACGCAGTCAACATATGTGCCCATGCCGGATTTGCCCTTGAACTCATCGCCGACATACACGGGCGCGTGCGGCCACGGAGTTGCATAGAACGCGAAGAACGGCTCGTCACCCTCCTTGACCTGCTCGGTTATCCAGCTGTTTATCTCTTCGTATATCCACTTTGTGGCGTTGCTCTGGTCTTTGAGTTCGTCGGTTCCGCGGACTATTTCATATTCGCCGTTCTCTTCACGGACATGGTAGAACGGGTTCATATCGTTGACATAGTGGCTGCCGTAGAAATAATCGAAGCCCTGATTGGTCGGCAGATACTCGCCGTAATCGCCGAGATGCCACTTGCCGAAGCAGCCTGTCGCATAGCCCGCTCCCTTGAGAGCCTCTGCTATTGTTATCTCGTCTCCGAGCATACCGTCGGCATTGCCGCCCATTTCAACGGAATTAAATATACGGGTCGAGGCGAACGGAGAGAATGTGTCAACGGTCGGATATATGACATTGTCGGCATATCCGCGATAGGGATAGCGCCCGGTGAGCGCGGCAAAACGCGCGGGAGAGCAGACAGAATAGCTCGAATAGAAATTCGTGAACTGCGCGCCCTCTTCGCCGATGCGGTCGATGTTCGGGGTATCATATATCGCGCCGTTTGCGGAGACATCGCCGTAGCCGAGGTCATCCATGAGAATAAACAGGACATTGGGCGAATTCTCTTTTGTCTTGTTTTTGTCTATCCCCTTGAGGTAGTCGTCCTGACCGTCCCAAAGGCGCTCGGTGTTGGGCTTCGAGCGCAGGTTCATGGTCAGCACGAACGCAACGGTAGTGAACACGAGCAGCACACTGAGAACACGCGAAAGCACTTTTTGAAGAGTGACTTTTTTATCGATTTTCACAACGCAGAGAATAATGCCGACTATAACGGCTATACTCGGCAGGGCGAGCAGGAGATTGCCGAGCAGGCGGGTGAAGAAATTGCCCTCGCCCGTGAGCCAGGGATGCTCCGCGCTCGAAAATCCCGCGAGGCCGGAAGTGAACGCGCCGAACCCCGCATCCGCGCCGAAAATTATGTAATAAGTGATAACGCCGAACAGCGCGGCGCAGTAGCCGATAAGAAAGCCGAGATAAAGCCGGCGCTTGAAAAACATACCGATAACTATAAGCGCGGACACAATGCAGCAAAATCCCACGCAGACGACCGCGGTCATATTGAGCCTTGTTATCCACATCGCGAGCATGAGTGCAGTACCGATAACGCTGACGATTATCGGAAACACTTTCTTTCCCGAATCAAATTCTATCTTTTTCTTCAAATCATGACCTCCTTTGAAAAATTCACCAATACGGATTATATCATTAATCGCGGGATTTGTCACCATTTTTAAAATTAAAAATGGGTTGTCGCATTCAGATGCAGAAAGCGTTTTTTTGATCCGAAGCTGTATAAGTATACTGCGAGTGAGCAAAAAGGCGCTTAAAAGAGCAATAATTAAAGGTCATACTCCGCATTATAATCATACGAAATATGACCTGCATCTTTTGCTCTTTGGTCTGCGCTGAATGCGGCAGACCCTAAATTACGCTCTGTTGTTTCTTTTTATTGCTTCAATAGCTCCCTTTTCGAGCCGCGAGACCTGCGCCTGCGAGATGCCTATCTCCCCTGCTACTTCCATTTGAGTCTTGCCTTTTAAAAAGCGCAGATAAAGTATTTTCTTCTCCCGCTCCGGCAGATTTTCGACCGACTCGCGAAAGATTATCTCATCGAGCCAGCTCCCGTCGTCGCCGCTGTCGCCGAGCTGATCCATGACATATATCGTGTCGCCGCCGTCCGAGAACACGGGCTCATAGAGCGAGACGGGCTCGACAATCGCTTCGAGGGCTAAAACTATCTCCTCTTTTTTCATGTTCATCGCTTTCGCTATCTCTTCGACCGTCGGGTCGCGCCCGAGCTTTGCGACGAGCTTCTCTTTCTCCTGCATCGCGTGATAGGCTACATCTCTTATTGATCGACTGACACGCATCGAGTTGTTGTCGCGCAGATAGCGACGTATCTCGCCGATTATCATGGGAACGGCATAGGTCGAAAAACGGACATTCTGATTTATATCAAAGTTATCTATAGCCTTTATAAGCCCGATGCACCCGACCTGAAAGAGATCGTCGGGGTTCTCTCCCCTGTTTGTAAACCGCTGGACAACGCTCAGAACGAGGCGCAGATTTCCGTTTATAAGCTCGTCCCGCGCCGATTTGTCTCCCGAATGCATACGGCGCAGAAGCTCCGTCTTTTCTTTTTCTTTGAGCACCTTCAGCTTCGATGTATTCACTCCGCAGATCTCGACCCTGTTGTACTGCATTCCGCCGCCTCCCACTTTGCTCACGCTATAAAAAATTATTCCCATATAGCGCGCTCTTAATACCGCGGAGAAAAATTTTTGAACTGAGATTGACACGGCGGCGGCGGGCATGTTACCATTTATCCGGAATAAAAAATATTGAAGGAGGCGCACTATGCGATTCGGAACCTGCGTCGGATTTGACAAGCACGAATCTGCCGCGAAGCTCGGATATGACTATCTTGAGAGCAACCTGGGGCACATAAAAAGTCTCAGCGAGCAGGAACTAAAAAATACAAAAGCGATGCTCGACGGCTATGGTGCAAGGCTCGAGGCGGCGAACTGCTTTTTTCCCGGGGAGATACACCTCGCCGGAGAGGATGCGGACATTGAGATCATAAGAGACTACACGCGCCGCGCATTTGACAACGCGGCGTTTCTCGGAATCAAAACCTGCGTGCTCGGAAGCGGGCGTTCGCGCAGCGTGCCAGACGGATTCGACAGAGAAAAAGGGCTCGAACAGATACACTCGGCTCTGAGAGTTATAGACGACGAAGCGGGCGAACACGGAATAAGAGTTGCTATTGAGCCGCTGAACAGGCTCGAAACTAATGTATTTACGACAGTCCGCGAGAGTGTTGACACCTGCCGCGCTCTGGAGCTCAAAAACATATTTGTCCTCGCCGACATATATCATATGGTCATGGAAAACGAGGACTTCGGTGCGCTTCGGTATGCGGGCGACAAATTGATACACATACACTTCTCGAACCCGACCGCAAAGGATTCGCCGAACGGCGGCACGATGAAGCGCATCTTCCCCGCAGAGGGCGACGGATACAATTATGCGCCGTTTGTGCAAGCCGTAAATGAAGCCGGATACGACGGAAGAATGAGCATCGAAGCCAACTGCATCGACTTTGAAGCCGAAGCGGCAGAGAGGCTCAAAATGATGAAGAAGCTTTTCGAGTGAGGGTAAAATGAGATACGAGTATAGCAATCTTAAAATTTTTGCGCAGGGCGGCGACGCAATCAAAGCCGCAGAGATACTGCGCGGCGAAATAGAATCGCGAACGGGAATTATGCCGAAGATGACCGAGGCAGAAGAAGCGGACATATCTCTCATCGCCGACCCGAACGGACTGCGCGACGGATACGAGATAGAGCAGAGCGGCAGCCGCCTTGTTTTCAGGGCACGAGGCATACGCGGACTGATATTCGCCATCGGCATGTTCCTGAGAAAAATCGAAGTCTCGAGCGAAAAAATCACGCTCATACAGGATATCGGCGGAGAATACAAGCCTGACAAGCGCATAAGAGGTCATCAGCTCGGCTACCGCACAACGCCAAACAGCTACGATGCATGGGATTTGGAGGACTACCGCAGATATTATCTCAATCTGATGTTCTTCGGCTGCAACACGGTTGAGCACATTCCCTATGACGGGCTCGGAGCGCAGCAGAACAGGCTGATGAAATACGACCCGCAGGATTTTCTCGTTGAAGCCTCAAAAATTGCGGACGAATACGACCTCGATGTGTCGCTCTGGTACCCGAACGACCGCGAGAGTCTTGAGGACGCCGAGAGACGGCGCAGGCGCGTTTTCGAGCGCACACCGAGAATAAATGTAATGTTCCCGCCCGGAGGCGACCCCGGCGACTACGACGCGGACGAATTTATAAGCCGCTGCCGCGATTTTTCGCGCCTGCTCAAGGAATATCACCCAAACGCCGAGATGTGGCCGTCCGCACAGCAGCCGCACTCGATACCGAATTGGGGCGAAAAGCTCATAAGCGAGCTGCAAAAGCTGCCCGACGAGATCGACGGCATTATAACGGGTCCGAACCACGCTTTTGAAATGGATGAGCTGCGCCGCAGAGTGCCCGCAAAATATCCGATAAGATTTTATCCCGACATAACGCACAACGTGCGCTGCGAATACCCGGTTCACTTCGACCGCGACGACTGGCACTATGCGCTCGCCGCGGGACTCAGCCGTGAATGCACGAATCCCCGCCCCTGCGAATACAGGGAGATTCACCGCCTCACGCGCAGATATGTTGTCGGCAGCGTTTCATACTCAGAAGGCATAACGGACGATGTCAACAAATGCGTCTGGAGTGACATGGACTTCTTCCCCGATGTCGATGTCCGTGACTCGCTTGAGGACTATTCGCGCCTGTATTTCCCCTCTCTTCCCGCAAGCGAGGTTGCTGACAGGATACTCGGGCTTGAGCTAAACTGGCAGACAGACCCGGCGGAGAATCCCGGCATTGACGACAATCTCAGAGGTTGGGAGTCGCTCGCCGAAAGATACCCGGATGCCGTGAAGCTCTGGCGGTTCAACCAGTGTCTGTTCCGCGCAAAGTGCGACGCATATTTAAGACACAAGCGGATAATTGAGCTCCGAGCGATAAAAGAAGCAAAGCGCGAGATTCTCGCGGGCAGGCTCGCGAGCGCAAAGAATATACTCGAAAATGCCGAGGACGGGCGTGAAAAGGCGCTTCGCGCGGATATAGAGCGCATTGCGGGAGAGCTTTTTGAGCAGATAGGCTTGCAGACGGATGTTGAGCGTTACTGCGCCAACAGCTGGGAGCGCGGCGCAGTGCTCGAGACAATAGACTTGCCGAATACCGACCGCGCATGGCTTATGGGTCGGCTCGAAAAGGCTGAATCGATGCCCGAAGATGAAGCAAAGAAATACATGATTCGCAGCGTCAGGCGCAACGAAGTCGAGAGCGACGAATATTATTTCTCGGTCGCGGAGCACGGCTTCGGAGTGCTCGGCTGCGAGCAAGTTGTCGGTCCCGAGGGCATATACATGAACTTCCAGGGCGACCGCCCCGATGTCAACAACGGCAGCCTCCCGACCTGCCTTTTCAAAGTCTACGACAACCAGTCGTTCAGGTGCAGGCTGGGCGGATTCAGATATAACACAGACTATGAGCTGAAAGTCACATATCATCAGAAAAAAGATGAGAGCATAGACGACCTGACGATAAAAGCCAACGGAACGACTGTATACAAGGGCGGTCAGTTCGGCGAAGAGGACGAAGAATTCAACCGCGAGATGCTCCCCGAGGGTTTCATTTGCGCGGTATATCAGCTGCCGAAAGATGTGTTCGTCAACGGGTGCGTTGAAATCGAGATATTCGAAGAGCACGCGGGAGTTATGATAAGCGAGCTGCGAATAGTTAAGAAAAAATAAAGATATGCACTGTGGAAAGCCGCAGTGCATATTTTTTACAGCCCCGACGGATTGAATTGGAAGAGCAAATATGTTATTATACGTATGTATAACAAACGGAGGTCTCAAATGGAAGCTGTTGCAACTCCCCTCGCTGGAAAGCCGCTTTTCAGCAACAAAGCACTCAAAAAACTGATATTCCCGCTTGTCATCGAGCAGTTTCTCGCGATATCCGTCGGATTCTGCGACACGGTCATGATATCCGGTCTCGGCGACGCCGCGATTTCCGGCGTTTCGCTCGTCGATATGATAATGACGCTGATGATAAACGTCTTTGCCGCGCTCGCGACCGGCGGCGCAGTTGTTGCGGCGCAGTTCATCGGCGCAAAAAGAGCAAAAGACGCGCGCAACAGCGCATCTCAGCTGATATTCGTTTCGTTTTTGATTTCGCTCGTGCTCATGGCGCTGACCCTTGTTTTCAAGGCGCAGCTGCTCCGTCTCTTTTTCAGCACGCTTGACGAGGGCGTCATGCAGTCGGCGCTGACATATTTCTGGATTTCCGCGCTGTCGTTCCCGTTCCTCGCAGTCTATAACTGCTGCGCGGCGCTCTTCCGCGCAATGGGCAATTCTAAAATATCGATGCTCGCGTCGCTCATGACAAATATAATGAACATCATCGGCAACGCGATTTTTATCTACGGAGTCAAATGGGGTGTTGCGGGCGCGGCGGCATCCTCAACTATCTCGCGTTTTTCGGCGATGCTCCTGCTGCTCATTCTCCTCTGTAAAAAAGATCACCCGATATACATATCGTTCAAAGAAAAATTCAGGCCTGACTTCGGGCTGATAAAAAAGATACTGACGATAGGCGTTCCGGGCAGCATTGAAAGCAGTCTGTTCCATGTCGGGCGAATACTCGTTGTCAGCATCATAACCTTGTTCGGAACGGTTCAGATAGCCGCGAACGCGGTCGCAAACAACCTCGACGGAATCGGATGCATACCCGGCCAGGCGATGGGACTCGCGATGATAACGGTCATCGGTCAGTGCGTCGGTCTGGGCAGCGAAGAGCAGATAAGACTGCATACGAAGAAGCTGATGAAGCTGACATATCTTATGTCGGCGATATGGAACGCGATAATCCTCGCTACCCTGCCGCTGACGCTCAAAATGTACAACATCTCGCCCGATGCATATTCGCTCGCGCTAAAGCTCATTATCATCCACAACGGCTGCGCGATTATTATTTGGCCCGCGTCGTTCACGATGCCGAACGTTCTCAAGGCGGCTAACGATGTCAAATTCACGATGTGCATCGCGCTGTTTTCAATGTTCACTTTCCGACTGCTTCTGAGCTACATAATCGGACTCAAGCTCGGTATGGGCGCTATCGGCGTCTGGATAGCGATGATAGTCGACTGGGTGTTCCGCGCGATTGCGTTCTGCCTGCGATACAGAGGCAAACGCTGGCTGAGCTACAGCATCTACAAAAAAGACAAGAAACCGGCAAAAGCAGAATAAATCTGACCCCGCAGTTGTGTTACTGCGGGGTCAGATTATATCACGGCATAAAAAACGAGGCAGTCTTTCGACTGCCTCACTTTTTGTTTAATTATTTATTGCCGGTCATCTTTGCGATTTCTTCGGCGTAGTTCTCTTCTTTCTTCTCGATGCCCTCGCCCTTTGCGTAGCGGATGAAGCCGGTAGCCTTTATCGAAGCGCCGAGCTTCTTAGCAACATCTGCAATGTAGCCTGCGACATCGCCGTCATAGAGATCCGAACGAACGAATGCCTGCTCAAGAAGGCAAACTTCCTTGAGCTGCTTCTTCATACGGCCGTCGACTGCACCTGCAAAGATCTTGTTTGCAACGATATCAGCCTTGCTTGCCATTGCAAGCTCGACAAGAGTCTCAACTGCCTTATCGGAAAGGAAGTTGAAGAGGAACTTGTTGTTCTTCTGCTCCTCATAAGCTGCAAGATCCTCATCGCTGAAGAGCTTATCGTTGACAGCCTTATCGAAGAGATTCTTAAGAATCGGCTTCGGAAGAGACTCGGGCTTGTTGAGCGAGCTGTCGATAGTGATCGACTTCATCTTTGCAAGCTCATCGTCGGAGATGCAATCCTTGCTGAGATACTCGGGGCTCATAGCTGCAATCTGCATTGCAACGTTTCTGCCCATCTCCTTAAACTCTGCCTTATCGGCAGCGTCTGTATCAAAGCTGACAAGAACGCCTACCGAGCCGCCGCCGTGGATATAGGAAGCAACAGTGCCCTCAACTCTTACAAAGCGGCGAACCTTCATGTTCTCACGGATTACGAGGAAGAGCTCCTGAACAGCGTCGGAGACAGTCTCATCGCTGCCCGAAAGGGTCATAGCAAGGAGAGCGTCAACATCTGCCGGATTCTTTTCCGCAACAGTGACAGCAATCTTATTTGCAAGCTCAACAAACTTCTCGTTCTTTGCAACGAAGTCTGTCTCGCAGTTGACTTCTACCATAGAAGCAACCTTATTTGCCTCATCATAATATGCAACAACAACGCCCTCGGCGGCAACGCGGCCTGCCTTCTTGGCGGCGGAAGCAAGACCCTTCTCACGAAGAACATCAACGGCCTTGTCCATATCGCCGTCGGTCTCTGTGAGAGCCTTCTTGCAGTCCATCATACCTGCTCCGGTCTTTTCGCGGAGAGCCTGTACGTCTTTAGCAGTGAAGTTCATTATTTGTCCTCCTCTGTCTCTGCGGCCTCGGCAGCCTCTGCGTCGCCCTGCTCGCCCTGTCTGCCCTCGATGACAGCGTCTGCCATTGCGGCGGAGATAAGACGGACAGCGCGGATAGCGTCGTCGTTGCCGGGGATAACATAGTCTACTTCATCGGGATCGCAGTTTGTGTCGACGATAGCGATGATCGGAATACCGAGCTTGTGAGCCTCGAGAACAGCGATCTTCTCCTTGCGGGGATCGACGATGAACATAGCAGCGGGCTGCTTCTTCATCTTGGAGATACCGCCCATGAACTTCTCAAGCTTCTCTATCTCGAGCTGGAGCTTGATAACTTCCTTCTTGGGAAGCATATCGAAAGTTCCGTCAGCCTCCATGGTCTTGAGCTGCTCAAGTCTCTTTATACGGCGCTGAATGGTGTTGAAGTTGGTGAGCATACCGCCGAGCCAACGGGCATTGACATAAGGCATGCCGCAGCGCTCAGCCTCCTCGCGGATAGAATCCTGAGCCTGCTTCTTCGTGCCGACGAAAAGGATCTCCTTGCCGTCTGCAGCGATATCGCGGACTGCCATATAGGCATCCTCAAGCTTCTTGACCGTCTTCTGAAGGTCGATGATGTAAATACCGTTGCGCTCCGTGAAAATATAGGGAGCCATTTTGGGGTTCCATCTTCTGGTCTGATGACCGAAGTGCACACCTGCTTCAAGCAGCTGCTTCATTGATACTACTGACATTTGTTTTTCCTCCTTTGGTTTTTCCTCCGCGAAACAGGGCGGCCGCAACGGCGAAAATTCACCGCACCGGGCGACTTCCTAAAGCTTCGCGTGCGTAATGCTCGGATATTATATCACAGCAAGATATAAAAATCAAGAGTTTTTTAATCTATTTCAGCTTTTCTCTGCCGGTTCTTTACGCTCTTCTCTTTTGCCGCCGGAAGTTTTTGCAAGCGCCTTATTATAAAGCTTATACACTCCGCACTTCCAGCACAGGAGCATACCGACGACTGCGCCGACGACCGCCTGGAGAATCTGATAAGGGAGCTTCATAACGGCGTATTCGGGGGTGCTGTAGATAAACGCTCTGCCGAGGGAATAGCCGACAACCATAATGACCGCGCCTATCGAGACGCCTATTCCGCTCGCGAGCACGGGGTGCTTCTTCAGAACATAGTGCGAGAAAACGGAGATGATAACAGCCTGAAGTCCGTGGGTCACCAATGAGACGAACATCGGGAGCGGATAGAAGAACAGGTCGCCGAGGAACGCACCGACTCCGCCGACTATAAACGCCGCGACAGGGTCGAGGATTATCGCTGCGGTGCAGATAATTATATCATTGAGATACAGGTGGCCGCCCGGAACAGGAACGCCGAACGAGCTCATCGCGACATTGAGCGCCATGAACATTGCCGTCAAACATATCCACAGCGTAGTTCTTTTTGTGGTTCTTTTCTCTTTCATTTTCAAGTCCTCCTTGCTTTTTTGACAGGAATATTATACAATACCACTGATAATATGAAATAGTCAGAAACGGAGAAAATAATATATCCAGATGAAATACACGGTGAACTTGAACGACCGCCCGGTCTATTTGCAGATTTACAGACAGCTCAGGGCGGATATAGTCGGCGGAGCGTTCGCCTACGGCAGCAAACTGCCGTCAAAGCGGCTGCTCGCGGAAGAGCTCGGGGTGAGCACGATAACAACAGAGCACGCATATGATTTGCTCTGCGAAGAGGGCTACGCTCAAGCGCGCGAGAGAAGCGGATATTTTGTTGTTTTCCGCCGTTCGGACGGCTTTGCGGCGTCCGACAGCAGACCGCCAGAGCCGACGCGAGGAAAAAATATCGAACACAGCAAGCCCGAATTTTCGGTATCACTGCTCAGCCGGACGATGCGCAAAGTTATTGCGGACTGCGGGGACGAGATACTTGAGCGCTCGCCGCACTCGGGACGAATTGAATTACGCGAAGCACTGCGGCAATATCTCGCGAGGAACCGCGGCATATCGGTTGACACGGAGCAGATAATCGTCGGCTCTGGTGCGGAATATCTTTACGGGCTGATAGTCGATCTGCTCGGCAGGGACAAAACATACGCGATAGAGTCGCCGTCATACGAAAAAATCGAGCAGGTATACAGGGCGGCTGGAGTCAGATATGAGCTTCTCCCCCTCTCGAACGACGGCATAGACGGCGCGGCGCTGAGCGGCAGCAAGGCGGATGTTCTGCATACGACTCCATATCGAAGCTTCCCGACGGGGGTCACTGCGTCCGCCTCGAAGAGATATGAATACATCAACTGGTCCTCGTCGGGCAACAGATTCATTGTTGAGTCGGACTACGACTCCGAATTTTCGGTCTCGCAGAAGCCGGCGGACACGCTTTTTGTTCTCTCCGACCGCGACAATGTAATATATCTCAATACATTTTCAAAAACTATATCGCCCTCGCTGCGTGTCGGCTACATGGTTCTGCCGAAAAGGCTCGTTAAGATATTTGAAGAGCGGCTCGGGTTCTATTCCTGCACCGTGCCGACATTCGAGCAATTGGTGCTGACCGAGCTTCTGAACAGCGGCGACTTCGAGCGGCACATAAACAGAGTCAGGCGTGCAAAGCGCAGAGAGCTCAACAAAGCATAAAAAAATCGGCGGCAAGGTCAATCCCCTGCCGCCGTTCGTTTTTATTTATTATTTGTCTTTTATCTTCAGCATTGCGCGCATGGCGTTAAGCACGGCGAGGATAAGAACTCCGACATCGCCGAAGACCGCTATCCACATATCTGCGATACCGAATGCGCTGAGCACGAGGATAATCACTTTGACCGCGAGCGCGATCCAGATATTCTCGTTGACGATGCGCATAGTCTTTCTGGCTATCTTTATCGCCGTCGGGAGCTTTGAAATCTTGTCATCCATGAGGACGATATCCGCCGACTCGATTGCGGCGTCGCTGCCCATTGCACCCATTGCGATACCGACATCGGCTCTTGTGAGCACGGGTGCGTCGTTGATGCCGTCGCCGACGAACGCGACCTTGTTGCCCTCGCCGAGCAGCTCTTCAACGCGCTCGACTTTCTGCGACGGAAGCAGTTTTGCGTGGACTGCGCTGAGTCCGAGCTGCTTTCCGACCGCTTCGGCGACGCGCTCATTGTCGCCCGTGAGCATGACGGTGTTCTTGATGCCGAGCTCCTTGAGCTTCGCTATCGCATCTGCGGAGTCGGGCTTTATCTCATCGTTGATAACGATATGTCCGAGATACTGCGCGCCCTCGCTGATATGGATAACAGTGCCTGCCATATGGCACTCATGCCACTTGGCGCCCGCCATGTCCATGAGTTTGCCGTTGCCGACAAAATAAGTCTTGCCGTCGATAACAGCCTCGAGACCCATGCCTGCGTGCTCGGTTATCTTGCCGATGCGGCTCTTGTCTATATGACCCTTATGCGCCGCAACTATCGACTCGCCGACCGGGTGAGTTGAATAGCTCTCCGCTGCGGCGGCGACATCGAGAAGATGCGCCTCGGTGATATTTTCAGGATGGATGGCGTTGACCGCGAATGTGCCTTTCGTCAGCGTTCCGGTCTTGTCGAACACGACCGTGTCGATCTTCGAAAGGGTCTCCATATAGTTAGCGCCCTTTATGAGTATGCCGTCACGCGAAGCTCCGCCGATGCCGCCGAAGAAGGACAGCGGAACGGAAACGACCAGCGCGCACGGGCACGAGACAACAAGGAAGGTAAGCGCACGCTCGATCCATGTGCTCCAGAGACTCCATGTGCTGTGAGTGCCCATGAGCATGGAGACAAGCGGCGGTATAATCGCGAGCACAACGGCGCCGATGACGACGCAGGGAGTATACCAGCGCGAGAAGCGGGTGATGAAGTTCTCGGCTCTCGCCTTTTTCTCCGAGGAGTTTTCAACGAGCTCGAGTATCTTCGCGACCGTGCTCTCTTCGAAGCGGCTCTGAGTTCTGACATGGATAACGCCGGAAAGATTTATCGTTCCGCTCGTCACTCTGTCGCCGACCGTCTTATCAGCGGGCAGGCTCTCGCCTGTCAGGGCGGCGGTATTGACCGAAGTCGAGCCGTCGATTATCTCGCCGTCAAGCGGAATCTTTTCGCCGGGCTTGATAACTATAGTCTCGCCGAGTTCAACTTCCTCGGGCGACACAGTCTCCTCTTTTCCGTCGCGCACGACTACGGCGTAGTCGGGACGGATATCCATGAGCGCGGATATCGACTTGCGGCTCTTGCCGACCGCGATGCTCTGGAACAGCTCGCCGACCTGATAGAATATCATGACCGCCGAGGCCTCGCGGTAATCGCCGACGCCGAACGCACCGACAGTGGCGATAGCCATGAGGAAGTGCTCATCGAACACCTGACCGTGGGCAATATTGCGAATAGCGTCCCACAGGACATCGTAGCCTATCACAAGATACGGCGCGATATACAGCAGCAGCGCTTTCCAGCCCTCAAAGCCGAATATCTCGTCTACTGCCCAGGCGACGCCTGTCAGCACGACCGATACGATTATTCTTATCAGTGTTTTCTTCTGCTTTCTCGTCATCGGGGACACCCCTCTTACTTAAGAATTATTGTGC
Source organism: Oscillospiraceae bacterium (assembly GCA_050873305.1). Classification (GTDB taxonomy): domain Bacteria; phylum Bacillota; class Clostridia; order Oscillospirales; family Acutalibacteraceae; genus CAG-177. Next base: position 14,590 of record JBNMIN010000006.1, read on the forward strand.
AGTCGGGCTCAACTTTCTTTGCGGTCTTGACGACTTTCTTGAGCACATCGTCAAAAGCATCGTCTGCCGCCTCAAGGGTCAGCTTCTGGGTGAAGAAATTGACGCTGACGCTCTCGACTCCGTCAACCTTGGCGATAGCCGCCTCCATCTTTGCCGCGCAGTTTGCGCAATCCAGATCCTCAAGCTTAAAGATCTTCTTCATTGTTCTCGTTCCTTTCTTCAATAAGATGTTCGAAACCTTTGGCTATAATCGTTCTGACATGGTCGTCAGAAAGAAAATAATAGATTGTTTTGCCCTCGCGGCGGTTGGCAACAAGATTTGCGTCCTTGAGTATCTTGAGCTGATGAGAGATCGCCGACTGCGTCATACCGAGCAGTTCCGCGATGGCGCAAACGCACATCTCCGACTCAAAGAGCGAAAACAAAATCTTGACGCGAGTCGTGTCGCCGAAGAGCCTGAACAGATCGGACAGGTCGCAAAGCAGCTCGTCTGTCGGCAGCTCGTGCCTCACCATATCGAGCATCTTTTCGTGGTTATGTTCCATGTTTTTGTCCTCCGTTCATTTGCGTGATGATTCATATGATTGTTTATTCATATGTTTTACTGTTCATATGATAGCTCATTCATATGTTATTGTCAACAGTTTTTTCAAAAAAATTTGTAAGACAGCAAAAAAAATAAATAGAGGTCATAATCCGCGATGTCAGACACGGATTATGACCTTTGTTTTTGCGTTAAGCAGATATTCAATCTTTTTTGCCGTCAATCAGGCTCTTTTTGAAGCCGTCGCTGATAACGGCGAGGTTATCGATATGCATCTTCCCGTTCTTGAATTTGAGCGTGAGCGAATCGGAGTTTCGCTTCATCGAGACAAAATCGGAAATATTGAAGCGCTTCTTCTTGCCGAACATGGTCGAATAAATATATATCCCCTCACCCGCAGACACAACCTTCTGGTCGAGCTGACAGAGCATCGCCGCGACACCGAAAAGCATACAGCCAAAGCCCGGAATCGCAATGAAGAACTTTCCGGCGGCGAGCATCGCAACACAGACGGCGGCGCCGGCAACATAAACAGCCATGCCGAAGAAGAAAAGGCATCGCGGAATATGTACGGCGTATTTGGCTTCACCGGGATCGCGCACTATACGGATGATAAAATATATCAAAAGAGCCGCAGAAACGACAGCGGCGATAAGAGCATAAATCATTCCGCCACTCCTTAAAAGATATTGAGGTTCTTGAGCACGAATATCATAGATATGACCCATGCCGCATCGATAATATATGAAATTATCGTCAGAACTTTTGAAGATTTCGTACCGGCCGCAATACCTACGACTCGGAGCACGAAGAACAATATTATCGCCGCGGCGCTCGCTATCAAAAATCCGAGCATCACCGACGCGCTGACAAAATTCGGCTTTGCGGCGTTGATTATCTGAACAATAAAAAATGCAACTGCGCCGACCATGTCAACGATAGCCGATATATTTGTTATTTTTGACAGAACTTTATTTTCCATATTTACGAGACGAGAAGTCTCCCTCACTCCTTTGAATCGGTTACGGGAAAATTCTATCACATAAATGCGATTTAATCAACAGCGGACAGAAAAAAGCGGCGGAATTTACCGCCGCGCATGATCAGCATACATTAATTATATTTAACTATATTCGCCTGTATCGGCTCTCCCCTGCCGAATGAAGCGGCGTTTTCAAATGTGGTCTCGCTTATCGACTCAAGCGCCTCGCGGGTCAAAAAGCCCTGGTGCGAGGTGATTATAACATTCGGGAACGACAGAAGTCGCGCCGTGACAGAAGTTTCGAGTATATCGTCCTCGCGGTTTTCAAAGACATTGTGTGTCTCCTCCTCATACACATCAAGCCCGACGCCCATAAATTTATGCTGCCTTATACCTTTTATAAGATCGGGCGTGCTTATCAGCGCGCCGCGCGAGGTGTTGACGAGGATAACGCCGTCCTTCATCCGCTCTATAGCGTCGATATTTATCATATGATAGGTCTCCTCGGTCAGCGGGCAATGAAGGGATATCAAATCGCTCTCACCGAGAAGTTCATCGAGTTCGACATATCGAACAAAGTCGAGCGAGGGGTTTCGATACTTATCATAGGCGATAACATTCATCCCGAGTCCGCGGCAGGCTCGCGCAAACGACGCGCCTATTTTTCCCGTACCGACAACTCCAGCCGTCTTGCCGCAGAAGTTGACTCCGGTCAGCCCCATGAGGCTGAAATTGTTCTCGCGCACTTTTATATATGCCTTGTGTATGCGGCGGTTGACGGCGAATGCGAGCGCGAGGGCGTGCTCGGCTATTGCTTCCGGTGAATATCCCGGCACACGCATAACGGAGATGCCGTGCTCCTGCGCCGCCAGAAGATCGACATTGTTATATCCGGCGCAGCGCATGAGAATGAGCCTGACCCCGTTCTCGGCGAGGATATCCACGACCCGTCTGCCGACATCGGACGCGACAAACAGGCACACGGCGTCATAGCCTTTCGAGAGCGGCGCGGTGCGGTAAGAAATATCCGTCTTGAGATAGTCTATTTCAATGTCGGGATATTTGCCCGCAAGCTTCTCAAACGCCTCGCGGTCATACGGCTTTGTATCATAAAAAAGTATCTTCATAAAATGCGCCTCCGGCAGTTTTCTCTGAATAGTATCTGCCGCGAAGAAATGAATATTCGGGCAAAAGGAGTGCAATTTATCATAAAGAGTGAAAACAATGGGAAGAAAATGCAAAAAAGGCTTGACTTTTTCGAGCAAATATTATATGATAATCAAGCTGATTTGCGGATACAGCTTCCGCACGGCGAAAAGAATATGATCCATTAGCTCAGTCGGTAGAGCACTTGACTTTTAATCAAGGTGTCCGGAGTTCGAATCTCCGATGGATCACCAAAGAGAAACCCAACAGCTACAAGCCTTGTAACTGCTGGGTTTTTTCATTTTCAATTCTTTTTGCTGATAATAGCTCAATCATACTGAGTTATTATCTGCGCTTTGCTTCTCGCGAAGAGTATTGACACGTTTCTCCTACTATGATAATATTATTTATGCCGATTGCTGAGACTGTCGGACGACTTTCTTTTTGATTGCCTGTCTGATAACCTGCAATCGGCTTTTTATTTTTAAATCGAAATTGCCGTTGCAATTTTAGAGATAATAATATATAATGAATATGAAATAAACGCAGAGGCTGTGATTCCGATGTGCTGAGCAGTAACAAATTTATATATTTAGCGAGCACAAATTTATGATTGGGAGAACAAAAATATGGCATCAGTCAAGACAGGTACTGTTATCAGATCCGTTTCCGCGCTGGCTATATTAGTTTACGGCGCAATTATGCTCCTTCTCGGCGAGAACAGCATTTTAGATAAGCTGTTACCATATTTCGCGTCTTTTTGTCTCGTGTTTTCCGAACTGCTCAGTACGAAGACATATAATCTCTGCGGCAAAGAAGAAAAAGTCCGTATCGCCATTCACGCAGCGACATCAGCGGCAATACTTATTATCGGTATAGTTCTGCTTTGTCTCGGGATCATTCAAAGTGCCGAAAGGAACAGCATTTGGTGTTATATCCCGCTCATCATATTCGTTTTGGATGGAATTGCGACATTGATAGTAATAGCTGTATTCAAACGCAAAAACAGGCAAGAACAATAATCCATACAGAGAAGCCGCCTTCGGGCGGCTTTTTTGTTTTTAGATTTTTTGAAATTTGTGTTGACAAAGGTATTTTTTGTGTTATGATATAAGTGTGCTATGACAGATAGCACACTTATTCTGATTTTGGCGCACTGCGGCGCGCCGGAATCAAAAAGAAAGGAGAATCGCTGTGGTCTTAATCGACAAGCAGAGCCGCGTGCCGGCATACGAACAGATAAGGAATCAGCTGCTGACTCTTATCCTTGTCGGTACATTCGCTCCGCACTCGCAGCTGCCGTCAATCCGATCCATCGCAACCGACGCCGGCGTGAACATAAACACGGTCAAAAAGGCGTTCTCCGACCTTGAATCCTACGGTGCGATATACACCGTGCCCGGAAAGGGAAGCTTCGTCAGCGAAAAGGCTTTCAAGAACGATTCGGTGCATGACACGGCAGTGTCCGAAGTTTCGGACGCCATCTCTGCCGCCCGCGCCAAGGGACTCAAAAAGCAGGAAATTATCGACATACTCAATGAAATTTACACTCAGGAGGAAGAATTATGATTGAAGTAATCGGCGTTACCAAACGGTTTCAGGACTTCACCGCCATTCAGAATCTTTCGCTGAAAGTCGAAAAGTCGTCAATATACGGGCTTGTCGGCTACAACGGCGCTGGCAAAACGACGCTTCTCAAGACGGTCGCCGGAGTCTACAGAGCCGACGAGGGCGAGGTCAAAATATTCGGCGAGAATGTTTTTGACAATGCCAAAGTGAAACAGAGACTTTTCTATGTCCCCGATGACATATATTTCGAGCCCAACGCGACTATCGAGAGCATGGGCAAGTTCTACGCGGGCTACTATCCCCGCTTCAGCTTCGACACCATGCACAAGCTCTCAAAGGTTTTCGGGCTTGACACAAAGAAGAGCATACGCGGCTTTTCAAAGGGCATGCAGAGACAGGCGGAGATAATACTCGGAATGTCCACGATGCCCGAGGTCATTCTGCTCGATGAAAGCTTCGACGGACTCGACCCGGCGAAGAGGAACCTCATCAAGAATCTTCTGCTCGAATACATGGCGGAGGAGGAATGTTCGGTCATAATCTCATCCCACAATCTCCACGACCTTGCGGACATGTGCGACCACATCGCGCTGATAAACGGCAAGAGCATCGTTATGGACTGCTCGGTCGACGACATCAGCGGCTCGCGCTGCAAGTTCAGGCTCGTATTCGACCGCGATGTTGACGAGAGCGACTTCAAGGCGCTCGACATCAAGCACTTCTCGAAGGACGGAAAGATAATCACCCTGAGCGCCAACGGCGACATGGACGAAAACGAGAAGAAGCTTCAGGATATGAAGCCGCTGATGATCGAAAAATTCCCGCTCACGCTCGAAGAGATCTTCCTCGAGGAGATGGAGGGCAGCGACTACGACTTCAAGGACATCTTCGGCAAGGCCGAAGAGAAGAAATGAGGTGGCACAGATGAAGAAAAAATATAAGAACACTTTCTGGTTCTCCGTCACGCACGCGATGAAGAAGAACTTCATTCTCCCGCTGCTGACATTTGCAGTGAGCATGTTTTTCTATCTCTCCAACTTCTGCTGGGATAAGATAAACGAAGCAAAAGAAGCTGCCGAAATCAGAGGTCAGGATGTTTTGAAGATGATGCGCGACGCATATGAAGTGTTCATCTTCGACTCCGAGCAAGCAACATATAACCCGCTGTTTTATATCTTTCCCGCTCTGCTCGTTGTGATATCGCTCCTGCTCGGCGTTCTGCTGTTCAGATTCGTCACGAACAAAAAGACCGTCAATGTCTACTACAGTCTCGGCATCAAGCGCGCCGATCTCTACACCGCGCGTCTTCTTGCGGGCGTGTTCATGATGCTCGCGGCGGTACTCGTCCCGCTTGCTGTTTCGCTCGGGCTCAACCTCCACTATTTCGGCTCGTCCGTCATGCTCTGGCGAACCTTCCTGTTCTATGCGGTACACAGCGCGATATGCGTACTCGCCGGCCTTACAATATCGGCGGCGGTCTCGAGCTGCGTGGGCACGACTGTTGAGGCGATTGGTTTTTCAGCCGTTCTCGCGGCGTTCCCGAGCGTTGTAACAATGTGCGTGAACTACGGCGTTCCCTCAATTCTCAACGGCGCACCCGCCATAACCTACTATGGCATATATCCTAATGCGGCAAGCTACGGAGAGCTGCACTTCGACATAACGGACTCCACCATATTCGGGCGCATCATCAGCCACATAAATCTGCTCATGCTCAACAGAAGCTCTTTTATTAACTCTTCTTCCGTTGAAGCTATGACAAAAGAGGCGGCAAAGAAATGGGCTGCCCCCTCGCTGACGCCTTATATTCTTTGGGCGGTTCTCATCGCTGCGTTCTTCGTGTTCGGTCTGTTCATGTTCAAGCGCAGAAAAGCCGAGATATGCGGATTCCCCGGAAGAAGCACCGTTCTCAACTTCGTGCTCTGCATGATTGCCTCTTTCGGAGTGGCTTCGCTGGCGCTGTACTTCGTGGTTTCTGAAATACCGCAGATAACCACTTGGATGATCATAGTCGGGCTGATGATAATCAGCGTCATAATCTTCCTGATATTCGACATTATTCTTCACCTGAGCTTCAAAGCCATCAAAAAGGACTGGAAGATAGGTCTCGTCCACGCCGGACTCATGCTGGCGTTCCTGCTCTCGCTCTACACCGGATTCTTCGGCTACAGCAGCCGCGTGCCGGATATTCAGGATATTGACAGCGTATCTATCTCCGCCCCCAACGCGCTGATGGGCAGCTACCAGCTCGGACGCGAGCTTAGCGGCAGCTATGTCACGGACAGATATTATTCCGATGATTACTCAAATTACTACTATGTCAGCAACCGCTCGGTTTCTCTCATCGAAAATTTCAAAGACAAAGATGATATAAACACCGTGCGTGAAATACACAAGGCCATGATAAAAGCCGGAAATATCCACAGAGTCAACACAAACTCCGACGACTATTCAAAGAGAATAACCTGCCAGAGCGTTGTTATAAGATATAAGCTCAAGAACGGACGCGAGCTTGTCAGAGTCTATGAATATGTTCCGCTGACAAACTATCCGACACTCTATACTCTCGAAGACACCAAGAATTGGAACAGCAAGATAAAAGACGAACTGCTCAACATCGACTCTGAAAATGTTATTCCTATAGTTTTTTCCGCTCAGATGGACAACAGGATAGCTGTTGACGAAGAGCTGACGGCAGGTCTTGCGCGCGCGATATACAACGATATAACCACGCTGAGCTCCGACAAATTCCTGACAAGCAACGCCAAATATCTCGGTTCGGTTGCATTCTATGTCAACAGGGAGCAGAGAGAAGATTACTCGATGTATGAATCATCCGAATATGTCAATGCAACTTCGGTGACAGACGAAATCACTGAAGAAGAGACACTGTCGCGTCAGGAAACTGTTGACAACCTTGCAATTCAAGATAACTCACAAGGTAAATACCTCGCGCTCGGCGACTATTCGGTAATCCCGATAACCGAGGAAATGACAAATACGATAAGCTTCCTCAAGGCTCACGGGCTCTATGAAAAGCTCAGCGACGAGTCGCCGATAGTCAGCGCAAGAATAGCAGACATGGGCAAGGCCACATCCTCAGACGATATGAGATACGGTTTCGCCTATTCCAGCCCGATTTTCAACTCGTTCTGGGACGACGGAAATTCAAAGCCATACTCAAAGAAGGACTCTGACGGCTATGAATATGAAGTTAGCAGCTACACCAGCGGCGACTTCATGCCGGACGATTCAAAGACCGTCACCGACAAGGCGACGCTCGAAAAGCTCGCCGCCAACGCCTACGGCTACAGATTCGACCTCACGGGCGGATATCTTGTTGAATTCAAGCGCGCAAACGGCAATCTTACAATAATGTATGTTCCGAAAGGACGCATCGAGCTGAATCTCGGCACGGGCAAATAAAATCAAATCGGCGGCTGTATTCGAAAAAGTACAGCCGCCGGAGAAAAATATCGGGAGGGATAAAGAGTGAACAAATCAAGAGACGGCTTCAAAAGCCCCTTCGGCTTCACGGTCGTTCACGCGATAAGAAAGAATTTTGCTTTTCCGCTCGCGATTTTTGTCATGAACCTGGCACTCTACCTCAACGGATTCTTCGGGAGCGAAAAGATGAGGCAGTTCATGGCGCTGACCAAAGCCGGTTCGCCGACCGCTCATGCTCTGCGTGAATCCGGAAAATTTTTAATAATCGGCGGATCTGACAACTATATGCTGACAGATATTCTCTATTTTTACACGGCGGCAGTCGTTGTTCTCTCCGCCGCGCTGGGCATAATGCTTTTCAGATTCGTCTCAAGCAAGGCTAAAAGCAACATATATTTCAGCCTCGGCATCAGCCGCGCGGGTCTGTTTTCGGCTCATTGGCTCGCAGGCGCCGCCATGCTCGAAGCGGCGGTGCTGCTCCCGCTCGCGGTCTCGGCGATACTGAATCTCGCCTACTTCGGCTCGTCCGTGATGCTCTGGCGCGCGCTGCTGTTTTACGCCGTGCATATGACTGTAGTGGCTCTCGCAGGGTTCACTGTCGCAGCAGCCGTTTCAGTCTGCGTAGGTACAATAAGCGAATCCGTCATATTCTCGCTCGCTTTTCTCGCGTTTCCTATCGCCGCCGTATATTTTCTCAACAACGCGGTGCCGCATCTGCTCTTCGGCGCGCCGAGCAACACAAACTACGCGCTCTATCCGTCGACAAGCCACAACCAGGATATCAGCATGGTTCTCTCCCCTTTCGGTCGCATGCTGTCGTATCTCAATCTGCCGATGCTCAACAATGACGCGTTTACTCGCTCCGGCACATTCGTCTCAAACGGATTTTCCGCAATGAGCGCAGACAAGCTTAAAAGCTGGAGCGCACCGTCGCTGAAGCCATACATACTTTGGGCGATACTGACGGCCCTGCTGTTTGTTTTCGGGCTTTTGATGCTAAGAATCAGAAAGGTCGAAATTTGCGGCTTCAGCGGCAGGAATAAAATAACAAACTTTGTGATAACCGCAATGGTCTCTGTCTCCGCGATTGCAACGGCGGTCTCCGTCGGGCTTGAACCGACCACCAATAAAGAATATCTGCTTTATAGCATAATATTCGTGCTTTTGAGCGCCGTGATATTTGTCGTTCTCGATTTTGTGCTGAACCGCAGCTTCAAGATAATCAAAAAAGAATGGAAATACGGGCTCATCCACATGGCTCTCGCCTGCGCCGTTATGCTCTCGCTCTACACCGGATTTTTCGGCTACAGCAGCCGTCTGCCGGATATAGACAAAATTGAGAGCGTGTCGGTCTCAGCGCCGGATATACTGCTCGGCAGCTATATGTCAAACAGCGATGATCTGACCTTCAGCGACTACTCGGGCTACTATGATTCCGTAGATGACAAAGGCAATATAGTAAACACCAACAACAAGCGCTACTACCTCACCAACATCGACACCACGCGCATGGTTATCGGCGGATTCAAGAGCGAGAGCGACATAAAAGCCGTTCGAGAGCTGCACAAAAAGCTCATCGCTTCCGGCAGGAAAGCCGTTTCGCAAGGCGAGGATTATTCCGAAAGAACCGTGAACAACACTGTAATCATAAGATACAAGCTCAAGAACGGGCACGAGATCATAAGAGAATATCAGAATGTTGTACTCAGCGACTACCGCTCGCTCTACTCCGTCGAAAACACCGAGAACTGGAACGGCAAAATCAAAAATGAGCTGCTGAACATCGACAGCGAAAAAGTTTTCCCCGTTCTGTTTTCAAGGCAGATGGACGAAAAGGCGGTAATTGACCCGCAGTTTACGCAGGGGCTTGCCCGCGCGATATATAACGACATAACTTCTCTCGGCGCGGACAGAATACTCTGCTCCGACTCAAAGTGGCTCGGCGCGGTAGCCCTCTACCACGACATAGCGTCGGACGGAGTCGAAGCCGTGACGGCGACCCAAGCTCAGGCGGATGTGCCCGATGTCGATGATGTTGATACGCCAGCAGACAATGTCCGCAACGCCTGGAAAATCAGCAACTACGCAAACGAAGCGATGACTAACGGCTCGGAATACGGCGATTTTGGCAAGTTCAAGACGGTTATTCCGATAACCGAAGAGATGACAAACACCGTAGAGTATCTCAAGAGCCACGGGCTCTATGACAAGCTCGGCGACAAATCGCCGATAGTCAGCGTCAGGGTCGCGGACATTGGCAAAACGGCCGTCGGCGGAGATTTATACGCCACGCCGATATTCAACGCTTTCTGGGACAACGGCAAATCAAAGCCCGAGAAGAACAAAGACAACGGCGAAGTGGTAAGCGCATACACGAGCGGCGATTTCATGCCGAAGGACTCGAAAGAATTCACCGACAGCGAAATAATAAACGCGCTCGCCGACAACGCCTACGGCTACAGATTCGACCTCACAGGCGGATATGTTGTTGAATTCAAACGCGCGAACGGATGCAGAACGATAATGTATGTCCCGAAAGGGCGCGTCGAACTGAATCTCAGTTAAATATTAAAACTCCCTTAAACACACATAGCCCCGGGCTTCACGGAAAATCTGTGAAGCCCGGGGCCGTTTCTATATTCACACATGAAAAAATGCGACCCCGAAGGATCGCATAAGTTCAGCTTTCAGATATTACTTGTCCTGTATTAAAGGAAGAGAAGAAGCAGGGTTGCAACGAGTGCAAGGACGAAGAAAGAGATAGCAATAATCTTCGTGATAAGCACAAGCTTCGACTCCATAGTCCTGCTCTTGTTCTTGCCGAAGAAAGTCTCTGCGCCGCCTGCGATAGCGCCGGAAAGACCTGCGGACTTACCCTCCTGAAGAAGGACAAGAACAATAATAGCGACCGAAAGAAGAATGAGGACTATGCCCAATATAATCTCATGTACTGCCATGAAGTTAACCTCCAAACACAAATTGCTAAAATATTTTAGCATATACTTTGACACATTTCAATAGTTTTTACAAAAACTTTTGCCGAACGGAGAAATTTTCCTTCCGAAAGATGTATTATCAGCGTGCGGCTGAGCAAACTACTCTCAGCGGCAAGAGTCCGAAGTCAATGCGTTTGCAGGGCTTTTCCCGCCGACCGTTTTGCGGGGAAGCCTTGCAAACGGTCTTTTTTTATATTCCGAGCTCAAGCTGTTCACCCTTGTCCTCAGCACTCAGCAGTGCTCCGGCGGCGGGCAGGTTCTTTGTCTTATATCTGTACGCCTTGGCGAACTCCCCTTCTTTATATGCACGGACGGTCATAACCTTCTGACCCTTTTTGAGGCTCATAACGCCGACTCCCTGAGTGTCCTTGGTAGTCTTGGGCGAGATTGCGCCGGTGTTTATCAGAAGGTGTCTGCCCGCAGAAGAGATTATAACAAGCTCGACATCGCTCTCTATATGGAGCATCGCCGCGGCGGGCGATTTGTCGGAATAAGCTTTTATGAGCTTCTTGCGGTTCGTCTTCGTCTGATAGGCGGAAAGCTCGACCTTCGCCGCCTTTCCGTTTTCAAAGAAGAAGAGCATATGACCGGAATAGTCCGAGGTCACGACCATATAGACCGCCGTCTCGCCCTCATCCATGCCGAGCGTGCTCGCCACATAATCGCCGAGTGCGCTCGCCTTCGTCTCCTTGAAGTCGTTGACGCGAGCCTTGTAGACCTGGCAGCGGTTTGTGAAGAAGAGAAGTTCTTTTGCGTTATCCGTAACCACAGTCTGGGCGAGCTCATCGCCCTCCTTGAACTTCTGCTCGCTGCTCATGCGCAAGGACTGCGGGGTTATCTTCTTGAAATAGCCCTGCTTCGAGAAGAAGAGCGTCACGGGATAATCGGGTATCTGTTCCTCCTCTTCCTCCTCTGCGATATCGGAGGCGTAGATAATCTCCGTCTTTCTCGGCTTGCCGTATTTCTTGATAACTTCCTCAAGCTCGCCGATGATTATCGCGCCGACTCTGCCGCGCTTTGCGAGGATATCCTCAAGATCGGCAATGAGCTTTTCGAGATCTTCGATATCCTGCGTGCGCTTTAAGATATATTCGCGGTTCAGATGGCGAAGCTTTATCTCCGCAACATACTCCGCCTGGATGCGGTCGATTCCGAAGCCTATCATGAGGTTCGGGACGACCTCTGCCTCCTCTTCGGTATTTCTGACGATCTTTATCGCCTTGTCGATATCGAGGAGGATTTTTTCAAGTCCGCGCAACAGATGCAGCTTGTCCTTAGCCTTTTTGAGGTCGAAATAGGTTCTGCGTCTGACGCACTCCATACGAAATGCAATCCACTCGTTGAGCAGCTCTTTGACGCCCATGACGCGGGGTGAACCGGCAATCAGGACATTGAAGTTGCAGGCGAACGAATCCGAGAGCGGAGTGAGCCTGTAGAGCTTCTGCATGAGCTTGTCGGGGTCTGTTCCCCTCTTTAAGTCTATTGTTATTTTAAGACCGCTCTTGTCCGTCTCATCACGGATATCGCTTATCTCTTTTATTGCACCTGCCTTGACTCTGTCGATAACCTTTTCTATTATAGACTCGCTCGTCGCGGTCGAGGTCATCGGGATCTCTGTTATATCAATGCAGTTGTTCGACTTGTCATAAGTATATTTGGCATAGAGCTTGAACGAGCCGCGGCCTGTGCGGTAAATCTCCTCAATCTTCGCGCGGTCATAGAGTATCTTCGCGCCGCCGGCAAAATCTGGTGCTTTGAGGGTATCCGCAACGCAGTGGTCGGGGTTTCTGATAAGCTCGATAGTCGTGCGGCAGACCTCTTCGAGGTTAAAGGAGCATATGGAGCTCGCCATGCCGACGGCTATACCCGTGTTATTATTGACGAGCACGCTCGGGAAAGTGACCGGCAGAAGGGTCGGCTCTTTCATGGTGCTGTCGTAGTTATCGACAAAATCGACGGTGTCCTTGTCGATATCCTTGAAAAGCTCGGCGCTTATGGGGTCGAGCTTCGCCTCGGTATATCTCGAAGCCGCCCACATCATATCGCGCGAATACGCCTTACCGAAGTTACCCTTTGAATCGACGTACGGGTGCAGCAGCGCTTCATAGCCGCGCGAGAGCCTGACCATAGTCTCATATATGGCGGCGTCGCCGTGGGGGTTCAGCTGCATGGTGCGTCCGACGATATTAGCCGACTTTGAGCGTGCACCGGTAAGCAGACCCATTTTGTACATGGTATAGAGTATCTTTCTGTGCGAGGGCTTGAAGCCGTCTATCTCCGGGATAGCGCGCGACATGATGACGCTCATCGCATAGGGGAAATAGTTCGTTTCAATGGTATCGGTTATCGGCTGTTCGACAACTTCGCCCGCGCCGATGATATGGACTCCGCTCTTGAGCGGATCGATTTCATTTTTCGGGGGTTCTTTTTTGCCTCTTTTTCCCGCCATTTATATCAAAATCCTTTCAATAGTTAAGCTGTTACGAAACATCCGCCATGTCGATATATGCCGCGCCGTCGCGTGCGATATGCTCTTTTCTGCCGGCGAGATTGTCGCCGAGCCAGAGATCGAATATCTCGGCAGTTTTTTGGGCGTCGGTCGGGTCGACGCGGATAAGGCGGCGGGTGGCGGGATTCATCGTCGTCAGCGACATCATGTCCGCATCGTTTTCACCGAGTCCTTTCGAGCGCTGGATGGTGAACTTGCTGTTTTCAAGCTGAGAAAGGATATCCTGCTTCTCCTGCTCGTTATAGGCAAACCATGTCTCGTCCTTTGAGTTTATCTCATAGAGCGGCGACTCCGCGATATACACCTTGCCTTTTTCAATGAGCGTGGGCATAAGGCGATAGATCATCGCGAGGATAAGCGTGCGTATCTGGAATCCGTCAACGTCGGCATCGGTGCAGATTATGACCTTGCTCCAGCGCAGCTGATCGATATTGAACGCGACCATATCCTTCATCGACTTCGACTTGACCTCGACTCCGCAGCCGAGAACTTTTATGAGGTCGGTTATGATATCGTTTGCAAATATTTTGTTATATTCCGCCTTGAGGCAGTTGAGTATCTTTCCGCGCACGGGGATTATCGCCTGGAAAGACGAGTCGCGCGCCTGCTTACAGGCGCCGAGAGCCGAGTCGCCCTCCACTATGAACAGCTCGCGCTCGGAGACATCCTTGCTGCGGCAGTCAACGAATTTCTGTACGCGGCTGCCCATATCGTTGCTCGACTGGAGCTTGCCCTTTATATTGAGTTTCGTCGTCTCCGCACGGACGCGCGCGCGCATATTGACGAGCACCTGATCGCATATCTTGTCCGCATCGAGCTTGTTTTCGATGAAATACACCTCGAGCTGATGCTTGAAGAACTCGGTCATTGCCTCCTGAATGAACTTGTTTGTGATAGCTTTCTTCGTCTGGTTCTCATATGAAGCTATGGTCGAGAACGACGAGATAACAAGCACGAGACAGTCTTCAATATCCTGGAAATTTATCTTCGAATCGGACTTGAGATATTTTCCGCTCTTCTTTATATAAGCGTCTATCTGCGACACGAAAGCGGAACGGACAGCCTTATCGGGTGCGCCGCCGTGTTCAAGGTAGCTCGAGTTGTGATAAAACTCCTTGAGTTGGACTTTGTTCGAGAAGCAGAGCGCGGCATTTATTTTCAGAGTATAGTCGGGTTGATCCGCTCTGTCGCGTCCGACGCGCTCGCCGCTCCATGTGCAAATGGAAGAAAGTCCGTTTGATCCGACGACCTCGCGGACATGGTCGGCGATACCGTTTTCGTAGAAATATTCAAAAGTATCGAACTTTGAGCCGTTCTGATTTTTGAGCACAAATTTGACGCCCGCGTTGACTATCGCCTGGCGGCGCATCATATCCTGAAAATACTCGAGCGGTATGTTGATATCGGTAAAGACCTTGAGATCCGGTCGCCATTTTATGCGTGTTCCGGTGTCTTTTTTATTATACGGCTCCTTTATCATATCGCCGACGGGTTTACCACCCTTGAAATTCAGATGATAGCAAAAGCCGTTTGAATGTATCTCCGCCTCCATATACTCCGAAGCATACTGAGTGGCGCAAAGACCGAGTCCGTTTGTGCCGAGAGAATACTGATAGCTGCCGCCGTCGTTCGTCTTATACTTGCCGCCTGCATACAGCTCGCAGAAAGTCAGCTTCCAGTTATATTCCTTTTCTTTCTGGTTATACTCAACGGGTATTCCGCGTCCCTGATCCTGAACTTCAACGGACTTGTCCTCGAATCGGGTAACGGTTATTGTATTGCCGAAGCCCTCGCGCGCCTCGTCAACAGAGTTCGAGATAATCTCGAACACAGAGTGCTCGCAGCCCTCTATACCGTCGGAGCCGAAGATGACCGCAGGTCTTTTGCGCACGCGGTCGGCGCCCTTGAGCACCTCTATGCTCTCCTGATTGTAGGTTGCCTTATTCGCCATTTAGCTGTCCCCCGTAAATCAAATGCTACGCATTATTTTGTATCATACATATTTAATTATACACCATATATTGGCTTTTTGTCAATGATATCAATGGGTATAGAAAAAGACAGACCATGCTATAACACACAGTCTGCCAGATAAAACTATGATTTGTTACGCCTTTTTCTTTCTCTTGAACACATCTGCGGGAAGCTGGGCAAGGACTATTGCGACGAACATGATAATGCAGCCGCTGAGCTCTCTTACGGACATTTTCTGATCTATCAGCACCCATGCGAATATGACGGCGAACACAGATTCAAGACACAGCAGGAGCGAAGCGACCGTGGGGTCGGAGTCGCGCTGACCGAGGGTCTGGAAAGTAAACGCCACTCCGCAGGACAAAATACCTGTGTAGAGCAGATAGGGTGCTGCGCTCATTATGGCATGGATACTCGGCTTTTCAAAGATAAACATAAGAATGACGGATATTATGCCCGAGACAAAGAACTGCGCGCACGAGAGCTTGACTCCGTCGACTATAGCCGAATATTTGTCGATAACAAGAATATGTATCGCAAAGCCGACCGAGCACGCGAGAGCGAGCAATTCGCCCTTGCCGAAAGTCGCCTTGCCGCCCGCACACAGCAGATAGAGTCCGACAACGCCGAGCCCGACGCCGATCCACACGGGAAGACTGACGCGTTTTTTGAAGAAAACGAGGCTGATTATCGGCACTAAGAGCATATAGAGTGCGGTTATGAAGCCGACCTTGCCGACCGTTGTATAGCCGAACGCCGCCTGCTGAAGATTGCTCGACACGCAGAGAACCGTTCCGCAGACAAGTCCGCCGACAATAAGATTTTTTCTGTCTTTTTTCTTCTCTTCGGGCGTTTTCTGTTCGGCCGAGCCGAGCTTTTTGTTTTTTGATTTTTGAACTCCCGACATTATTGCAATGACCGGCAGGAGCACCGTGCCGCCCATAATCATTCTTATGCCGTTGAAGGTCAGAGTTCCGATTACTTCGAGTCCCTCGCTCTGAGCCACAAACGACAGTCCCCATATAACGGCGGCGAGAATGAGAAAGATGCCGCCTTTAAGCTGTCCTTTTTTCGTTGTTATCACTCCACTGAAGTTTTCCGAAATATGATAGCACAAAGGCAAATAATAAAAATCGGATTTTGGAATAAAATGTAATTTTCAAAAAGATTTTCGGTTTACTTCTCTGCGAGCGGAAGTATTGAGCCGATATCGGTTAATTGAAAGTCCCCCGCCTCCTCCGCACGCACGCCGAACGAAGAGAGGAAGGCTCTGATTTTTTCGCCGTCCCTGTGAGACGAAAGCGAGCCGTTGAAGAGCATTGTATCGGGCGCAATGAACCCGCAGCAGCCGCCGATAAAGCCGTATTCGCGCCCGGGCAGGGCGACATCGCCCTTTGAGACGAGCAGTACGGCAAGTCCGTTTTTTTCGGCCGTCGAGGCTATCGCCCCATCATCGGTGATTATCGCGTTTTCCGTCACGGGCACTACAGAACACTTTGTGTAGCCCTGGCGCACGAGTATTAAACTACGCCCGGAAAAGTCGATGTTTTTGCAGACGGTTTTGGGATTAAGTATCGCATATTTGCCGAAAAGCGCGGCATTGAGCGGCACATCGGCTGGATATTTATCGCCGAGCGGAGTGTCAAGAACCTGCACATTGAAGCCAAGTTCAGTGAGTTTTTCTATATTTTCACGCTGTTCGCGGCTAAGTATAATTTTTCGCCCGCCGAGATGCAATAAGTGCAGATCGGCGTGGGCGGCTGTGCCGTCGGTTATCGCGGCACACGGCAGGATATCAAGCACACTGATACCGCGCGAGCGAAGGTATTCTTTTGCTTTCACTGCGCCGATGCTCACTGCGGCGAGAGCTATTCCCCTCTTCGGCAGGTTCGGCGATTCTATAGGGGTCATAAAATTCATCAGTCAACGCAGTTCGCGAACGCCTCATAGACATTCTTAACGCCGATGACCTCTATCTCCTTCTTGAGCTTGTCCGGCACGGATTTGAAATTATGGCGCGGGATGATGCAGGTTTTAAAGCCGAGTCGGGCCGCCTCTTTTATGCGCTGTTCGCAGTGGTTGACGGAGCGAATCTCGCCGCCGAGCCCTATCTCGCCGAAAGCGAGCACATCGTCCCTTATCGGGACATCCTTGAGGCTCGAAATAAGCGCAAGCGCGACGGAGAGGTCGGTCGCGGGTTCATCGAGCTTGAGTCCGCCGATGACATTTATATAGGCATCCATATTGCCGAAGAAATAGCCCGCTCTCTTTTCAAGGACAGCTAAGAGCATAGCCATGCGGCTGTAATCAAAACCTGTCGCCATACGGCGGGGATTGCCGAAGCTCGACGCGCTGACAAGAGCCTGAACCTCGGCGAGTATCGGGCGGGTGCCCTCCATAGCGCAGGCGATACAAGTTCCCGAAGTATTCTTCGGTCTGCCTGAGATGAGCATAAGGGACGGATTCTCGACCTGAGAAAGTCCGCTGTCGAGCATCTCGAAAACGCCTATCTCATTCGTCGAGCCGTAGCGGTTCTTGACGGCGCGGAGGATTCTGTAAGACATATTGCGGTCGCCCTCGAAATAGAGCACCGCATCAACTATATGTTCGAGCACCTTGGGTCCCGCGATGTTGCCGTCCTTGTTAACATGACCGACGACTATAATCGGGATATTGCTGTTCTTCGCGGTGCGCATGAACATCGAAGTCGATTCGCGCACCTGCGTGACACTGCCCGCAGAGGAGCTGAGGTCGCTTATGACCATAGTCTGTATCGAGTCGATGATAACAAGCCCGGGCTTGTTGATATTTATATACTCGCATATAGCCTGAACATCGGTCTGGCTCATGAGAGTGAGGGTCGGGCTCGTGACCCCGAGCCTGTCCGCGCGGAGTTTTATCTGATAGACCGACTCCTCGCCCGAGACATAGAGAATATCGAGATCCTTGCCGATATACTGGCATATTTGAAGAAGAATCGTCGATTTGCCTATGCCGGGGTCACCGCTCAGGAGCACCAACGAACCTTTGACTATTCCGCCGCCGAGAACGCGGTCGAGCTCGGTAAGTCCCGTCTGATAGCGTATCTCCTCATCGGCGGTTATCTCGCTGAGTGCATATGTCTTGACGCTGCGCGCGCTCGCGCCGCTCTTGGACGCCGGAGCGGCGGGCGCTTTTATCTCCTCATTCATGGTGTTCCACTCGCCGCAGCCCGGGCAGCAGCCGAACCATTTCGGACTTTCATAGCCGCATTCGGAACAGATATAGACCGATTTTGCCTTGCCTGCCATTTTATGTTACCTCCGTCAGTTTTTTGTCTTGTTTTAAATAGTCTGTTATACCGCACATGACCGAAAATGCCATGGCGTTTTGATAATTATCATCTTTTAGTTTCAGCGTCTCGGCGGCGTTCGAGAGAAAGCCGCACTCGACCATAACCGCCGGAGACTGCGCATGATAGAGCAGATATATCTCAGTGCCCGTGCGCTTGACGGTGCGCTGATTCTGAGGCTGAAGAAGCGAGCGGATATCCTGCTGAATCGCCTTCGCCAGCTTCTCGCTCTCCGGGTTGTTTTTGGAATAGAACACCTGCGCGCCGCTGTATGACGGACCGCCGTAGTGGTTCTGATGTATGCTCACGAACAGGGCGTCAGGCGTCTGTTCGATGATTTTCATTCTGTTTTTTATATCAGAGACCTTTTGCTGGCGCACGGTTTTTGCGGAGTCGTCGGCTATATCGTCGTCCGTTTCGCGGGTCATGATAACATTGTAGCCCGCAGTGTCTAACATATCGCGCAGCTTCAGGGATATGGACAGATTTATATCTTTTTCGACCGTTCCGTCCGCCGCAGTCGCGCCGCCGTCCATACCGCCGTGACCTGCGTCAACGATAATTGTCACGGTGCGAAGCGCATTTGAGGAGACCCTGCGCGCATATCCGGAGCCGCGCGAGGATATCATCACGAAGCATATAACCATTATTACAACCGCCGCCGCGACACCGAGAGCGACGAGTCTCGAACGCTTTTTGAAATTTATCACCATACCGACACCCCCACAAAAGAATATGCGGAGAGTCGCGGCATTATTAGAACAGCGGCGGGCAAAATAGGAAAAAGGAGCTGAGAAAATGAAAGGAATAACAAAAATTATCGGCGGTCTCGCCATCGGGACGGTCAATTCCGCGCTCGGAGCCGGCGGCGGAATGATCGCCGTGCCGATGCTCAGAAAGAGCGGAATGGAGCAAAACAGAGCGCAGGCAAACGCGGTGGCGCTCATTATGCTGCTGACCGCGGCGAGCGCGGGGATATATATTTACACAGGGAAAGTCACCTTCGGCGATGCGCTCCCCTATCTCCCGGCGGGGCTTATAGGAAGCGTTCTCGGTTCTTTCATTCTGCCGAAGATACCGACGAAAATACTCGGCAAGATTTTTGCCATTTTCATGCTCTGGGCGGGAGTGAGGATGCTGATGCGATGAAGACTATATTGGCAGCTTTTTTCTCGGGTCTCGCCGGCAGTCTCGGGCTCGGCGGAGGCGGAGTGCTTGTGCTCTATCTCGTGCTCGCACTCGGCATGCCGCAGCTCAAGGCACAGGGCATAAATCTACTATTTTTTATCCCCTGCGCGGTGCTCTCGAGCATAGTTTATTCATTTAAAAAGCTCATCGACTGGAAAAGCGTTCTGCTCTTTGCCGCGGGCGGTCTGCCGGGAGTTTTGCTCGGCAGTCTCGCGGTATCGCACATGAACAGTAATATTCCCGGGAAAATATTCGGCGGGTTTCTGCTGCTCATGGGCATAAAAGAACTGTTCAGGAAAGGTGATTGATGCGCCGATAGTCGAGATAATCCTGGAGAATCATCACGGCGCTGACGGCATCGACAACAGCCTTGCGCTTCTTGCCGCGCGTGTTCGTGACATTCAGGGCGTTATGCGCCGAGACCGTTGTCAGGCGTTCGTCGCGCATCACGGTCTCTATGCCCGAAAACTCGGTCAGAGCCGCCGCGAAATCCTCGCAGCGCTGAGCGCGCTCGCCGTGGGTGCCGTCCATATTGACGGGCAGACCGACAACTATCAGCTCCGCCTTTTTCTCTTTTACTATCTCTGTTATTTTTTCTATCAGCGGCTCGGATTCTTTTTCTGTTATAACGGTCACGGGAGACGCCAAAAATTCGGTCTTGTCGCAGACGGCTATGCCCGTTCGCGTATCTCCGTAATCTACCGACAGGATTATCATAAAATACCTCTTAATTAAAAAATTAGCCGCACCGTTATCGGGTGCGGCCGTTTATATATTTTTTCGCCGCAGGTTGAGTTTAATCGTCCGAACGCGGGCTTGTCGGAAGGATGGAATCGATAATATTGCTGACCGCCTCGCCGACTCCGCTGACGACCTCGCTGACAGATCCTCCGCCGCAAGCGGTACACTCGGCGGGCATTGCGGACTTCTTATAATATCCCTTTGCGGTCTCCTTGCACGAGGTCGAAGCGAGAAGTCCGGTCTTCTTGCAGTAGTCCTTCTCCTCGACCTTGCCGGTCTTTGGGAACTCCTTGACGGGCAGGTTCGCGTGGATGCGGTCGAGCAGTTCGATATAGACTCGTCCGGAAGCACTGTATCTGAACGGAATGACCTTGGGCTTATCGTAGCCGAGCCAGACTGCGCAGACATAATAGGGCGTGCCGCCGGCTATCCAGCTGTCCTTGGTGTCACTCGTTGTACCGGTCTTGCTCATCAGCTCGAACTTGCCGAGATTCTTGCTCTTGCGGAAATCTCTTGCCGGGACGGTCTTGAGCAGTTCGCGCATGACCTCTGCGGTATCCTCGCTGAGAACTCTCTCGGGCTCGGACTTCGTTTCGAGCAGGACTTCCGTACCCGTAGCATTTGTGACTTTATAATAGCAATAGGGCTCATAGTAATAGCCGTTGTTGCCGAACACGGCATATGCCGCCGCCATTTCGACGGTCGTGACGCCGTTTGTCAGAGCGCCGGTTGCAAGGGGCGCGATATTCGCATCCGCAGAATCATCGAGAGTCGTCAGATGGAACGTCTTTTTCATGAAGTTATAGGCTTCGTTGACGCCGAGCATCTCAGTAATTATTCTGACGGGCACGGTATTGAACGACTTCTGGATAGCATACTGGACGGTTATCTCTTTCTTGCTTCCGTTGGTGCCGTCCGCATTCTGCGGCCAGAGCTTGCCGTTTTGATAGATAGAATAGTCGAGAATCATGCTCGACCAGTTGATATAGTTCTTCTCGAGCGCGAGAGAATAGGTCGAAAGGGGCTTTATGGACGAACCGGGCTGTCTCGGGGACTCGGACGCTCTGTTGAGGCAGAGGTTGCCGTTCTTTTCGCCCGCCTGTCCGACTATGCCGACGATTCTGCCCTCATAGTCCATGACGGTTGCCGCGGACTGAGCTGCGGGATGCTCGGCGGTGTCAGCCTCCTTATCGAAAGCGATTCTGTTTGAATATACGGTGTTGAGAACTTTCTGAACATCGGGGTTGGCGGCGGAATATATCTTGAGTCCGCCGTAGTTTATCTTCTCCATCGCCTGGCGATAGGTATAGCCGTATTTGCTCATCAGATCCTTGCAGACGGTCTTGATGACATAATCGACATAGAAATCCTGATATTCTTTCTCGGTGTTCTTGTCCTCGGTAGTGGTCTTGGTCTTGCCCGGCTTCGGGACATAGCCCTCGCTGTTTGTGAACACGAGCTTATAGTTGACCGCTTCTTCGTATTCCTCTTTGCTTATCGCCTTTTCCTCGAGCATATATTTGAGGCAGAGTTCCTGACGCGTTTTGTTCGCCTCGGGATTGAGCAGCGGGTTATACTTCGTCGGCGCTTTTGTTATGACCGCAAGGGTCGCGCACTCGGCGAGATTCAGCTCGCTGACATCCTTGCCGAAATAAGTCTCGCTCGCGGTCTGGACACCGTAGCATCCGTTGCCGAGATAGAGAGTGTTAAGATAAGCTTCAAGGATAGCGTCCTTGCTGTAGTGCTGCTCAAGGTTCAGAGCGCGCTCTATCTCCTTGAACTTTCGAACGACCGTGACCTCCTTGTCGTTGGTCACGTTCTTGACGAGCTGCTGGGTTATTGTCGAGCCGCCGCCGGTCGAAAGTCCTGTCGCCGCGCCGAAAGTGCGCAGCCAGTCGACGCCGTGATGCTTCTCAAAGCGCTTGTCCTCAAGGCAGACGAAAGCGTTTCTGAGATTTTCCGGCATCTTGTCGAAATCGACCCATATTCTGTTCTCCTCGCCGTGGAGCTGAGCCATTTCAACGAGCTCATTGTTGCTGTCATAGGCATAGACGAACGAGGTCTGGTTCTGATTTGCCTTGTAGTCGTCGAGGTTTATCGCGATCTCGCCGTGGGCGAAAGATACGATATTGAAGAAAACATAACCTCCGATTATCGCCGCGGTGAGCATACCGACGACGAGCACGCAGAGGATAACCAGCAGAGCTATCCTGCCGGCCTTTTTATTCGGCTTTTTATTCTTCTTTTTGGAAGATGTTTTGGCTGTTCCCATCTTTTTCGATGCGTTTGCGGAGCTGTTTGCCATCCGTGCGCCTCCTTCACATTACAATCCAGTTAAAAATTATAGCATACTTTTTGCAAAAAGTTTAGCCTAAATCCAAATATTCTCACTATTTTGTAAAATCAAAACAATAGCAGTGCATAAAACAGCGTATAAAAACGCCCGAAAGGGGCAAAAATCACCACGAAAGCAGAAAAAGCAAGCCTGCGGAAAGGAAAAGGAAAGATGAAAACCACGATAAAAAGTATCGCCGTTGCCCTTGCGTTCTGCGCCGCGGCGTTTCTGACTGTATCGGCCATAATTGAAAACACCGCGCCGGACGGGAGCGAAAAATACATCATGCGCGACTACAACGGCAGGATAGCGGTGTTCGTCTACGGCGAGGACGAGCCGCAGGAGGTGTTCAATGTTTTCACATCCTCCCTGCCCCGCGGAGAAGCCGAGCGTATCTACAAGGGAATAACGGTCGAAGGCGACGAAGCACTTCAAAAGCTGATAGAAGATTTTACGGGGTAGACGGCTCATGCCGTCTTTCTTCTTTATTGAGGCAGCGTTTGCAGCTCAGGTCGATTCCGAGAGCGCCGAGCGGAGCGGTTATCACTATTCCGAGGACGGCGACGGAGAGGACAGTTTTTCCGCACGGCAGGCCGAGCGAGAGCGGTACGGAGCCTATAGC
>JBNMIN010000007.1:0-37752 GCA_050873305.1 Oscillospiraceae bacterium
GACGATTATAACGATTATCGGCAGAACATAGGTGAAATAAGGTCTTATCCAGCCGGGCATTTTTGCGCCCTTTTCGCCGCAGTTGACTTCGCCGATGTAGTTCTTCCAGCCCCAGCCGTATTTCCTGCTGCAGAAGAGAACATAGACGAGACTGCCGAGCGGGAGCAGAACATTTGAAACGAGGAAATCCTCGATATCCATGATGCCCTTTCCGGCTATCTGTATTTTTTCAAGCACATTGAAGCCGAGCACGCAGGGGAGCGAGAGCACGAGCATGAGCGCGATGTTTATCAGCGCCACCTTGCGGCGGCTGAGCTTCGTTAACTCGAGCCAGAAGGACATGATGTTTTCAAAAACGGCAATGACAGTTGAAAAAGCTGCGAATATCATGAACACGAAGAACAGCGCACCGACTATGCGTCCGCCGGGCATGCTGTTGAAGATGCTCGAAAGCGTCGTGAACAGGAAGCTCGCGCCTACAGTGCCCGCGTCTGCTGTAACGCCGCCGTTATAGGTGAAGCACGCGGGGAAGATGATAACGCCGGACATGAGCGCAACAAAAGTGTCCAGCCCGACTATTGTCACTGCCTCGCCGAGGAGTCTGCGCTCCTTGCCGATGTAGCTGCCGAATATCGCTATTGAGCCGATACCGATGCTCAGAGTAAAGAACGCCTGTCCCATTGCGGACGAGATTACCGTCCATACACCCGAATTTTCAAATGATTTGAGCGAGGGGACGAGATAGAATTTCAGTCCCTCTGCGGCGTTCGAGAGCGTGCAGGAATAGATTGCGAGCCCCACCATGAGAAGCAGGAGAGCCACCATCATCCATTTGGTTATTCTTTCGACGCCGTTTTGCAGACCGAACGAGCAGATGCCGAAGCAGACGAGAATGACCGTGAACGTGGCGCAGATCATGAGCACGGGATTGCTTATCACCGTGCCGAACACCGCGCCGAGCTCCTCTGCGCTCTTGTACTCGAGGATAGAGCCGTCCGCATACTTTATAAAGTATATCAACATCCAGCCGGAGATAGTCGTGTAGAACATCATGAGCAGATAGTTTCCGGCGATGCCGAGATACTTTGCGAGATGCCACTTCTGCCCTTTCTTTTCGAGCACGTCGTATGACGAGGCGATACTGCGCTGACTTGCGCGGCCGACCGCGAGCTCCGCCGTCATGACCGGTATGCCGAGCAGAACAAGAAACGCGATGTAAATGAGCACGAAGAACGCGCCGCCGTATGCGCCGGTCGTTATCGGGAATCTGTAGACATTTCCCAGTCCTATGGCGCAGCCTGCCGAGATCAGAATAAATCCGAGCCTCGACGAAAATTTTTCCCTGTTTTCCATTGAATCTTCCTTTCAAAAGCCGTAAAAAATGAGCCGATGATAATTCTACCACCGACTCAATGAAATTTCAATATTTTTAAAAAATAAGTTGAAAAGTCTAACTCAATCGAGCACGATTTCCATCTCGCGCTTCTGTATCTTCATGCCGTGCTTCTCATAGAAACGCAGCGCGCCGTCGTTGCCCTCCCAGACGTTGAGCGTCAGGTCATGGCAGCCGAGCTCTTTAGCAGTCTCAAGAGCCTTTTTGAACAGTGCGTCGCCGATGCCCTCGTGCCTGCACTTTTCGTCAACGCACAGGTCGTCGATATAGAGCTCCTTGTTCGGGCAGCGCGCGGAGTCAACGGAGTGGTCGATGAGAATGCAGAAAATATATCCGAGCACCTCGTCGTTCTCGTCCGCCGCAACAAAAGTTATGCGGTTCTCGTCGGCTAAGAGCTTCGCGAGGCTCTCGCTGTCGTATTTCGACTTTCCAGCCTTGAACAGGTCGGGTCTTATCCCGCTGTGAAGGTTGCAGATATATTCGAGCAGTTCGAGCATCTTCGGGCAGTCTTTTTCTTTTGCGGTTCTTATTTCTTTGAGCATTTTTATTCCCTCACTTTACACAGATTCTTTCAATACTTCTTGATTTTCCGGTTTTTTCGTCAACGTCGATTATAACGCCGCACATCATGCACGCGCCGTCGCTTATCTCGAATCGAGTCGGAAGTCCCGTTTTGAGCCACGATATCGAAGCCTCGGGGCGGACTCCGAGCACCGAGAGCTCGGGACCCGTCATGCCGAGGTCGGTTATATAAGCCGTGCCGCCGGGCAGAATTTTTTCGTCGGCAGTCTGAACATGGGTGTGCGTGCCGACAACGGCGGTCGCCTTGCCGTCAAGATAAAATCCCATGGCGAGCTTCTCGGCTGTGGCTTCGGCGTGGATATCAACTATTTTTATCCGGCAGTCGCTTATCTCTTCCATGAGAGAGTCGATGCAGGAGAACGGGTTGTCCGAGCCGTTTATATATGCACGCCCGAGCAGGTTTATAATGCCGATGCGGACTCTGCCCATGTCTATAACACCGAAGCCCTTGCCGGGGCAGGCGGCGCCGACATTCGCCGGACGGATTATATCGCCGCGCTCGTCGAGAAAATGATATACCTCGCTGCGGCGAAAAGCGTGGTTGCCGGTCGTTATAAAATCAACGCCGCTTGAAAATATATGCTCGGCGGCGGATGAAGTTATCCCGTTGCCGGGCGCGGCATTCTCGCCGTTGGCTATCACGACATCTATGGCTTTGAGCTTCTTGAAGCCGGGGAGCACCGAGCGCAGAAAGCCGCAGCCCTGCGTGCCGACGATGTCACCTATAAGAAGTATATTCATTCCGATTTTCCTTTCAAAAAATCCCACCGCGTTTGACGGTGGGATCTGTTTTTATTTTGCGTAGTCGCTGACTCTGCTCTCCCTGATAAGGTTGACCTTTATCTGACCGGGATATTCAAGCTCGTCTTCGATCTTTTTGACGATGTCGCGGGCGATGAGAACCATCTTCTCGTCGCTGACGACTTCGGGCTTGACCATTATGCGCACTTCGCGGCCCGCCTGAATGGCGAACGAACGCTCAACGCCCTCGAACGAGGAGGCGATGCTCTCAAGCTTTTCAAGGCGCTTGATGTAGTTCTGAACGTTCTCGCGTCTTGCACCGGGGCGGGAAGCCGAAACGGCGTCGGCAGCCTGAACGAGGCAGGCGACAAGCGTCTTTGCCTCAACGTCGCCGTGGTGAGCCTGAATGGCGTGAATGACGCCCTCGCTCTCGCGGTATTTCTTCGCGGCCTCAACACCGAGCTCAACATGCGAGCCGTCCATCTCGTGGTCGAGTGCCTTGCCGATATCGTGAAGAAGACCGGCTCTCTTTGCAAGCTTGACGTCGGCGCCAAGTTCCGCCGCCATGAGACCTGCAATATAAGAAACTTCGAGTGAATGATTGAGTACGTTCTGACCGTAGCTCGTTCTGTACTTGAGCTTGCCGAGAAGCTTGACGAGCTCGGGATGCACTCCGTTGACTCCTGCGTCGATGAGTGCGCGCTCGCCGGTCTGCTTGATAGTTGCATCGACCTCGCGGCGGGCTTTCTCGTACATCTCTTCGACGCGGGCGGGATGAATTCTGCCGTCCGATATAAGCTTTTCGAGCGTCAGACGCGCGACCTCGCGGCGAACCGGATCGAAGCTCGAAACGGTGATAGCCTCGGGCGTGTCGTCGATGATTAAATCAACGCCGGTTATGGTCTCGAGCGTGCGGACATTTCTGCCCTCGCGTCCGATTATGCGTCCCTTCATCTCGTCGTTGGGCAGCGCGACAACGGATACCGTGGTCTCTGCCGTGTGATCTGCGGCGCAGCGCTGGATAGCGGTGCCGATTATCTCTCTTGCAATGGAATCAGCCTCGTCCTTTGTGCGCTGCTGATATTCGAGCACCTTGACCGCCTTCTCGTGAACAAGGTCGTCTTCAAGGTTCTTGAGCAGGTATTCCTTCGCCTGCTCCTTGCTGTAGCCCGAGATTTTTTCGAGCATATCGAGCTGACTTCTTTTGAGGCTCTCTGCCTCGGCGAGTCTGTCCTCCGCATCCTTTATCTTGCGGCTGAGGGTCTCGTCCTTCTTTTCGAGATTCTCGATCTTCTTGTCGAGGCTCTCTTCTTTCTGAATGACTCTGCGCTCCTGGCGCTGAACTTCATTGCGCCTTTCGCGCAGTTCTTTTTCGTTTTCGCTTCTCTGCTTGTGGATCTCATCCTTGGCTTCAAGGATAGCTTCCTTCTTCTTGGCCTCTGCCTGGGTCATAGCCTCGCTGACTATGCGGTTCGCTTCTTTCGTGGCGGAACCTATCGCGGCTTCGGCAACTCTCTTCCTATGTAAACCGCCAAGAATAAAACCGATAATGCCGAATACAGCTCCGACAGCGGCGGCTATAAGAATAATTTTCCAAACGTCCAAACGAATAACACCTCCCTGAGTAAAATTTTCTGATTATTGTAAAACTTAGTAAATAACAACATGGAGTATAGCTTGGCACATAATACTACCATTATTATGTATAATAACCTTAAACGGGAGAAATGTCAAGGTATTATTGCAACACATGGTACAAAAATTTATGGAAGTTGAACAAAATCCCGCGCGAAAGAAAGTGTTGACTTTTTCGCGTTTGGTGATAAAATGATAATGTTAAAAGCTGTGAAGCAGAAGACGTGTTCCGAATGTCATCTAAGAGAGCCGCGCGCCGTTGGCTGAGAGCGCCGGTGTTGATACGGGATATGTTACCGCTGCCGAGCGCGCACCGAAGCCCCGTGGGATAGGCTGCGACGTATGACCGCGTTAAGGTCGCATGAGTGGCGGCGCGAGCCGCAAACCGGGTGGAACCGTGGAGCATTCGCTTCACCCCTGTAATTTTTACGGGGGTGGAGCTTTTTTTCATCCCTGAGACGGGCATTTGCCCGAAGCTGAAAGGAGAAATTTTTATGGTAAACATTGAACTCAAGGGCGGAGTCGTCAAGGAGTTTGACGACGGAATAACCGCCATGGAAGTGGCGAAGAGCCTCGGCATGGGACTCTATAAGGCGGCATGCGTCTGCCGCATCGACGGCGAGGTCAAGGATCTTCGCACCCCGATAAACAAAGACTGCAAGCTCGAAATTCTCACCTTCGACGATGACGACGGAAAGCGCGCGCTCAGACATACCGCTTCGCACGTCCTCGCCCAGGCTGTCAAGCGCCTCTATCCCGAGGCAAAGCTCGCAATAGGTCCCGCTATCGACAACGGCTTCTATTATGACTTTGATGTCGATGTGCCGTTCACTCCCGAGGTTCTCGAGAAAATCGAGGCGGAGATGAAGAAGATAGTCAAAGAGGCTCTGCCGCTCGAGAGATACGAGCTCGATCCCGACGAGGCTATTGCAATGATGGAGAAGAAGGGCGAGCCCTACAAAGTCGAGCTCATTCAGGAGCACGCAGGCAAGGGTGAGAAAATATCGTTCTTCCGCCAGGGCGAGTTCGACGAGCTCTGCGCAGGCCCTCACGTCCCCGACACTTCGCGCGTCAAGGCGTTCAAGCTGACCTCCTGCACCGGCGCATACTGGCGCGGCGACTCGGACAACAAGATGCTCCAGAGAATCTACGGAACCGCTTTCACGAAGAAAGAGGATCTTGATAATTATCTTCATATGCTCGAAGAGGCAAAGAAGCGCGACCACAGAAAGCTCGGCAAGGAGCTCGGTCTGTTCACCATCATGGATGAGGGCCCCGGCTTCCCGTTCTTCCTGCCCAACGGCATGGTTCTCAGAAATACCCTTATCGACTACTGGCGCGAAGTTCACAAGCGCTACGGCTATGTCGAGATATCCACTCCGATGATGCTCAACCGTTCGCTCTGGGAGCGCAGCGGCCACTGGGATCACTACAAGGAGAATATGTACACCACGGTTATAGACGACACCGACTTTGCGATAAAGCCGATGAACTGCCCCGGCGGAATGCTCGTCTATAAGCTTCAGCCCCATTCGTACCGCGACCTGCCCCTGAGAATGGGCGAACTCGGACTGGTTCACCGCCACGAGCTGTCCGGCGCGCTCCACGGTCTGTTCCGCGTGCGCTGCTTCACTCAGGATGACGCGCATATCTTCATGACATGGGATCAGATGAAGGACGAGATAAAGGGCGTTGTCCGCCTGTTCGACGAGGTCTATTCCGTGTTCGGTCTGACCTATCAGATCGAAGTCTCGACCATGCCCGAGGATCACATGGGCGACGAAAAAGACTGGGATTTCGCGACCGAGACCCTCAAAGCGGCAGTCACCGAGATGGGCAAGGACTTTGTTATCAACGAGGGCGACGGCGCGTTCTACGGACCGAAGCTCGACTTCCATCTGTCCGATTCTCTCGGCAGAACATGGCAGTGCGGTACAATCCAGCTCGATATGCAGCTGCCCGAGCGCTTTGAGCTTGAATACACCGGTGCTGACGGCGAGAAGCATCGCCCGGTTATGATTCACCGCGTTGTTCTCGGCTCTATCGAGCGCTTTATCGGCGTTATCACCGAGCACTTCGCAGGCGCGTTCCCGCTGTGGCTCGCTCCCGAGCAGGTCAAGATTCTGCCGATATCCGACAAGTTCCACGGCTATGCCGAGGAAGTCCGTCAGCAGCTCGATATGGCGGGACTCAGAGTCAGCGTTGACACACGCAGCGAGAAAATAGGCTACAAGATCCGTGAGGCTCAGCTCCACAAGATCCCCTATATGCTCGTCATCGGCGAGAAAGAGGTCGAGAGCGGCACGGTCAGCGTCAGAAAGCGCGGCGAGGGCGATATCGGCGCGATGAGCATCGCCGATTTTGTTGACAGCGCAAAGACCGATGTGGCTGAAAAGGCTATCTGGTAAATTTTTACAATTAAATCTGCATTTCGGCGCAGTATACAACATCTTGTGTACTGCGCCGAATCTTTTTCTATTCGCCGAAAAATTTTTTGGAATCTGCCCCCAAAAAGTGGCTCAAAACTATTGCGCTATTTAAGTTTGTGGTTTATAATTAGGGTGCAATAGGTGGATAAGTGCACCCAAGTGGTGGATGAAAACACCGAAATTTTCTTAAAAGGGGGCGAGCGCATGGAAAAAACTGAATTCGGCGGATTTTTTGTCCATACGCTCGACCAGAAAAACCGAGTGTTTATCCCGGCAGAATTCCGCAGCAAGCTCGGCGCTGAATTCGTCGTCTGCACTCCGCCCGGCAGCACCGACTGCATTATTATATACACGGTCGAAGAGTGGGACAGATATTTTGAGAATCTCCGCAGCCTCTGCACCGGCGCGGATCGCGCATTCGCGGAGCGTATTGCGAGCAGCTCGAAGAGATGCGTCGTTCCGGACAAGCAGGGCAGAATAACCCTCTCTGCCGATCACTGTGCAAAGGCGCACCTCGAAAAAGAGGCGCTGATAGCCGGCGTCGGCAACCGCGTGGAGATATGGAACCCCGCGCTGTGGGAAGAGAAGTGCGCGGAGAATATGGCGAAGATCGAAGAACTCGCGAAGCTCGTTCAGCTTTGATGCGGAGGGCGGCATAACATGGAGTTCAAACATATACCCGTACTTTTCAATGAGTCGATCGAGGCGCTTGATATAAAGCCGGACGGCCTTTATGCAGACTGCACTGCGGGCGGCGGCGGTCACTCGAACGCGATACTGGACAGGCTCTCGGAAAACGGCAGGCTCGTTGCCATTGACCGCGACCCCGAAGCGATAGAGACGCTCACAAAGCGTTTCGAGGGCAGAGAGAATGTCAGCATAGTCAACGACAACTTCTTTAATATAAAGAGCATACTTTCGCAGTTCACCGACGAGGGCGCGGACGGCATCCTCGCAGACCTCGGAGTAAGCTCCCATCAGCTCGACGATGCCGCGCGCGGATTTTCTTTCCACGCAGATGCTCCGCTCGATATGAGAATGTCGATGCAGGGCATGAGCGCGGCGGACGCAGTCAACTCGCTTTCACAGCGTGAGCTGCAGGATATCATCTACAGATACGGCGAGGACAAGTTCGCTCCGCGTATAGCGGCGGGAATAGTCCGAGCGAGGGCTGAAAAGCCGATAGAAACAACACTGGAACTCGCCGAGATAGTCAAAAGCTCTATTCCGGCGGCGGCGCGCCGCGAGGGAGGCCACCCCGCGAGGCGCACCTTCCAGGCGTTGAGAATCTATGTCAACGGCGAGCTCGACGGGCTCGACAGAGCGATAGGCGATATGTTTGATTCGCTCAAGGTCGGCGGCAGGCTCGCAATAATAACCTTCCATTCGCTCGAAGACAGAGCGGTCAAGCAGACTTTCGCCTCCCTCTGCGAGGGGTGCATATGCCCGCCGGAATTCCCGGTGTGCGTCTGCGGGAGAAAGAGCCGCGGCAGACTGCCGCAGAAAGCGGCGGCTCCGAGCAAGGCGGAGCTCGAAGAGAATCCGCGCAGCAGAAGCGCAAGGCTTCGCGTAATAGAGAAAATCAGATAATTTTTTTAGTATAAACGGGAAAAAGTTACAGGGAAAGGATGGTAACTATGGCAGCGAATTATAACGGAACGCAGGCTTACAGATTTGAACTCTTCGAGCCGCAGCAGGCTATGCCCGCGCCGAAGAAAAAGGAAGTTCCGGTCGGCCCGCAGCGAGTGGTCGAAGCGCCGAAAAAGACAAAGGCGCAGAAACAGGCAGAGGCAAAAGAGATAAACAGGCGCATCGCCGTTATTCTCACCGTGTCGGTCGTTATGTTCATGCTCCTCGGAATAAATATGTATTCGCGCACACGCCTTACCGTTCTTGCGCAGGAGGCGGCGAAGATACAGACGAGCATCTCGGAAGAGCAGAGCAGAACGGTCGATCTTCAGAGCAGACTGACCCAGAAGATGAGCACGGACGCGGTTCTCGACTATGCGACAAACAGGCTCGGCATGGTCAAGGGCAACCGCTCACAGATAAACTACATAACCGTCAACGGTTCTGATTCAGTCGTTTATAATGATGACAACGGATCGAAAGCGGGAGAATAGTACGGGCATCGCACGGCATATAATTATGTGCCTGAGTTGCTTTGAAAAGGGCGGATCGCGGTCTGCCCTTTTTTGGACATTTAAGAAGGTTTTTTACCGAGCGGTGAAAGGGTGAAGATATGCAGAAGACATTGCCTAAAAAAGAAAAAGACAGGCGCGCCAAGGTGATGGTAGTTATCATCGCCATAGCTTTCCTCGCCTGCGTCGGCAACCTCTTCCGCATTCAGGTGGTTCAGGCGGATTATTACAAGGGCAAAGCCGAGGAAAATCAGCTCTACGATACCGAGATACCGGCTCAGCGCGGCACTATTTATGACTCCGAGGGAAATATTCTCGCCCAGAGCGCGTCGGTGTGGCTCGTGTATATCGACCCCTACAGTGTGCCGGACGATAATGTCCGCGCCCAGCTGTGCCTCGATCTGAGCGAAGCGCTCGATATAAACGGCGACACGCTGATGAAAAAGCTCCAGATGACGAAATACAGATATCTCGTCATAGCAAAGCAGGTTGAATACGACAACAAAGAAAAAGTAGTCGAGATAAAAAAGAAAAAGTACGAATACACAAAAGACGGCAAGAAGCAGTATGCCTACGGCAGTTCGATGGTCGGCATAGACCCCGATGTCAAGCGCTACTATCCCAACGGCAACCTCGCCAGCCATATTATCGGCTACACAAACTCCGAGGGCAACGGTCAGGCGGGCATCGAGCTCTACTATAACAGCATCCTTTCCGGTATCCCCGGCAGAAAGGTCACCGCAAAGGACGCCTACGGCAGGGCGATGCCGCTCCAGTACGAAACTCTTTACGATGCGACGAACGGACAGAAGCTCCAGCTGACCATAAACAGCAATATCCAGCGCTATCTTGAAGAAGCGCTCAAGCAGGCGTATATCGACAACAAGTGCGCCTATGCAAACGGTATAGTTATGGATGTCAACACCGGCGCTATACTCGGCATGGCGACCATGAGCGACTATGACCCGAACAATCCGCGTCAGACGGACGACGCCGAGGTCGAGGAGGAATATAAACGCCTTCAGGAACTGCGCGCCGCAAAATATGAAGAATCGGGCAAGACCCCGACCGAGGAAGAAATCAAAAAGGGTCAGGAAGAGGACAGAAACAACGCGAAGCTCAATGTGTTCTATAACAATGTCCGAAACCAGAATGTCAGCAGTACCTACGAGCCCGGCTCTGTTTTCAAGACCATAACCGCCTCGGCGGCTCTCGATCAGGGCGTCGCGGATCAGTCAACGAAAGTCGACTGCGTGGCGGGCGGAATAAAAATTCTCACCCAGACCTACCACTGCAACGCGCACACGGTTCACGGCACACTCGATATGGTCGGCGGTCTGAAAAAATCCTGCAACTCTTATTTCATAACCATGGGTCAGCGCCTCGGCGTTGATAATTTCTACAAATATTTCGAGGCGTTCGGCTTCACCGAAAAGACCGGAATCGACCTCCCGGCGGAAACTCAGCCCAAGGCGGGCGTCACTTACCACGCCCACGAGGGTATGACGCTCATCGACCTCGCGAGCTCCTCGTTCGGTCAGTCGTTCCAGGTCACGCCCATTCAGATGGTGACAGCACTCTCCGCCATAGCCAACGGCGGAAAGCTGATGAAGCCCTATGTCGTCGCAAAAGTGCTCGATGACAACGGCAATGTCGTCAGCGAAACTCAGCCGACCGTCAGGCGTCAGGTGATAAGCGAGGAGACCTCAGCGAAAGTCGCCGAGATGATGCGCCGCGTCGTCAACGAAGGCACGGCGAAAAACGGATATGTTATCGGCTACCGCGTCGCGGGCAAGACCGGTACATCGCAGAAGCTCGGCAAGACCGGCGAGCACGTTGCGTCCTACGGCTGCTTTGCCCCTGCGGACGATCCGAAGGTCGCAATAATAATTATCATCGATGAGCCGCACGGCGGTCAGATCCAGGGCGGTCAGATAGCCGCTCCCGTCGCCGCGCAGGTCATGGAAAAAACGCTCAAATATCTCAATGTTGAGCCGCAGTATACCGAGAGCGAGCTTGCAAAGCTCGACACGACAGTTTCCAACTATGTCGGCAAGAATGTTTCGGAGGTCTCTTCGGAGCTTCGCTCGGCGGGCTTCAACTGCAAGGTTATCGGCAACGGCGACAAGGTTATCAGCCAGCTTCCCGGCGCCTATCAGAGCGTGCCCAAGGGCGGCATAGTCGTGCTCTATACCGAGGGCGGACCCGTTGAAACAAAGACCAAAGTGCCCGATCTGACGGGACTTTCGATAACCCAGGTCAACCGCACTGCGGCTGCCGCGGGCATAAATGTCAAGATATCCGGCAACACTCTCGTCAACTCCGAGCTCACATCTTACGGACAGAGCATCGCAAAGGGCGAAAGCGTCGATTATGGCACGACGGTCACAGTATACTTCAAATCGAATACCGGCGTTTCCGATTCTCCGGGCTGATAAAGGAGATTTTCAATGAGACTTTCCGAATTGTTCCGGGAAGTTGAATTTGACGGAAGTATAAAAAACGATGCGGATATAAATTTCGTCACCGACGACAGCAGACTTGTTCGACCCGGCTCGCTGTTCGTGTGCATACGCCACAGGAGCTTTGACGGCCATACGGCGGCTTTGGATGCGCTCGCCTCGGGCGCAGCTGCTGTTGTGACTCAGGATGGGCTGGGGCTCGAAAACGAGCTTCATGTCGCGGATTCCCGCAGCGCATATGCGCGCCTTTGCGCGGCACTTTATAATCACCCGGAGCGCAAGCTCAGAATGATAGGCGTCACCGGCACAAACGGCAAAACGACGGTGACTACGCTTATCAGAAATATCCTTTCCGATTCGGGGGCGAAAACACTGCTCACCGGAACGGTCTGCAACCGCCTCGGGGATGAAAATCTGCCGAGCGGGCTGACTACGCCGAAACCGCCGGAGCTTTATTCGCTGCTCTCTCGCGCCGTTTCCCAGGGGTGCAAAGCCTGCGTCATGGAGGCTTCGTCTCAGGCGCTCGCGCAGGGAAGACTCAAGGGTATAGACTTCGATGCGGCGGTGTTCACAAATATCACGCGCGACCACTTAGATTATCACGGCACATTTGAAAATTATATTTCCGCGAAGAAAAAGCTCTTTGAACATTCTGCGCTGTCAATAGTCAATCTCGACGACCCGCGCGCCGGCGAGATAATCGCCGCGGCAAAGGGAAAGATAATTACATTTTCAACCGTGCTCGACTGCGCCGATTATACGGCGAAAAACATCTCGCTTCTTTCGGACTGTGTTCGCTTCGAGCTTGTCTCGAAAGGGCGCATAGAACATATAGAATTCGCGTCCCCCGGACTTTTCAGCGTCTCGAACGCCATGGCGGCGGCTGTCTGCGCGATAAATCTCGGCATCGAGCCGAAAGATGCCGCGCGGTCGCTCGCAAAGTCAAAAAGCGTCTGCGGGCGGCTTGAGCGCGTGGAGTGTTCAGCGCCTTACAGCGTCATTATCGACTACGCCCACACGCCCGACGGGCTTGAACAGGTTCTGCGGGCCCTGCGCCCGTCCTGCCAAGGGAAACTAATAGTCCTTTTCGGCTGCGGCGGGGACAGGGACAGAACCAAACGCCCGCTGATGGGCGCCGCCGCGTGCAAATATGCGGATAAGATTATCGTCACGAGCGACAACCCGCGCTCGGAAGACCCGATAAAAATAATCGGCGATATTCTAAAAGGCACGGACAAAAAACGCCGCGATCTGTTCGTTGAACCGGACAGACGCAAGGCGATAGCGCTCGCGCTTAAAACAGCCGAACCCGGCGACACAGTCCTGCTCGCGGGCAAGGGACACGAAAAATATCAGCTTATCGGCGGCGAAAAATTGCCGCTTGACGAGCGGGAGACCGTAAGAGAAATTCTCGGACTTCCGCACGATACAGGGAGGAAAAAACAATGAACACAATCGCAGCATTGATAATGGGCGCGGCGGCCGCAGCGCTCGTCACCGCATTGCTCGGGCTTGCCATAATTCCGTGGCTGAGAAAGCTCCATTTCGGGCAGACTATTCTTGAAATCGGTCCGAAGTGGCACGAGAAAAAGCAGGGCACGCCGACCATGGGCGGACTGATGTTTATCTTCGGCACGATAGCCGCGGTTGCGGTAACTGTTATCACCGACAAGCTTATCGGCGGCGATATCGTCGCCAGCAGCGCAACCGGCGCGCCGACAACGGAGCTTTATACGAAGTTCTACAGCGGCATTATCTTTGCTCTCTGCGTGGCGCTCATCGGCTTTGCCGATGACTATATAAAGGTTGTCAAAAAGCGCAACCTCGGTCTGACCGAGAAGCAGAAGACGGTGCTTCAGTCGCTTGTTATAATCGCTTATCTCGTCTCGCTCTATATGAGCATGGGCAACAAGCCCTATATGTTCATTCCGTTTGCCGGCAATGTTCAGATGGGTATATTCTTCTGGATTTTCGGCTTTGTCGTTATCTACGCCGCGATAAATGCGGTCAATTTTACCGACGGCATCGACGGACTCTGCTCGAGCGTTACGATAACCTTCGGTCTTTCCATGTGCGTTATCGCTTATATGCATAAATTTTTCGGCGTCTCGCTCATGGCGAGCGTACTTATAGGCGGATGCGCGGGCTTCCTTGTCTGGAACCACAATCCCGCAAAGGTGTTCATGGGCGACACTGGTTCGATGTTCCTCGGCGGCATGGTCGTCGCTATCGCGTATGCGCTCAACTGCCCGCTTATTCTGCTCCTGACGGGCATAATATATGTTATAGAGGGCGCGTCCGACGTGCTCCAGATAGGCTATTTCAAGATAACTCACGGCAAGCGAATCTTCAAGATGGCTCCCATTCATCATCATTTTGAGATGAGCGGCTGGAGCGAGAAGAAGATAGTCGCGGTGTTTTCGATAGTCAACGCTATCGGCGGAGCCGCGGCGATTGCGCTGATGTATTTCGGCGGCTACGCACTTTAAAAAACAAACGCAGACGAAAGGGGGATCGGGATGACGCAGTCAAAAGGAAAAACGAAGAACACAAAACGCGAAAAAACAAAAAGAGAGAGCGGGGAAATGTCTCCTGCAAAAAAGCTTTTTCGCCAGTATTACCCGTTCTATAAGTATACCCCGAACGGTATCAAAAGGCTCGACAAGCGCGAAGTGCTGGCTTTCGGGAAGATAGACACAAAGTTCTTCCTGCTCGTCGTCATCCTGCTCATCATCGGACTGATAGCCCTGTTCTCGGCGAGCTATATCAACGCCATAAACAGACATAAGGGCAATGCGTATTATTATATCGAGCGTCAGCTGATCTTCGCCGTAACCGGCGTTGTGCTGATGTTTTTGGTGTCGAGAATAAATTACAGAGTGCTCAAAGATTTATCATTTTTTGCGATAACCGTTGCGTTCTTCTTTCTTGTTCTCGTGCTAATTTTCCACGGCGACGGCGATTTCAAGCGCTGGCTCGTTATCGGTGGCAAGAATCTGTTCCAGCCGTCCGAGTTTGCAAAGGTTGCGCTGATAATGTACTGCGCGTGGAGCATGGACAGACGCAAAAAAGCCATATGCTCCGACTGGAAGATGATGTTCCTCTATATGATAGTCGTCGGCGTTATGTGCGGACTTATCGCGCTCGAAAAGCACGTCTCCGCGACCATACTCGTCGGACTGCTCGGCATAGCGATGACCTATCTCGGCGGCATCGACCGCAAGTGGTATCCGCTCGTTATAGCCTGCATCGTTGGCGGCGCGGTGCTCATGGTCGTTTTCAGAAATAAGATGCCCGCCTATGCGGCGGAGAGAATAATTGCATGGCTTGACAAGAGCTATGACCCCGGCGACGCCCGCTGGCAGACGAACAACTCGCTCTATGCTATCGGCTCGGGCGGACTGTTCGGCGTCGGACTCGGCAACTCGCGCCAGAAGCACATGTATGTTTCCGAGCCGCAGAATGACTTCATCTTCTCGATATTCTGCGAAGAGATGGGTCTTGTCGGCGCGCTCGTTGTTATCGTGCTGTTCGTGCTTCTTGTCAAGCGCGCTTTCGATATCGCCATGCGCACAAAAGACACATTCGCGTCCCTGCTTGTTATGGGCATCGCGGTTCAGGTCGGGCTTCAGGCGGCGCTCAATATCGCGGTCGTCACCGATCTCATTCCCAACACCGGAATCAGCCTTCCGTTCTTCAGCTACGGCGGCACATCACTGTGGATATTGCTCATAGAGATGGGCGTTGTGCTGAGCGTATCGCGAAGCGCAAAAATAGAAAAAATATAAAAACAACGGAGGAGTCAATATGCTCAAAGCAAAAAGAATTCTTATCGCCGCAGGCGGCACAGGCGGCCATATCAACCCGGCTCTTTCTGTTGCCGGATACATTCGCTCGCAGGATCCGACTGCCGAGATACTCTTCGTCGGCACTGCCGATAAAATGGAGGCGAAGCTCGTTCCTCAGGCGGGTTATCCGATAAAGATGATAGACATCAGCGGTTTCCGCCGCGACCTGAGCCCGGCGGGCATCGTTCATAACATAAAGACGGTTTCAAAGATGTTCAAATCGTCCTCGCAGGCAAAAAAAATAATTGAGGATTTCAAGCCCGAGCTTGCGATAGGCTTCGGCGGCTATGTCAGCGGACCCGTTATCAGAATGGCGGCGAAGCTCGGCGTGCCGACCGCTATCCATGAGCAGAACGCCTATCCTGGCGTGACGAACAAGACTCTCGCAAAGCAGGTCGATGCTGTTATGCTCACGAGCATGGCGGCGGAAAAATACCTCGAGCCGAAGAACCCCTGCGTGCTGACGGGACTTCCCGTGCGCGCCGAGTTCTTTACAGCGGATAAAGAACACAGCCGCCTCGAATTGGGCGTTGACAGCCGTCCGCTCATTCTCTCCTCCGGCGGAAGCCTCGGCGCGGAGCCGATAAACAAGGCTATGGTCGAGCTGATAGCGACGCGCGCCCCCAAGGGCGACTGCTGCTTCATCCACGCCACCGGACACAGCGGCACATGGGTCACGGACGAGCTCAAAAAGCGCGGAGTCGACCCGGATAAATTCGAAAATGTTACAATAAGAGAATACATAGACGATATGTCCCGCTGCATGGCGGCGTGCGACCTGTTCATCAACCGCGCCGGCGCATCGACTCTCTCGGAGATAGAGGCTCTCGGCAAGCCGTCGATACTCATTCCCTCGCCGTATGTCGCGGAGAATCATCAGTATCACAACGCCATGACTCTTGTAGAAAAGAATGCGGCGGTGGTTATCGAAGAGAAAGACCTGACGGGCGAAAAGCTGACCGAAGAGGTCGAGAAGCTTCTCGCGGACCGCGCGGGGCTCGAAAAAATGGGCGAAAACGCCCGCGTGATGTGCGTCAGCGACGCGGCTCAGCGTATATACGACTGCCTGTGCAAGGTGGTCGGGTAACAGAACAAATCATTTTCGCATATGATGGCACGCAGTTACTAATTGAGTTGCGCGGGGTGCGAAAATGGAAACGGTGAGGATCACAGGGAAAAACAGACTCTCGGGCGAGGTGCGCCTCCAGGGCGCAAAAAACAGCGCACTGCCTATTTTGGCGGCGGCGGCGAGCGTTGACGGCGTGAGCGTTATTCATAATTGCCCGCGCCTTTCCGATGTTGACGCCGCGATAAAGATTCTGCGCTTTATCGGCTGCAAAGTCGAACGCGAGGGTGACACCGTTACAGTCGATGCGACAGCTGTCGACCGCTGTGACGTGCCGCGCGAGCTCATGTGCGAGATGCGCTCGTCCGTTATATTTTTGGCACCCCTGCTCGCAAGGCTCGGCATGGCGGAGATATCCGCGCCCGGCGGCTGTGAGATAGGACTGCGCCCGATTGACCTTCACCTGTCTTCCTTGCGCCTCATGGGCGCACAGATCGAGACCGAGGGCGGCGTGCTCTCTTGCAGATGCCCCGACGGCCTTCGCGGAGAAAAAATAACCCTCTCGTTCCCGAGCGTGGGCGCGACCGAAAATATACTTATCGCCGCGGCGTCAGCCGATGGCGAAACAGTTATACTAAATGCGGCGCGTGAGCCGGAGATAGCCGATCTTGCGGATTTTCTCTGCTCCTGCGGAGCGCATATATCCGGCGCCGACAGCGGCGAGATAACGGTCTGCGGCGTGAAAAAGCTCCATTCCGCCGAGCACACGGTCATTCCCGATAGAATAATCGCCTCGACCTATATGGCTGCCGCGGCAGTGACCGGCGGCGACGTGCGCATTTTGGATACCCGCGCCGAACATATAACTCCGG
This sequence comes from Oscillospiraceae bacterium, assembly GCA_050873305.1. GTDB lineage: Bacteria > Bacillota > Clostridia > Oscillospirales > Acutalibacteraceae > CAG-177. The sequence continues at coordinate 17,170 of JBNMIN010000007.1, forward strand.
TCATCCCCGTATTTGAGCAGGCGGGATGCAAAGTTGACTGCGGCGAAAACAGCGTGCATATTTCGGCTCCCGGCCGCCTGCGCAGTGTCCAGACCGTGCGGACGATGCCGTATCCGGGTTTCCCGACCGATTCCCAGGCGGCTGTCATGGCTATGCTCAGCGTGGCGCACGGCACGAGCGTTATGATAGAAAATATTTTTGAAAACAGATATCGCCATGTGCGCGAGCTCTGCCGCCTCGGCGCGGATATAATGACCGAGGGCAAAGTGGCGGTGATAAAGGGTGTCGAGACGCTCACGGGTGCATGTGTGTGCGCCGCCGATTTGAGAGCGGGTACGGCGCTTGCCGTCGCGGGTCTTGCGGCGCAGGGCAGCACGACGATAGAAAACGTCTGCCTCATCGACAGGGGCTGGCAGGATATGGAAGAGAAGCTTCACTCACTCGGAGCGGAGATTGAAAGAGAAAGCTGAAAAGGGGTGTCCCGCATGGAAAACAAAAAAGCACAGCCGCAGAAAAATAAGACTCCGAAAAAGAAAAGACTGAGCAAAAAAGCGAGACGCCGCCGTCGCGTGAGAATAGCGATAGTGACTCTGCCTATCGTTATTGTTGTGCTCGCGGCAGCCGCGCTCATCGGCAGTGCGGTGTTGTTCCGCGTGGAGGGCTTTTCTCTTAGCGGAGAAGGCAGATATGACGGAGACGAGATAGTCAGCGCGTCTGGAATAGATATCGGCGACTGCCTGATGTGGATAAATCTCAACAAAGCCGAGGACAGGATAACAAAGAAGCTGCCGTATATAGAAACTGTGACGATAAAGCGCAAGCTGCCGCACACGGTCTCTATAGAATATAAGCAGGCGAAGGTGTTCTACGGCGTCTGCGTCGACGGCACATGGGCGCTGACCGATACAAAATATAAAGTTATCGAACTGCTCGATTCCGAGCCCGAGAATGTGTCGCAGAAAATAAAGTTCCCGAAAGCCAAAACTTTTGAACCCGGAAGCGTCCTTGCGTTTGATGTCAAGGACGGCGAGGAGTCTCCGCTTGATACATACAAAAATCTGATGGCGGAGGCGGAAAAGACCTCGCTTAAAGGCAAGATAACCGGAGCGGATGTGAGCGATCCCGCCGCGCTGACACTTACATATGACGGCAGAATAACGATAAAGCTCGGTGCTTTTGCCGATGTTTCCGCAAAGCTCAAGCTCGCCGCCGGTGCTGTTGAAAAAGAGGACAGGATCGATTCGACCGAGTATGGCACGCTCGACGCATCCATAACGGACGAGGCATATTTCAGACCCGGGGCGAAGAAGAGCGAAACAACATCTGCCGAGCAGACAACGGCGGAGATATCGCCGGAACAGGCGGTCGAATAAAGCTGTCAATTTGTTTTGATTTTTTGCTTGTCTTTTTATTGAATGTATGCTAAAATTAATCTATCTGAAAACTAACCGTTTTTTATATATCAGTTTGGGGGTTACAAAATGGCGTTTGAACTCGACAATGACTGCGAGATAACCACGCAGATAAAAGTTATAGGCGTCGGCGGCGGCGGCGGAAATGCCGTCAACCGCATGGTCGACAGCGGTGTGCTCGGCGCAGAATTTATTGCTGTCAATACGGACAAGCAGATACTTACTCATTCCCGCGCAACGCACAAGATCCAGATCGGCGAGAAACTGACAAAGGGTCAGGGTGCAGGCGGCAGACCTGAAATAGGCGAGAAATCGGCTGAAGAGAGCCGCGATGTTATTTCCGACGCGCTCAAAGGCACGGATATGATATTCATCACTGCCGGTATGGGCGGCGGAACGGGTACGGGCGCCGCTCCCGTAATTGCAAGAATCGCCAAGGATATGGGCATACTCACCGTCGGTGTTGTCACCCGTCCTTTCAAGTTTGAGGGCAGAAAGAAACAGCTCCAGGCTCAGAAGGGCATAGAGAACCTTGCCGAGAATGTGGACAGCCTTATTGTCATACCCAACGAACAGCTCAAGGCGATGAACAACGGACAGAAGATGTCCTTTGCCGAGGCTTTTGAGATGGCGGATGAGGTTCTGCTCCACGGCGTCAAGAGCATCTCCGAGCTTATAAAAGTTCCCGGCTTCGTCAACCTCGATTTCGCCGATGTCACTTCGATAATGAAGGACGCAGGCTATGCTCACATGGGCTTCGCCAAGGCTTCCGGCAAGGACAAGGCTACAGAGGCGGCAAAGGGCTCGATTTCCAGCCCGCTGCTTGAGACCTCGATTGCGGGCGCAAAGGGCGTTATTATCAGCTTCACCGCTGCTCCCGATGTTGACCTTGAGGATATCGAGGGCGCAGCCGAGCTCATCACCGAGCAGGCTCATCCCGATGCGGATATCACATGGGGCATCGCGTTCGACGAGAACATGGATGACGAGATGATGATAACCGTTATCGCAACCGGCTTTGAAGATAAGCCGAAGTCGGCGATGTATCCCACAGAGCAGCCCAAGGCGGAGACTCCCGCAGCTCCGGCGGCGCAGACCGAGTATGTTCAGACGAGCATCACTCAGCCCGTGAAGCCCGCAGCTCCCGAAGAGCCGAAGAAGGAAGAAGCTCCTTATATCGCCAAGAGACCTGCTGAGATAAATCCCGATGACGAGTTCAGCATCATTCTTGACAGCTTCAACAGATAAAAATAAAACTGCACCGCTGAGTTTTTCGGCGGTGCTTTTTAATATTGACGGTTATATGCTTTTGGTGTTATACTAACTGCGTTCCGTGCAATCGGCGCGGAAGGGTATATAGGAGATATGGTTTGGGGAACCGCCGGAGAGCTTCTTGCTTTCCGGCGGTTTCCCTTTTTATTCTATTCAGCGGCAGATTCAGCTACCTTTTTTGCTATCGCTTCAAGCTGCTCGAAGCTTTCGAGCGTGCCGAGCTCGCGGCGAAAAGCCGCCGCCCCGTGTATGTCGCGGATATACCATGACGAGTGCTTGCGCGCCTCGCGGATTCCGATATAGTCGCCCTTGTTCGCTATCAGCGCGCTGATATGCCGAAGCATTATGTCCATGCGCTCAGCTACGGGCGGGTCGGGGAGAACAGTTCCACTTTTTAAATATTCGCTTATCTGAGTGAACACCCACGGCCTGCCGAGTGCTCCGCGGCCGACCATTATTCCGTCGCAGCCGGTTTTTGCGAACATATCCGCGGCGCTTTTGCCGTCTACAATGTCGCCGTTTCCGATGACGGGGATGCTTTTTACGCGTTTTTTCACTTCGGCTATCACATCGAGATCGACGGGCGGCGCATACATTTGCTTGCGCGTCCTGCCGTGTACGGTTATCGCCGCCGCACCCGCCTGCTCGCAGAGCACGGCAAGCTCCGGTGCATTGATATTTTCCGCGTCCCAGCCGGCGCGCATCTTGACCGTTATCGGAACGGGGGAGACATTCACGCACTGCGCGACTATCTCTGCGGCGAGCTCCGGGCGCTTCATCAGCGCGCTGCCGCCGCCGTTTCCCGCAACCTTCGGCGCGGGGCAGCCCATGTTTATATCAATGAAATCTGGCGAGTATTTCATGCAGGTCTCAATGGCTTTTGCCATTATTTCCGGCACGTCGCCGAATATCTGAACGCCCGCCGGGCGTTCGGCATCGCTCAGGCTCAGCAGTTCGGAGGATTTGCGGTCGTTCATGCTTATGCCCTTTGAGCTCGCCATCTCGCCGATGCAGCCTATTGCGCCAAACTCCATGCACAGCTCGCGCATGGATCTGTCCGCCACGCCCGCCATCGGGGCGAGCAGAGCGCCGCTCTTCAGTTTTTCAGCCGATAAATACAACTTGCCACCTCCGAAAGATACTCAGTAGATTTTAGCATAAAAACCGCGCGGTTGCAATGATTATGATTATAAAAATAAAGCCGCACAGCGGATACTGTACGGCTTTGAAAATCCGATATTGTTTTTATTTGTCCGTTGAAGAGACAGTTTCTTTCTCTTCTGTCTCTGCGCCGGGTTCGTTGAACTGCTTGAGGGACTCCATGGCGGCGGTAGCTTCTCTTGCGAGTTCCGCAGCCTCCATGGCCTTCTTCGCAGCCGCATCGACTGCCTGAGCGGCAAGCTGAGTCTTGTGACCCGCGTCGGAAGCGCCTGCGGCTTCTGCAGCCTTTGCCTCTGCGGAGAGCTTCTCTGCCTCTGCTTCGAGCTTGTCGGCCTCTTCCTTTGCCTTCATGGCGAGCTCGACCTTGTTGTTTGCGTCGATCTCTGCCATCATCTTTCTGATAGCGTGGGTGCTCATGCCCTGCTTGACATATTCGAAGTATTCCTCAGACGGGATACCGCCGATGAATGTCTCGGTGTACTTGACCTTCACGCCGACCTTCGCGATAACGATGTTGATGACGAGCAGCGCGACGATCGTTCCGAGGTACACATATGCGCCGAAGCCGACCGAACCGCTGAAAACATCGGGGAAGAACTTCGTGAGATCCTTTGCGAAAAAGTTGAAGCAGACTATCGAAACCGTCGCGAGCACAAGCATGATGCTGTTGAGGGTGATGTTGCGGGGATTGCCGCGCTTTGAGCATGCCATCGTGAGCATAATGAGGCTGACGAGTATGAGCACTGCCGAAAGCAGAATCGTCACAAGCGATATGAAATAGAGCAGGAAAGTGCTGCCGAAGAAGCTCGAGCCGATATACTTGAACAGCGCGTCAAAATCGAGCGCTGACACCGCATTGTATATCGTGATGGCGTTGACCGACACTTTCTTCTCGAAGAACGGTCCCCAGAAGGACACGTTCGCCAGCGGAAGCATGAGCGCTCCGATGGGAAGAAGGCTGAGCACGATTCTGATTATTGTCAGGGGAGATCCGATGAACGAAGCCTTGAGCCTGTCAAGCTTCTTCTGGAATACGGCGTGTTCGCTCTCGGCCTTGTCGGCATCCTCGAGCAGACGCTCCTCCATTCCGTAGTAGATAAGATTGATGCCGCAATGAGGGCAGGTGGGGCGCCAGTCAGTCAGCTTGAGATGCGCGCCGCACTTGGGGCAGTTAGCCATATCGTTTCCTCCAAACAGATTTTGTTGCCGCGAAAAACCCCTCCGCGGCTTTGTTTGTGTACATTTCAATTGATTTTAACATAAAAAGAATGAGAAATCAAGAAGAATTATACAAAAACTATAAAAATGAACGGAAAAATTGAGCACAATGTGTGCATCAGATAAAAGCGCCGTCTATGCCTATCGTCTGCCCTGTTATGAAGTCCGAACCGTCTCCGGCGAGGAAGAGCATGAGGCGCGCCACCTCTTCGGGTGTGCCGAAGCGTCCCATGGGAGATTCTTCTTTTAAAAGTTCGAGCGTCTCTTCGCCGAGGGAGGCGTTCATCTTCGTGTCGATAACGCCGGGGGCGATGCAGTTTACCTGAATGTTTGACGGCGCAAGCTCGCGCGCGAGCGCCTTTGTCAGCCCGATCAGAGCCGACTTTGCGGCGGAATAATGCACCTCGCACGACGCGCCGCACACGCCCCACATTGAGGAAACATTGATTATCTTTCCGCTCTTTTCGTGAACCATGTCGGGCAGAGCCGCCTGAATGCAGTTGAACGCGCCCTTGACCGTGACGCCCATCATGCGGTCGAAATCCCGCTCGGTGATGTCGCAGAACATCTTTTGCTGAGCGATTCCGGCGTTGTTTATAAGAACGCCTATTCTGCCGAGCTCCCTGCGGGCGAAGTCCGTCATCTCGTCCACTTCGCTTCTCACGCTCACATCGGCTCTGAAGCAGACCGCCCTGCCGTTTCCTTCGTTTATCTCGCGGCAGAGGGCGAGCGCCGCATCTTCAGAAGTACGGTAGTTTATCAGCACGCCGAATCCGTCTTTTGCAAAGGCAAGAGCCGCCGCACGGCCTATGCCGCCGGCAGCTCCGGTTATTATCACATTTTTGTTATTTACGCTCATTTTGAAAAACCTGTGAACTGTCCGTTTGAGCCGTAGAGAGTGGATATATCGGTGTAGCCCGAGGGGACTTTGAACACGCTCTCGTCGACCTTTGAGGAGAATTTGATGTTGTCGCAGACGAGCACGCCCTGGCTGCTGAGAATTTCCATCTTGACGAGGTCGTCGCCGGAGAAATAGCATTTTATCGTGCTGTCGTTGCTCTTGTACTCTTCGCAGATATATTTCTTGCCGTCAGCCTTGACTTCCGAGGTCTTGACATATTCCATGCCCTCGAAGTCTATCGCCGAGAGGGAGTTCATAGCCTCGTTGACATCGCCGGCCTCGCCCGCGTCAACAGCGAGATACATCCTGCCCTCGGGGAATACCATATAGAATTTGTCGCCGTCCGAAATGAACGACATCGTCATGGATACGCCGTTGCCGACGGGAGCTTTCATGCTCATGTAGGACTTCTTGCCGGACTTGACAACCGTCATGGGCATGTTCGCGGATGTGCCCTGCATATTCGAAGAGCAGGTCGCGGTCATGGTGAATGAGTCGCGCTTCGAGTTCTTCTGGAAATAGGAATAGAAGCGGGTCTTCTTGATATCGGATTTCGCGGCGTTGTTCTTGACCTCTTTGCCCTCAGGCATCGTCTCGGGCTCGGTCGCCTCGGTGGTGCTCGCGGGGTTCGAGGAATCCGTGGTGTCAACTCCGTTGAGGGCGCTGATTATGTCCTCAAGGCTCGAAGTGGTGTCCTCCGCGGAGCTGCCCGCGCCGTCGGAAGCGGCCGTGGTGTCCGATCCGCTGTCCTTGTTCTTGCAGGCGGCAAAGCTCAGAATGAGCACAAGGCACATGAAAATACACAGAATAGCTTTTTTCATTTTTATCATCATTCCTTTAAGAATATTTGCTTTAACATCCTTTGCGCCTTTTGCGCTGTGATAATAGAATACATTATATCGCGAACAAAATCAAGGGTATCGCCCAAATATGAACGAACTAAGTACGGGCGTGCGGTTGACTTTTGACTGCGAAAAAAGTAAAATGACAGCAGGAATAACTTTTCGTCAGTCGTTATGATTATCGGAGGTGGACTCATGAATATAGATATATCTCTCATATTCGGCGATGCGGCGCGGTGGATAATGCCCGTGCTCGCGCTGCTTGTTGCGGCGTTCTGCGTGCCCTCTCTGCTCAAGGGCAACAAGAAGATCGGCGTCACCGGATATCTTGTCAACGAGGCGAACGGCGACCGCCTGCCGCTGTCCGGCTATGAAGTGTCGGTCGGGCGCAGCAAGGCGTGCGATATCGTCCTCGGATATAACACCGTTTCGCGCTTTCACGCCGTGCTTTCAAAGCATAAGAACGGCTGGCGCGTGACAGACACGCGCTCAAAAACCGGAACATATATCAACGCCGAGAAGATAGACAAGCCCCGCGCTCTTGCGGACGGGGACACGATAGTTTTCGGCAACGCGGTGTTCGTATTCGTCGAGAATGCGGCTATCGAGCCCGAGCAGGCTCCCGAAGAGCATGTTGAACAGGCGGACGGCGAAGAGACCGCCCCTGCGGACGAGCACGCGGATTATATAATCGACGAAAAGACCGGCAATGCATACAGAATCGACGGTCTTATAACCTGCATGATAGGCAGCGGAGACGATGTGCAGATAAAATTAAAGCGGCAGAACGTCTCGGCTCATCACGCCATGCTCGTGTTCGATGACGGAACGGGCAAATGGAGCGTCACCGATATGGATTCGACCTACGGCACTCTGCTCAACGGCAGACCCGTCAGACGCATGACTCAGCTCGATGACGGCGACACGATCAATATCTGCGGCAGTACGCTCACTTTCAGAACGACGGGAGGGGAGAGCGCATGAAAAAGACAATGAAGAGAACAAAATGGTGGCTCCCCGCGCTGATTCTGCTCACGGCGTTCCAGGTCATATCGATGGCGCAGGTCGTGTTCAACGACGACGGCTCGCTGAGCACGGAATGTCTAATATTCTTCGGCGCATATCTCGCCGTCGAGTGGGTTTATTTCATCGCGATGTCGATAGCGAGAAAGCGCGCAGACCCGGCACTCGAAATGATAGCGTTCTTCCTGACGGGCATAGGACTTGTCACCGTTGCGGGTGCTAATAAAGATTTAGTCAAGACGCAGTTCGTCGCGGATATGCTCGGCATATTCTGCTTTGTCGCTCTGCTTTGGCTCATCTCGAATGTTGACCGCGCCATGGTGATGAGAACGCCCATGGCTGTGGCGGCAATAGGTCTGCTGGTTTTGACTCTTATCCTCGCGCGCAACATAAAGGGCGCGTTCAACTGGCTGAGTATCGGCGGAATGTCCATCCAGCCGTCCGAGTTCGTCAAGGTCGCGTTCGTCTTTGTCGGCGCGGCGACTCTCGATAAGTTGCAGACCACTCGCTCGCTTACAAAATATATTATCTTCTGCGTCGTCTGCGTGGCGCTGCTGTTCTTAATGCGCGATCTCGGCGCGGCGCTGATATTCTTCTTTACGTTTATAGTCCTCGCGTTCATGCGCTCCGGCGATTTCCGCACGATAGTGCTCCTGTGCGTCGGCGCGGCGATGGCGGCGGGACTCGTTGTGCTGATACGCTCCGACTTCGTTATGGCTCGCTTTGCGACCTACCGCCATGTCTGGGACGATATGTACGGCAAGGGCTATCAGCAGACGCGCGTGCTCATCTACAGCGTCAGCGGCGGACTGCTCGGCGTCGGCATCGGCGACGGAAAGCTCAAAGAAGTCCCCGCAGCGACGGAAGACTTGGTGTTCGGCATGATATGCGAGGAGTGGGGCATTATTATGGGCATCCTCGTCATCCTCTGCATCATGTTTATTGCGTTCCACAGCATCCGCTGCGCGAGCGGTTCGCGCTCGGCTTTCTATGCCATATCCGGCATAGCGGCGGGCTGCCTCCTGCTCTTCCAGACGGGACTCAACGTTTTCGGCGTCACCGATCTTCTGCCGCTTACGGGCGTTACCCTCCCGTTCATCAGCCGAGGCGGTTCGAGCGCGATATGCTGCTGGGCGCTGATAGCATTCATCAAGGCGGCGGACAACCGCACATGGATAGGCTCGAAATATTATCTCGATTCTGACTCGTAACCCGCGGAAAGGACTGATCAAATGAAAGGCATAGCAAAACGCTCAAAGCTCATGTTTGCGCTCGTGGCAATTTTTCTTGCGGGCGTCATAGTCCTCGCGGCAACATTCGGCATCAACGCCGAAACATGGGTGTTCAAGCGCGCCAACAAGCACATATATTCGTCGGGTCAGATAGTCGCGGCGGGCACGATATACGACCGCAACGGCAAGGTGCTGGCTCAGACGGTGAACGGCGAGAGAAAATATAACTCGAACAGCACAGTGCGCCGCGCGACTCTCCACGCCGTCGGCGACCTCGAGGGATTTATCTCAACCGGAGCGCACAGCGCGTTCCGCGGTCAGCTCACGGGCTACAGCTTCTTAAACGGCGTATATGATTTGAAAAGAAACGGCGCGGGCAACGATATAACTCTCACAATAGATGCCGACCTCTGCGTCACGGCGTATAACGCATTGAACGGCAGAAAGGGCGCGGTCGGCGTATATAACTACAAGACGGGCGAGATTCTCTGCATGGTCTCGACCCCGACCTATGACCCGTATAATAAGCCGACCGATATAGACAGCGACACGACAGGAAAATACGAGGCGATATATCTCAACCGCTTCCTGTCAGGCGTGTTCACTCCCGGTTCGACTTTCAAAATCGTCACGGCGATTAGCGCGCTCGAAAATATACCCGATATAAATTCGCGCACATTTACCTGCACCGGTCAATATAAGACTTCGACAGGTATCGTCAAGTGCAACTCCGTCCACGGAAAGCTCAATTTCCAGCAGGCGCTCAGCAAATCCTGCAACAGCACCTTCGCCTGCATCGCGGAGGAGCTCGGCAACGACGCTCTGACAAAGACCGCCGAGCAGGTCGGCTTCAACAAGCGGATTACAATAGACGGAATAAGCGTCACAAAGAGCTATTTTACCCTCAAAGATGCAGTCAGCGTCGACCGCGGCTGGGCGGGCATCGGTCAGTATCAGACCCTTGCGAATCCCTGCCAGATGCTCACCATGATGGGCGCGATAGCGAACGGCGGCAGCGCGCCTGCGCCGAAGCTGCTCAAGAGTGACAGCACATTCAGCTCGCTGACTTCGCCGACGCTCAAATATCTCGACGAAAACATAGCGAATACCATCAAAGATATGCTCCGGAAGAATGTCACGACCCACTACGGTGAGGGCAAGTTCCCCGGACTTCAGCTCGGCGGAAAGACAGGCACCGCGCAGGTCACGGACGGCGAGCCCCATTCGTGGTTTGTCGCGTTCTCCGAGCGCGAGGATCTCCCGCTGGCGGTCGTCGTTGTTGTCGAACACGGCGGCGAGGGTATCAGCGCGGCGGCGCCCATAGCCAATAAAGTCATGCAGGCCGCGGCGAAAAAAGGCGTGAATTAAAAAAATAAAACTTCGGCGTCCACGCAGAGCTGCGCGGGCGCCGATTTGTATTATTTTATAATACAGAAACGTTTTTTTGAATATACTTGACATTTTGCGATTTATATTTTAAAATAAAATTGCCGAAATAAATTAACTATAAAAATTTCAAGGGAGGCTTTCAAATGAAAAGAATCGTAAGTATGCTGCTGGCGCTGCTGTTGTGTGCTTCATTTGCCCTGTGCGCAAGTGCCGAAACCTCAAAATACGGCGGGGCGGCGGCAGACGAAACCGTTTATGCCGAAGGAAAAGATATCGTAATCGGCGAAGTAATGGACTTGTGTGACGGATATACCTGCGCGGTTATTGAAAGCCGCGGCGAAAATTGGGAAGCCGAACCCTTGTCTATTACCGATAAAACAAAGACAAAAACATTTATCAACAATATCAGCGATAAAAACGGAAAGTTTATCTGCACTTTGCAGGTTGTCGTGAAAGGAATGTATTCTCCGACAGACAGAACATCCGAAATAACAAGCCTGAATTACACATGCTCTGAGATTGATTCGAGCCTTATGTCGATTTCAGATAACATAAGCGGAAACACCGCCGAGTTGAGGCTTTATTATTTAGGCAAATATATCGGAAAATTCAACTACAGAATATCTTATAACGGCAATATCGAGCAGAGCTGAAAATTATCGGCTTCGGGGCTTTCTCTTTCGTGGAAGCCCCGATTTTTATTTTATCTCCACTCCCGTGTAATAGTGCTTGATTATCTCCTGCCAGTCGGAGCCTTGCCGCGCCATGTAGTCCGCGCCGTATTGGCTCATGCCGACCCCGTGACCGTAGCCGTGGACGGTAATTTTGAACTCGTCGCCCGTGCATTTTATCTCGAAGCAGGCGCTGCGGAGTCCCAATTTTTCGCGCACCTGTGCGCCTGTGAATTCTTTTTCCCCAATCACGATGCAGGAAATATATCCGCTGTCCGTCTTTTTTATTTCGCCTATCCATTTTTTCGCGTCGCCGCCGAACTCCGCGCCCGAGCCGGCGAACGCCTTTTTGAATTCATCCGCCGTCAGCGTCAGCGTCGATGAGTAGTCGGGCGAGAGCTTGTCGCCCGCGCTCGTGACGCTCTTTAAGTATGGAACATCCTTGCCCCAGACCTCCTCCGCGCTGAAGGTCTGTCCGCAGCTTATCGCGTGAAACGCCGCAGTTATAATCTCTCCGTCATAGGTTATCGTCTTGCCGAAAACGTCTTTGACAGCCTCTTCGATTTTCTTCTCGTATGTCTCGTATTTGTCGCCCCATTTTTCCTTGCGCGCCGCCGAGTCCAAATAGCCCTGATGCACCGCGCTGTCGTCGGTTATGTCCGCGCCGCCGAGCGCGGGGTCGGGACTGGAACGCTTTTTGACCGCATATGTATAGCATACGGCGGCCTGGGCGCGCAGAGCCTGCGAATGATATGTCGGCGGCATCTCCGCCGCCACCGCGCCGACCACATATTCGAACATATCGATTTCGTTTATCTTCTTCGTCGAAGAGGAGAGCACGAGTATCGAATCTCCGTCATCCTGAATATTCGTTTTCGTGACTTCATTGCCGTTCTTCTCCGGCGCTTTTGCGCCGCCTGTTGCGGCGAGCGGGCAGATAAGCAGAACGGCTATCAGAATGATGAATAAAAATCCTCTGTTTTTCATATTTTTTACCTCCCGAACCTCGGCAAACTTGACTTTTGCTGCCGTTTTGGTGTAAAATTGTACTCTGATACATTATTATATAAATTTATATACGGAGCGAGAAAGGAGTCGAACGCATGGCGAATTATATATCCTCTATCCCGCAGGATGCCCTTAACAGTTTATGCGGAGAAATAGACAAGTATAACAAGATAAATCCTGCGTATTTTGATCGTTTCCAGGTCAAGCGCGGCCTGAGAAATTCGGACGGCACCGGTGTTATGGCGGGGCTGACAAAGATATGCAGCGTTCAGGGATATTATGTCGAGGACGGCGAGCGTGTCCCGATAGACGGCAGACTTATATACCGCGGAATCGATGTTCGCGAGATAGTCAGCGGATGCGAGCAGGAGGGACGCTTCGGCTTTGAAGAGGTCGCGTGGCTGCTCCTTTTCGGCACTCTGCCCTCGAGAAGACGCCTTGAGATATTCAAAAGCGTTCTTGCCGAGAGCCGCGAGCTCCCCAACGAGTTCATCGAGGATATGATAATGAAAGCCCCCTCGCACAATATCATGAACAAGCTTTCGCGAAGCGTTCTCGCGCTCTATTCATATGACGAAAATCCGGACGATATCTCGATAGAGAACGTCCTTCGCCAGTCGATACAGCTGCTCGCGCAGATACCCATGATAATGAGCTACGCCTATCAGGTCAAGCGCCGCAACTTCTATCACGAGAGCATGTATCTCCACCCGGTCGACAAGACCCTCAGCACCGCCGAGTCGGTTCTCTACTCGATAAGAGCGGATAAAAAATTCACCCCGGAAGAGGCGCATATGCTCGACATCTGCCTCATGCTCCACGCCGAGCACGGCGGCGGAAACAACTCGACTTTCGCCACCCGCGTGCTGACTTCGAGCGGCACCGACACATATTCGGCTATCGCCGCGGGCATCGGCTCGCTCAAAGGACCCAAGCACGGCGGCGCGAACATAAAGGTCGCCGAGATGGTCGAATATATCAAGCAGGGCGTTGAAGATATCACAGACGCAGATCAGGTCGCCGATTTCTTAAAGAAGATTCTCAAGAAAGAGGCGGGCGACGGCTCGGGACTCATCTACGGCATGGGTCACGCAGTCTACACCCTCTCCGATCCCCGCGCCGTTATTTTGAAATCACACGCGCGCAAGTTCTCCGAGAACACCGAGTTCGAGGATGAGTTCAAGCTCCTTGAGCTTATCGAGACCCTCACTCCGCAGATTCTTGCCGAGCTGCGCGGAGACAAAAAAGTCATGTGCGCGAATGTCGATCTCTATTCCGGCCTTGTATATAAGCTGCTCGGTATCCCCGAGGATCTGTTCACTCCGCTGTTCACCGTCGCCCGCGTTGCAGGCTGGTCGGCGCACAGAATGGAAGAGCTGATGACCGGCGGCAGAATAATCCGCCCGGCATATAAGAGCGTCTGCGCCCAGCGCAACTATGTAAAGCTTGACGACAGACTCGATAATTATCCCGGCGAGCTCAGATATATCCCCAGCGACGAGCACGCTTAACAGACAAAAATAATTTTTAGGACTTGATACAATGCCGAAAGATAAAAAAGTTTCAATGCTTAAAATTATGATGATAGCCCTTGCCGCAGTTCTTCTGGTGCTGATCCCGGTGCGCTGCTATCAGTATGCGTCAGGAGTGCTTGAGCCCAAGACAGGCTTTTACAGCGGCAGCGGCTGGAGCATCTGGCTGTCGTATACCCTGCTTGCCGTGTCCGCCGTTGCGTTTCTTGCAATTGCGATAGCGAGCAGAAAGAAGATATCTTATTCTACAGAAAAATTCGGCTCGACAGGGCTCGCGATAGCCGCGTTCATGTTCGCTCTGACGCTGATGATCGACGCTGTTTCGCAGTATAAGACAGTGTTCGCGACTGCTGCCGACACTGCGCTCATGTACGGCACCGAGTCGGTTCAGTATCTTAAAACAGGTCTTATCTCAAGGGGACTTGAGGGTTTCTGCGCCGTTGTTGCGGCGGTGTTCTTTGTCCTCTTCGGCTACGGTCACTTAAAAGGCAAGTCAAATGCCTCGGAGTCAAAGCTCATGGCGCTGTTCCCGGTGCTCTGGTGCATCTTCAGACTCATGCACAGATTCATGCGCACGATAAATTTCCTCAATGTTTCCGATCTTCTCTATGAGCTGTTTATGTGCGTGTTCCTTATGGCATTCTTAATGGCGTTCTCTCAGCTCAACTCAAAGGTCGGCGGCGACGGCTTCGACTGGAAGCTCGTCGGCTACGGACTGCCCGCAATGATGTTCTCTCTGATTTGCTTCCTGCCGAGATTCATAATGACCCTCGTCGGCAAGGGCGATCTGCTCTGCACTCAGTCGCCCATAGAGTGGTGCGACCTCGGCGCGGCTGTGTTCATCTGCGCGCTGCTTTTAACCAGAGTCGGATTCGGCGAGAAAAACACCGAGACCGCCGAAACGGCTGAGAAAACAGAGAGCTGATGTTTTTAGATAATTTTCTCATCGCCGCCGAGCAGGTGGCGATACTGTATATTCTCGTTGCGGTCGGATTTATCGCCGACAGAACGAAGCTCTTCACGGAGAAAGCTGCGCGCCTGTGCACGGATCTGATGTTTTATATCATCACTCCCGCAAAGATAGTGCAGTCGTTCATCTCCATGGAGTTCAGCCGCGAATCGGCGACGCGCCTTGCGATAGCCGCCGCCTGCGGCGCCGCGATACATATTATCGGCGTGGCGGTCAGCTCCGTCGTGTTCAACAAATCGCCGATAGGCAAAGCTGCAATATTCAAGTATTCGAGCGTCTACGGCAACTGCGGGTATATGGCTCTGCCGCTCGCCTATGCCGTGCTCGGCGACGAGGGCGTGTTCTACGGCTCGGTCGTCATAATGATGTTCCATCTGTTCTCATTCACCCACGGCATCTGGCTGATGTCGCGCTCCGAGACGGGCGAAAAGACGAAGTTCAACTTCAAGAACATCCTGATAAATCCGGGCACGATATCGCTCATAATCGGCTTGCCGCTGTATCTGCTGAAGATAAGGCTGCCCAATGTCATAGAAGCGCCGATAGACTATCTCGCCGCGCTCAATACACCCGTGGCGATGCTGATTTTCGGCACATATCTCTCGAACGCGAAGATAAAATCCGCGCTCAAAGAGTGGCGGATACTCTGCGTCGCGCTGATAAAGCTCGCGGTTATACCGCTCATATGCCTCGGCGTTTTCAGACTCTGCGGCATCACGGGAGCGCTGCTGACCGCAATGATAATCGCGGCGAGCGCACCGCCCGCAAACATAACGGTCGTCTTTGCGGCAAAGTACAACAAAGACACGGGACTTGCATCCCAAACGGTCGCAATAGTCAGCTTCATTTCGATAGTGACCATGCCGCTGCTTATCGGTCTTGCAAGTACGATGTAACAAATAAAAAAGAGAGTCGGAAAAATCCGGCTCTCTTATATTTTTTTATTTTAGTCCTCTTTGTCCTCTTCACTCTCTTCTTTCGGCTCTTCGACCTTCACGGAGATCTCGATAACCCTGCGCTGTTCAACGTCGGTGACGGTGACGGAAAGATTTTTGTATTCAAACGTGTCGCCGACTTCAGCCATTTTGCCGAGCTGTTCGAGCACCCAGCCGCCTACTGATACGGACTCGGACTCCTCGTCCTCCTCCATTTCGAAATATTCAAACATCTTGTCGAGCTGCGCACCGCCGAGCACTTTTACCGTGCCGTCGGGCTGGGGAGAGAAGTCCTCAATAACCTCGTCGTTTTCGTCCCATATCTCGCCGACAAGCTCTTCGAGAATGTCCTCCATGGTCACTATGCCGAGCGTGCCGCCGAACTCGTCCGCGACAACCGCCATGTGAGTCTTTTTCTGCTGCATGAGCTTGAGCAGTTCGCTTATCTGCATCTGCTTTGCTATGTAGACGGTCTTTTTGATTATCGAGGATATCGGCTGCTTCTTCGTGAGCACATATTTGTTGAAGTCCCTGATGTGGATGAAGCCGATTATGTCGTCCGTGTCGTCCGAATAGACAGGCAGGCGCGAGAAGCCGGAGTCGTTGAACACCGAGGCTATCTTTTCAACGCTGTCGTCCTTTGAAACGGCAATGACATCGACTCGCGGGGTCAGAATATCGCCGACGGGACATTCGTAAAATGAAATAGCTGAGCGGATAAGATCGCTCTCGTCCTCGTCGAGTCCGCCGCCGGACTCCGCCTCGTCAACGATGTTCAAAAGCTCGTCGCCGGTTATCGTGTCGTCCTTCTTGAATTTGAAAATCTTGCTCAGAAGCTTCTTCCAGAGCATGAAGAACGCCACGGCGGGAGTCAATATGACAGTAATCGCCCTCAGGAACGGCGTCGCGAACATCGCATATTTTTCGGGCATCTCTTTTGCGAGCGTCTTCGGCGTGACCTCGCCGAAGATCAGCAGGAGCACGGTCATTATTATCGTCGAGACCGTCGGACCCTTGCTCTCGTTTATGAGCTTGATGAAAAGCACCGTAGCCACGGACGACGCCGTGATGTTGACAATATTGTTTCCGACAAGTACGGTGGAGAGCAGCTTGTCGTAGTTCTCTGCCATCTTATATGCCTTGGCGGCTTTTTTGTTGCCGTCGTCAGCCATGGTCTTGAGCCTTATCTTGTTGAGGGAAGTAAAAGCGGTTTCGGATGCCGAGAAAAATGCCGAGAACAGTATGAGCAGAACAAGGCATACTATCTGCACCCAACTTCCGGTAGTCAAAATGATTCCTCCAGTTGCGTTTTACGCATATGTATATTAAATATAACTATATCATACTCTATTTGTTATTGCAAGAAAAAGCCGCATCCGGGTGAATGCGGCTTTTAAATATGATTATTACAAAGCTATCATGTCGCGCAGCTCGGACGCGAGGTCTGCGGCGAGGCGGGTGCCGTTTATAAGGGCGCGCTTCGGCAGTTTCGCGATGAATCCGTCGTCCTCGAGGGTGACATCGCCCGTGTAGTTTATGTCGTGGAGCGCCTGCGCGATAGCCTTCCAGTCGAGCTTGCAGGTGAAGGGCGGCATGTGCAGATCCTCCATATAGTTGTTGTCGTGAACGTGCAGCGCCGTGAGCCTGTTGTGACCGAGCACTCTTATTGCGTGCGCCGCGTCGTCGCCGACAAGTCCGCTGTGACCGAGATCGAGGCAGACGGTGAAATATCTCGGGTCGAGCGCGTCATAATATTCGGCAAGATCATCGCCGTAGCTGCAAACATTCGCGAGCATAACATGGCGGCGGGAGTCGTGACCGAACATGTTCTCGAGCGCTATCTTCGTGCCGAACTCCTCGCACAGGGGCTTGAGCGAATTGTAAAAATCGATGTTGAACTGCTTCTGATCCACGCCGTCCGGGCAGGCGGTCGGGTGGACTATTATCTGGCTCGCGCCTATCTTGCCCGCGATGCGGATAGAGAGCTTCAATTTTTCATAGACGAATTTGTTGTATTCCTCGTCGCCGAAACGGTAGCTCGGAAACGGCGCATGAGCCTGATTGAACGGGAGCGAATATTTTTCGCTCGATTCCAAAAGCTTATTGACAAGCTCATCCTCGCCCATATTGCCGAGCGCACTCTCAAGCGAGCGGTTCATATAGAACATAGAAAAATCGAGCGCGTCGAAGCCTGCCTCTTTGAATATTTTCATGCCCGCGTCAATGCCGAAAGCCGGGAAAATAATGTCTGTCTGTGTTGATATTCTCATACTGCGCACCGCCTTATAAGTCATTTTGATATTATTATATCAGAGAGTTTTTGGATATACAATATCAATGTCCCAAATATGGTATAGCAAATTTCCGCGGATGTGATATAATCTTTGTGTGAAATCTTTCTGACGGAGGTTTGAAATGCTGCGACTGATACTTTCGCCCTCGGTGGGCGGCACCGCAGGCTATCTCTATGATATGGCGGCTTCGATTGCTTCTTCGGGCGGCGAGGCTGTTCTGATAGTGCCTGAACAGTATTCCTTTGCCGCCGAGCGCATAGTGCTCGAACGCCTCGGAACGGCTGACGCCCAGCGTGTCGAGGTGCTGAGCTTCACGCGCCTTGCGAATACCGTGTTTAACGCCGTCGGCTGGGACAAGGGTAAGCGCTTAAATGAGGCGGGAAAAATACTTCTTATGAGCCGCGCCCTCGAACAGTGCGCCGATAAACTGAATGTCTATTCCCGCAGCGCGGACAGCCCCGCGGTCGTGCGCGAGCTGCTGATTCTCAACGAGGAGTTCTGCCAGTGCGCGATATCCCCCGAGGATATGACCGCCGCCATGAACAATATGGAGGATGGGCTGCTGAAAAGCAAGCTCGCCGATATTTCGCTCGTTTTCTCGGTCTACGATTCTTTTGTCTCCGACGGCTGGCTTGACGACAGCCGCATGCTGACCCGCCTCAAAGATAAAATTCTCGAAAGCGGGTATTTTAAAAATAAAACGGTGTTCTTCGACTCCTTCCGCGGCTTCACTGCGCAGGAGTTCGGAGTTATCGGCAAAATACTCACCCAGGCGGACGATGTTTATGCCGCGCTGACTGCGCCCGATCTTATCGAGCGGGACAGCGACGATATATTCTACCATACAAAAAATACGGCAAAGAAGCTCGTTAAGCTCGCGAACAGCGTCGGCGTGCCGTGCGCAAAGCCCGTTGTAATCAATGACCCGAACGGCGATCCCGCGCTCGATGCATTTGCAAGTGACTTTCTGAGCCCCGAGGCGGAGGTGTTCCCCGATGCGTGCGACAGCATATCTATAGTCGCGTCGCCCGATATACGCAGCGAGTGCGCCTATGCCGCGGCGCATATAAAGCGAATGCTCAGAACCGGCGAGTACCGAAGCCGCGATATAGCGGTTATCGTGCGCGACGAAGCTTCGTATATCCGCCCGATGCTGACCGCGCTCGCTAAATGCGGCGTGCCGGTGTTCGAGGACAGACGCCAGCCTGTTATAAATCAGCCGCTGATGACGCTCGTTCGCGCCGCGCTGAAAATAGCCGACACGGGCTTTGACACCGACAGCGTCCTGCGCGCTTTGAAAACCGGCCTCTGCCCGCTTGCGGCGGACGAGATATCGGACATTGAAAATTATACTTATCTCTGGCAGATAAACGGCTCGGGTTGGCTGAAAAAATGGGAGTCGAGCCCCGACGGCTTCGGCGAGATGACCGAAAACGCAGCGGCGGAGCTTGAAAGGCTGAACGCTCTGCGCGAGAAGGCGGTCGAACCGTTTGCAAAGTTCAGAAGCAAGCTCAAAGATAACGACGGCGAGGGCTGCGCAAGGGCGGTGTTCGAGCTGCTGTGCGAGCTCGACACGGCGCAGAGACTCAAAGACCTCGCAATTTATCTCGAAGATTCGGGCGAAAATGTGCTCGCTCTCGAGACGGAGCGGCTCTGGGACACCCTCTGTTCTCTGCTCGATGTCGCGGCGCAGACGCTCGGCAAGACCCCGGTAAAAGCCTCGCGCTTTTCGAGACTTTTTGATCTCATGCTCTCCACCGTTACCCTCGGCGAGATACCTCATTCCCTCGAAGAGGTGACGATAGGCTCGGCGCAGAGAATAAGACCCATCGCGCCCAAGGCAGTGTTCGTTCTCGGCGCAAATGCGGGAAAACTGCCGCTCAATCCCGTTCAGGGCGGTATGCTCAACGCCGGCGAGCGCGAACGCCTCGCGCAGGCGGGCATAGAGACCGCGATATACGGTGAGGATAGGGTCGCCGAAGAGCGCTTTATCGCCTATACCGCGTGCTGCTGTGCAAAAGAGAAGCTGATAGTCAGTTATTCTTCAAAGAGCGCGCAGGGAGAAGAACTCAGCGAGTCGGAGATAATCACTTTCATCCGCGAGCACTTCCCGCAGGTGCATCAGACCGACACCCTCACGGCGGACAAAATCGACCTTGTTGAGGGCAAAAAGCCAGCATTCGAGCTGACGGCAGCGCTGATGCGAAACGGCGGCGAACTCTATGAATCGCTGAGAAAATATTTTGAAAAAGATTCCGATTATTCCGGCAGGCTCGCGTCGCTCGACAGCGCGGCGGAGGGGAGAACATTCAGGATAG
The DNA here is from genome assembly GCA_050873305.1 of Oscillospiraceae bacterium. GTDB lineage: Bacteria > Bacillota > Clostridia > Oscillospirales > Acutalibacteraceae > CAG-177. The sequence goes on from JBNMIN010000007.1 coordinate 37,348, forward strand.
ACAGCCGCGAGAGCGCGACGCGCCTTTTCGGCATGAACATGAATATCTCACCCTCGCGGGCGGAGACATATTACCGCTGCCCGTTTTCTTATTATTGCCGCTACGGCTTGAAGCTTCAGGAGAACAAGAGCGCGACCTTCGACCCGCTTCAGAAAGGCACGGTCATACATTTCGTGCTCGAACAGCTGCTCAGCGAATTCAGTGCGCAGGAGCTCTCCGAGTTCGATCCCGATGAACGCTATGAAAAAATACGCGGATATCTGGACTCTTATCTCGAGCGCTTCCTTGACCGTTCGCAGAGGTCAAAGAGATTTCTTTATCTCTATGAACGCCTCGCGCAGGCGGGCATAGAGACCGCGATATACGGTGAGGATAGGGTCGCCGAAGAGCGCTTTATCGCCTATA